>NZ_JBSWYB010000010.1:0-144576 GCF_056160905.1 Leisingera sp. ABD4_442 | reverse complement strand
CGTGGGCTCGGCCTCATGGTCGAGGCTGATGCCGTCCTTCAGCTTGAGGGTGGTGCCGACAATCTCGAAGCGGGCGTCATCAACGCTGTAGCTCAGCACATCGCCGTCGGGATCGCTGGCCGAGACCGTGCCGATGGCGGCGCCCGCGGCATTCTCGGCGACCACGGCGTTATCCAAGGCCGGCTCATCGGGAGCGCTGTTGACTTCGGGTTCCTCTGGATCCGGATCAGTCGGGTCCGGGTCCACCGGGTCTGGATCAATCGGTGACGGATCCACCGGGTCCGGATCGATCGGTGTCGGATCCACCGGGTCCGGATCGGTCGGTGTCGGGTCTACCGGGTCTGGATCAGTCGGGTTCGGATCCACCGGGTCCGGGTCGGTAGGGTTCGGGTCCACCGGGCCTGGATCAGAGAGCGGCGGATTGCCGGTAGAAGCCAAATTCTGCGCAGGCCGGGACAGCGGCTCAATTTCTCTGGGTGAACTGCCGGAAGAAGCCGCTTCGGTTGATGCCATCGGCAAATCAAAGACGTCACCGGCGCCATCCCTGGGATCTTCGGAAAACTCTTGTGAAACACCCATCTGCTCAGGCAGCGTGTTTTGCAGGTCTTCCAATTGACTGGTTTTGGGCGGCCGGGGTGCGGATTGGTCAATCGAACTCTCATCTTCCTTCGGAAAAATGTCCCAGTCATCGCGCCCGGCCCGTTCCATTCCGGGATAATCCATGGTGCCACGGTGCAAGAGCGACTGCCGTTCACCATCGTCCGTACCATCCCCCTCACCGAACTTCGGTGCGGTGTTGGCAGTTTTTGTGCGCAGTTCGCGCTCCATTTCTTCGATGCGGTTTTCAACCGGTCCACCACCGGTCATTCCGGCGCTCCCAGCGCCGAACGGATTTTCTTCAGCCAATACGGCCTCCCTGGCAAACACTGCCACAAAACGCAAAACACTGAGCTTTGACGGAGGGGTGTTAAAGAACCGGCCGCCAGTAGCTTTTCATTTTGTTAATACCATCGGCGCACGCTGAGAGCGATTAATTAGATGACTCACTTGCTGTAAAATTGTCCCCATTAAGGCGCGTGTCTTTACCAGCGATAAAGGGGGATTCCGGATACTCAATCTATAGTGGTTTATTAGTGTTAGGGTAACGATGATGGGGAGACGCCCGCCAGATGCTGCCGCCCTTTGGGCAGGCATGAAAAGTCTTGATGCGGATTCAATCCTTTCGGCAATCGTGATCAACCTGTTCACGCTTGCGCTTCCAATAAGCATGCTGCTTGTGTTCGGCCGGGTCATACCAAATGCATCCCACAGCACATTGTTTGGAATATTCCTGGTCCTGATTGCCGTCCTGCTGATCGACTTCACCTTGAAGGCCGCCCGGACACACTACGTGCTGGAAACGGCATGCGCGGAAGGTGAACAGGCAGGGAAAGCCTTGTCGGATGCGCTGTTTGAGGGGTCGCCGGAAGCATTGGAACAACTGGGGCAGGAAGCCACGGTCGACCGCCTGATGGGGGTGCTCGGGTTGCGCCACGCGGTTCGGGAGCAATTTGTCAAGGTTTCCGTTGACCTGGTGTTTTCTGTATTTTTCCTTTTGATCATCCTGGCCTTGGGAGGCTGGCTGTCCATCCAAGGCAAACTGCCGGTGGCAGAACTGGCAGCCTGCATGCTGCTAACCGGGCGTGCAGTGCAGCCGGTGATCCAGCTGACGTTCCTCAGCGCCGTCAAGGATGATGCGTCCGCGCGGACCAAAGGGCTGGCAGAAGTTACAGGGGTGACGGACGCCGCGGCGGGATCTTACCGGACGGCCGCCACGGGCGGGCTCATCGTGCAGCACTTGACGCTCAGCCGCCCCGGTCAAATGGGGAATTGGTTTCAAGACATCAGTTTTGCGGCTGCGCCGGGCCAACTGGTTGCCGTCGACGGTGGGATCGGTTGCCGCAGCGGCGTGTTCCTGCAGATCCTTGCGGGTGAAACCCGTGCAGACAAAGGGACAGTGCTGCTTGAAGGGGCCGGCTATGCGGACCCGCATGCCCCTACGGCACCGCCAGGCCTGGTGTTCGAACCCCGGCAGCCCGTGGTCACGGATGGCGACATCCTGGAAAACCTCACGGCCTTCAATCCGGAAGGCTACACTGAGGCCTTGCAAAGCGCGGCTGAAAATCTGGGGATCAGCGGCCAACTGGCGCTGCTCCAGGAGGGTGTTCACAGCCGGGTTGCCCGCGACGGCCAGGGGGTTGGCAGCCCGGGCTTCTTCCGGCGCCTGTCGCTGGCACGGGCCTTTGCAGCGCAGCCTGTCGTCTTGTTGCTGGAGGATCCGTTTGCGGATCTGGATCCCAGCGGTGCCCGCGCGCTCGAAACTATGCTGCTGTCGCTGCGCGGCAAGACGACCTGCGTTTTAACCCGTCCGACGCAGGCGGTTCTCGATGCTGCCGATATCGTCATCCGGCTGGAGCCCGGCAAAGCGGATTCCAGTGGGGCGGCATGACACAGCAGGGGGAAAATCAGCTATGAACAGCATCAGCACCGGAATCGGGCAAAGGCACAGCGCGCAGGCTCTCCTGCCGAACGCAGCCTTGCTGGACTGGGCAACAGACCGCCGGGACGGGGCGGAACCGGCCCGTGCCGCGGCGCTGCTGGCGTCCCTGCTGCATCTTGGCGGCTGGGAAGCAAGCGAGGCACAGGTCCGGGCTGCCCTGCCGCACGCGCGGGACCGCTATGATGGCTGGGACCTATGCGATGCGCTTATTGCGCTTCGAGTGCCGTTCCTGCGTGGCAAGGACACTTCGCCGGCCGGTCCGGACGATCCTGAAATTGGTTTACTCATATCTCCGGACGGAAGCTTCCGGGTCTTTGGCTATCCCGATGGGACCGCCGCCGCGGCGGCCAGCCCGGAGGAAGCCCGGCTATCGGTGCTGCCATCCGCTGCCGCGAGCCGCAGGCCCGCCGCGCACAGCACTGCTGCACTGTTGAAAGGCGTACAGGACCACGTCTGGCCGCTTCTGTTTGCCTCCTCCGCAATAAACTTTGCCGGTCTGCTGGCACCGGTCTTTGTGGTGCTTGTCTACAACCGCGCGATCCCGGCGGGCGTGCCGGGGGTCATTGCGGTGCTGACCGCGGGCCTGTTCCTTGGGCTGGCAACCGAACTGGCGGTTCGCCGGATCCGCAGCCGCACGCTGGTCAGCCTGGCTGCGCAGTTGGAGCACCGGCTGAGCCTCGCACTGCTGGAAAAGCTGATGGCGCTGCCGGATGCCGCGCAGCAGCAGTCAACCACGCAACAGCAGCGGGCCCGGCTCAAGCAGTTCGAAACGGTCCGGGATGCGCTGGTGGGGCCATTGATGCAAGTTGGCCTGGATGCGCCCTTTGTTTTGATCTTTGGTGCGCTGCTGTTTTACATCGCACCGCCGGTTGGGTTCGCAGCGCTGGCTGCGGCGGGTGCGCAGGTTGCTTTCCTGCTGGCCTTCGCTCCGCATCTGCGCCGCCAGGAGGTGCGTGCCAACGATGCTGCACGGGAATGGCGCCAGCTTTGCGAGACGGTTACGGCGCAGCGCTGGCATCTGCGCCGGCTGAATTGCACCGCCCCTTGGCAGCGCCGGTTCCACTCTGCGCTCGGCAATGTCCTGAACGCATCCATGCGGCAGCAATACCTGATTGAGCTTTCGGCCCATGCCTCGCAGCTTCTGATCCTGCTTTCCGGTGTCGCCGGCGGGCTGCTGGCGTCCAGAATGGCGATCCAGGGGGAGCTCACCATCGGCGGCTTCGTCGCCCTACTTGTGGTGATCTGGCGGTTTCTGTCACCAGTTCAGTCGCTTGCGAGGGCAGCCGGACAGGCGATGGCGGTCCGTCAAAGCCTGCGGGATATCGACCGGGTGCTGGCTCAGCCGGAAGAGCTGCGCCGCGACGCAGCCCCCCGGACCGCACCGTCTGTTGCAGCACCGGTGGTTGTGGAGCAGGCAGCGCTGCGGCTGCCTGGCGGCAGCGATCTGGTTCTGGCCGGGGCGAGTCTGATGCTGCAACCGGATGAAATAACGGTATTATCGGGCGCAAACATGTCCGGAAAGACCCTGCTGGCAGAAACCCTCGCCGGGTTGCATCAGCTTGTTGCGGGGCGGGTTTTGTTCAATGGCACCGACCAGCGGCAGATCCCGGTCGATGACTTGCGCCGGGCCATTGCCTTTGCCCCACAGCAGCCGGCCTTTGTCTATGGCACCATCTGGCAGAATTTCGAACTGGCGCTGCCCGGCGTTTCCCAGCGGCAGGTCCTGGATGTTCTTGAGGAAACCGGGGTGCAGCGCGAAGTCGGCGCCTTGCCGGAGGGCATGGACACCCGCCTCACAGTCGAGGCCTGCAGCCGCTTGCCGCATGAATTGCTGCAGGGCCTGTCCGCGGCGCGGGCGCTGCTGCATCCCGGCCCGGTCCGCATTTTCGATCAGCCGTGCGAGGGGCTGGCCTCCGGCCATGCCAGCCTGATCCGCGCCGCGATTGCCCGGCGGCGGGCGGGCAGCGCCACACTGCTGGTTTCGAACCGGCCCGAGGATCTCGCTTTGGGCGACAAGTTCTCAGTCTTGCAGCAAGGGCGGACAGTGCTGAACGGTAAGGGCCGCAAGGGGCGGGAAAAGGTTTCCGCATACCTGTTCGGCCCTCATGCCAGCGGCGATCGGTAAGGAGAACGCGAGATGGAACAGAGGTCAACAGCCTTTTGGACACCAAGCCTGGATGAGGCGAAAAAGCGTGGACTGAATGTCATCCACACGCCAGTCACAGGCACGGCCCGCCAGGTGGCGCGGATATTGATGGCTGCGCTGCTCGCGGCGGCGGTTTGGGCCTGGCATGCGGAATTGCCTGAAATGACCTATGCCAAGGGGCGTATCGTACCTTCGTCGAACGCCCGCCCGGTAGAACATCCCGATGGCGGTGTTCTGGCCGAAATCCTTGTGCGCGAAGGCGACTTCCTGGAGGCGGGCGCTCCGGTCGCCCGCCTTTCGGCACGCTTGCTGACAGAAGAACAGGGGCAGCTGTCCCTGCGGGAAACTGCCTTGAAGCGGGACACGGTCCGCTTGCAGGCAGTTGTGGCGGTGATCAGCGGCACCTTATCCGCGAGCGCAGCCCGTGGCCAATTGGAACCGGGGCACAGGCTGCTGGTGCAGCTTGATGCGTTTGAGGCCAGCCGTGTCCGCCATCAGGCCAGAGTTCAGGAGCTGGAGCGGGCGCTGGGAATCCGTAAGCAAATCCTCGACAATGCGCGCCGCCGGGAAGAAGCCTTTGCAATCGAGCAATCTGCCGCAAGCACCCTGCACCGCAAGGGGCTGCTCAGCACCACCGCGCTGAGCCGTCTGCGTGCTCAGACCCTGGAGATCGAAGGCGATCGTTTGCGCGCCTTCGCTGCGCTGGCAGATGGCGAGCGCAACCTGCACGAGGCCCGCCGCCAAGAACAGGAATTTGTCGCGGGGATCAAGGACAGCCTGCTGTCGGAACTGGAGGCAGAGGAAGAGGCTCTGGCATTGGTCGCCCAAGCCCTGGCAGACAACGCTGCACGGCAACAGAGGCTGACGATTCTGGCAACGGTGCCGGGAATTGTTCAAAAGCTGCATGTCACCGGACCGGGCGAGGTTATTGCCCCAGGTGAGCCGATTGCCGAGATTCTGCCAACCCAGGACCGCCTGATCGCCGAAGTGGAAATCCGGCCGGAGGACATCGGCCATGTGGCGGTGGGTGATCCGGTTGAACTGAAGTCGACGACTTTTGATCCCAGGCGGTATGGCGTGCAAGCAGGTGAGGTGTTCGAAATCTCGCCAAACTCACGCCTCAATGACCGCAAAGAGGCTTACTTCGAGGTGCGGATTTCCTTTGCAGATGACAAAGCGCCAGGAGCGGCCCTAAGCCGCCGCTTGACTGCCGGAATGGAAGTCAATGCAGCGATCCGGACTGGCGAACGTACCGTGCTTGACTATGTGCTTTCGCCCATAACCGAGCCGATTGGGCGCGCCTTCCGGGAACGCTAATCACCACGACCGCAAACCTGATCTTAGCGGAAAGGCGGCTTTCCTCCTGATCCGGCCAAGGCCCTGACATGATCGAGCTGAACAAACTTGTTGATGCTAATGCCGAACTTGCTGAGATGGATGTCGAGGCGGTAGTGAATGTCGGCTTCCTGGAGCGGATGGGCTTTGAATGTTGCTCACGCCGGGCACTGGTCATTGAGCTCATGATTGGGGCATTCGAGTTGTGCCGGAGGCGCTGAAAGGAAATCGCCACGCTCGAGATGATCTAGAAAGCGTTCAAGAAGGGCCCCAGTCTCCCCAAAGCCCTATCACCCTTCACTGCGCCAGACTGCCGGAACATCGCCGAACGGGCGAAACGCCTAGAGGTAATCAGCAAGCCATAGCAGATGCGGCTAAACCGAAAGCCGCACAAAGGGTTCGCATTCGCGGGCCCTTTTCTTGGCTAAGGGAAGGCTTGCTTTTGCCTCAGCGAGCAGAATAGAAAGCAGCAAAAAGTTGATTAAGAACATATTTTTGCGCCGTGCCGATGAGAGTCGAATGGGATGCAAGGTTGTGCCTCATTGGCACGAAGCCGGACAGCCTGTCAGCTGCAGTCCTTCACCGCCAACCTGGCCATCGCAATGATCGCCTCGCGTGTCTCAGCGACAGCGATAAAGCGGGCATTATGGCAGAACTTGGCCCCCTGCACGCCGGAAACCTTTTCCAGGGCGGCATCCGTCAAACCAGCCCAAGCCGCCGGCAGATCGGCACGGCTTTCGAAAGTGTCGCCGCTCTTACGGATCGTGGTCAGCGCCCAGTCGCTGCCGCGCGGGTGAATGACAAACAGAAGATGTGCCGCACCGGCCTTCTCGATGGCTGTACGGAAAGGCATCCCCGCCGGCAGTTCCAGGATGTGCGACCGCCCGGCCGCCTCGATGGCAGCTATAACGACCGCCTCTGCCCGGAGCTTGGCCGCCTGGCCCTTGACCGCAGCCTCGACAAAGGCGCGCGCCACCGGCAGTGCCGCGGCAAAGGCCTGGTCCTCCGCTTCCGGGCTGCGGTCGTCAAAGACCGGTTTCAGGCTTTCCAGCAGCACCGGCAAAGTCAGCGCTGTCAAAGGCCCCGCCGCGGATGGCTCCAGCGCCCCGTTGTCCATCAGGTCGACCGGCAGAACAAAGCTGCGGTCTATGCTGCCGTGGACTTCCTCCAGATCCTGCTCCAGCACCTCCAGGTCACGCAGATAGGCGTGGCCGAAATGCTTCCAGATCAACCCGAAGGAGCTGTAGGGCAGGCCGTCCCCCCGCAGCGGATTGGGACGCTGGTGATGGTCAAAGATCCCGGCCCTGGCATCATAGCCGCGGCCCACATCATAGATGACTCTGTCCGGCGCCGGCGTGATCCACTCCTGCGCCCGGCTTCGGACCAGCTTTGCCGCGGGGTACAACCGGCTGAGGATCACAGTCGACAGCAGTTCATCCGCATGAAATCCGCCGGAATGGGTGACAAGGTGCTGAACGGTCATTTGGCCCCCTGTGGCTGAAACGATCTGCAGACCGGCGGCCTGCGCTGCGCTCTCCTACCCGGGCACCCCTGCCAGATGGAAGGCCGAAATGCTATGTGCGAAGAAACACCGGTTGCAGCAGCTAGTGCTCAGGCCCGGACGGAGGTCTTTGGAGCTAAATATGGCAGGCGCACCGCCACCTTCCCTTTTTGTACCGCTGTGAACCCAATTTACGGGCAACCGCAAACGGCAGCCTAACCTCAGTCCTTCACATCCCGCTTCAGCAGGAATTGGTTCTTAAAGTTCTTCAAACCAAACATAACATCCGCCTTGGCGATATCGTCGCTGGCGTGGATCTCATGCTCCAGAAACGCTTTCAGCGCATCGGCGTCATCGCTGACCAGCTCGACAATCAGGTCATAGCGTCCCGCGACCCAAAGTATGAAAACAACACGCGGATCACTCTCCAGCCGTTCTGCCACCTGCCGCGGGGTAACACCGGCCGCCACGTTCAGCCCGATCATCGCATCGGTGGTGTATTCCGTGGCCACCGGGTCCGACATCGCCACGATCCGCAGCATGTTGTTTTCCCTCAGGCCGCTCACCCGGTTGCGGATGGTGCCTTCGGAGACGTCCAGTTTTTGGGCAATTTCCGAAAAGGCCATCCGCCCGTCCTGCTGCAGCAGCCGGATGATCTGCTGGTTCAAATCATCCCCTGGAGAGCGGATGCTTTGACTGGCGCGCTTGCTGCGCGCCGATGATTGCTGCTTGCCTGCCATCTGCCTGCTGCCCGGTTACTGTATCCGCAGCCGATCATAGGCACCCACAGCGGAATCCGCAAACCACTCATGCAGAAATACAAGCAGCCGGAGGTCCAGACACCCGCGGTTTACCCTGCCACACCAAGCAATCCCGGCGGCAGGCACGAAATCCGGCTTTTTCCCTTGCTATACATTGCGATTCCCGGCTGCAACATGGCCACCCCATGCGAATTTCGCACCCTCATGGCGTTTTCTGAACAGCACTCTCCTGATTCTTGCCTGAAAATTCCGCAATGTAACGAAAATCGTAAAAAACTGTTGCCAAAGCACACGATTTTCGCAAGCATGATGTTCAATCCCTGCGAATGGCGCAAATCCCAATAGGGGCAGCCGGCACAGGGACAGTTTCCATGCACACACCCCCAAGGGCGTGCAGCATGTGGCAGTGTCGAAGGGAGGACGAATGACAATTGCCGAAGAAAAAACGCGGGTAGCCGGCGGGCCGCAGCATGGCCTGACTGCAGACGCCTACCGCAGCGAAGACATCTGGCAGCAGGAATGCCGGACGGTCCTGTCACAGAATTGGGTGTTTGTTGGGTTTGCGCATCAGATCGCCAATCCGGGCGACGCCAATCCGGTCAGCTGCGCAGGCCTGCCACTGCTGACGGTGCGCGCCCAGGACGGCAGCATCCAAGTGTTTCACAACGTCTGCCTGCACCGCTGCATGACCTTGGTCGACAAGCCCAAGAATGTGGGCAAGCTCATTCGCTGCCCCTACCACGCCTGGGCCTACGACCTGGAAGGCCGCCTGCGCGCAGCGCCGCACTTCGCCGGCACCGGCAAGCAGGAATTTGACGGCTTTGACCTCAAGGAGCACCGCCTGAAGCCGGTCCGCACCCATGTCTGGCACGACTGGATCTTCGTCAACCTGGACGGCACAGCGCCTGAGTTCGAAGACTATGCCGCGCCTTTGATCAGCCGCCTGGAAGGTATCGACTACGGCAAGCTGGAACCTGTCGGGCTGCTCGATTTCGGCGAGATCGGCACCAACTGGAAACTGATCATGGAGAACTTCATCGAGCCCTACCATGTCCAGTTCGTGCATTCCTCGACCACCGACCAGCCGCTGGAGGATCACTACACCATCACCGACGGCAACTGCATTGGCAGCGCCGTGGACCTGAAAGAGGAGATCGGCACTTCCGGCAGCCTCGGCGTCAGCTCCCGCTACCTGACGCTTTATCCCAACTTCATCCTGGGCCGGTATTTCCCCGACCAGCTGGGGGTTTACCTGAATGTCCCCATCGGCCCCGGCAAGATGCGCCAGTACCGCGCGCTCTACACCACCGAAGGCCAGCAGCTGACCGCCGAGGAAGTTCAGGGCCTCAAGGACCTCTGGTGGGATGTCCACAAGGAAGACCACGAAATGGTCGAACGCATGTACGAGGGCCGCAAATCCCCGGTTGCAGCCGGCGGCGGCCTGCTGTCGCCCGCCTGGGAGGACAGCGTGCGCGCCTTCCAGGACCTGATCGAACGCGATTTGGCCAGCGCGCCAGCGCAACAGTGAAGAACAAGGAACAAGACCAATGAGTGAACCCATTTCCAAGGGTTTCCGCCTGGCTCACACGATGATGCGGGTGATGGACATGGAGAAATCGCTGGAATTCTACTGCGGAATTCTGGGCATGGAGGTGCTGCGCCGCACCGACTATCCCGAAGGCAAATTCACCAACACCTTCATCGGCTACGGCCCGGAGGCAGAGTTCCCGACCCTGGAACTCACCGCCAACTGGGACCAGGAAGCGCCATACGACAAGGGCAACGGCTGGGGCCACATCTGCATTGAGACCCCGGACGTCTATGCCGCCTGCGAGCAGCTGGCCGCGGCGGGCGTCAAGATCACCCGCCCGCCGGGGCCGATGAAGAACGGCACCCGGGTTATTGCCTTTTGCGAGGACCCGGACGGCTACAAGGTCGAACTGAACGAGAGCATCCTGAAACACCTTGCCAGCGAGGGGAACTAACCCATGGGCGACGCACCTCAACTCTTCAAATTCGACCTGGTCCAGGAGCGCTATGACTCCATGGGCGACAGCGACACCTACATCAAGCCGATGGTCACCAGTGAATTCAGCAAGTCCATGTGCGGCGGTATCAATGTTCTGAACAACATCAAGGTGCCGTGGGACCTGACCTGCGACGAGATCATCTACTGCCTGGAGGGAACCTTCCGCCTGGTCTGCGACGGCAAGGAATACATCTGCAACCGCGGCGACGTGCTGTTTGTGCCCAAGGACAACCATATCTCTTACGAGGCGGACGGCAAATGCGTGATCTTCTACGCCGCCTATCCGCATAATTGGAAACAGCTGGCCGGGATCACCGAGGTACCGGGCATTGATCCCTCGGACTTCGTTCCGGGCTAACACACGCAACTCCTGGTGACTGGGCGCCCTAGTCTGACCCCGGGCGACGGGCTGCCCACCCCTTTTTTCCGCCAGGCTACTGCAGAAAACAAAACCAAAACAACGCTGACCGGCCGCGGGCAGCGAACAGAAAACGATTGCCTTTCCAACGGAGGAACAACGATGCTGAAGGCCAATCCCGAAGAGAAGATCTACTACGAAAGCTTCCACGACGCTGTGGAGCGCAACCGCCCGCGCATCCCCGAAGTGCGCGAACGCCTGGAAGCGGCCGGCGTCAAATACGTGATGGCCGCCTGGATCGACCTGCACGGCATCCCCAAAACCAAACCGGTGCCGATGAGCGATTTTGAGCCGCTCTGCCTGGGCAAGGGCCCGCAGTTCGCGGTGCATTCGATCTCCTTCGTGCCGGAGCTCAGCCCCGCCGACAGCGACCAGGTGGTGGTGCCGGATCTCGACGCCGTCTATGTCTGCCCCTGGGACAATTCGATGGCGATCATCTTCTCCGATCTCTACTGGGAAGACGCACCTTACAACGTCTGTTCGCGCCAGGCGCTGAAGCGCGCCATGCATGAGGCCAAGCTGGAAGGCTACACCGGCTATGCCGGGGTTGAGCCTGAATTCATCGTAATGAAATACGATGAAAACGGCCTGCCGGTGAAAGCCTTTGACGACGATCTGGGCAAGGCGATCAGCCCGCGCCGCCAGGCGTTTGGCTATGACGTGGAATACTCCATCGACTCGATGCCTTTCCTCAAGGACATGATCGACATCATCGAGGGCCTGGGCTGGAACCTGCATGACGTGGTGGCCGAAGGCGCCTATTCCCAGTTCGAGCTGGATTTCCACTATACCAACATGCTGGAGATGTCCGACCGGCTGGCCTTCCTGCGCATCACCCTGAAAGAGGTGGCCAAGAAGCACGGCATGTTTGTGACCTTCATGCCGAAACCGACGGTGGGCGACTGGCGCTCCGGCGCGCATATCAACATGTCGATGCAGCATGACAGCCGCCCGGGACAGAACATCTTTGAAACCGCCGATGGCAGCGACTGGTCGGATGAGAGCCGCTGGGCTGTCGGAGGCCTGATGCAACACGCCGAGGCGATCACCGCGATCACCTGCCCGACCGTGAACTCCTACAACGGCCTGGTGCCACGGGTGGGTGGTTTTGAGGGCGGCACCGTCACCTGGGCGCCGACCAATATCACCTACGGCTTCAACAACCGCTCAGCCCAGTTCCGGCTGCCGCAAAGCCGCCACTGCATCGAAAACCGCGCCTGCGACATGACGATGAATGTCTACCTGGCGATGGCGATGCACCTGAGCTGCGCGCTGAAGGGCATCAAACACAAGATCGACCCGGGCAAGCCCACCGACTTCGACCTCTATTCCAAAACTGAGGCCGAACTGCAGGAACTCGGCATCCGCCGCCTGCCCCGCACCCTGTTCAACGCCATCGAGGCGCTGCGCCATGACGAGATGGCCGAACATGTGATGGGCCCGGTGATGCGCAAATCGTTCCTGGAATACAAGAACGACGAATGGGAACGCTACCACCAGTCGGTCACCGACTGGGAAGTGCAGGAATACCTGCGCCTCTACTAAGCCCTCCCAGCAAAGGACAGACCCATGACCCAGGCCCTTCGGACGATACCAGCAACCCGGGCCAAGGACACGCGCCCGAAACTGCGGATCTTCGAGTTCAAATCGGATATCCCCGCGTCCTGGCGCATCACCCTCGGGGTGGCGGTCTGGGTCCTGTTCTTTGCCATCTGGCAGATCGCCGCCTGGTCCGGCGTGATGCCCGCAATCCTGCTGCCAGGGCCCGGCAAGGTCCTGACAGCGCTTTACACGCTGTTTGCCGAGAACGGTTTTCTCGGCGATGTGCTGGTCAGTGTCTGGCGGGTGATGTTCAGCTTTGCCCTGGCCTGCGCAGTGGCGGTGCCGCTCGGCATTCTGATGGGCGCGTTCAAATCGGTCGAAGCGTTTTTCTCCCCCTTCGTCTCGGCTTGGCGCTACCTGCCCGCCCCGTCCTTCATTCCCCTGTTGCTGATGTGGTTCGGGGCGGGCGACGCCCAAAAACTGGCACTGCTGTTTATCGGCGTGATCTGGTTCCTGATCACCCTGATTGCCGACCACACCAAGGCGGTGCCCAAGGATTTGATCAACACATCCGTGACCCTGGGCGGCTCCCGCTGGCAGGTGCTGCGCACCGTCGTTGTCCCCGCCGCCCTGCCCAACATCGTGATCGCCATGCGCCAAATGCTGGCGGTCAGCTGGACCTATCTGGTGATCGCCGAGATCACCGCCGCCGACGCCGGCATCGGCGCCATGATGATGCGCGCCAAACGTTTCCTGCATGTGGATCAGATCATGGCCGGCATCCTGGTGATCGGCCTTCTGGGGCTGATCTTCGACTACCTGCTGCGGGCGCTGCACCGCCGGGCATTCCAGTATCTTGACGAATATTCCTGAGGAGCCAGAGCAGAACCCGAGAACAACAGGCCAAACAACAACATGACGTCGCAAGGGAGGTATCGTGACGATGACCAAGAAACTGCTGAAATCCGCCAGTGGCTGCATTGCAGCCCTCGCACTGGCAAGCGCCGCCGCCCCCGTATGGGCCGCAGAAAGCGTCAAGATCGCGGGCTTCACCTGGCCGGGCTACGGATTCTGGCACATCGCGGCAGAAAAGGGCCTCGCCCCGGATCTGGACATTCAGTACCAGACCATCGAGGACCCCTATGAAAGCTTCAACCTGGTTGCCGCCGGCCAGCTTGACGTGGTCTCCTCCACCGCCGAATTCACCCCTGTCGGCGTCGAGCGCGGCCTGCCGGTCAAGCTGGTGGCCTTTGGCAACCTCTCGAACGGCACCGACAAGGTCGTCGCGGGTCCCGGCATTGAAAACGCCGCCGACCTGGCCGGCAAAGAGGTTGCGGTGCTCGAAGGCGGCCTGGCGCAGATCTATGTCGCCATGTGGCTGGAGCAGAACGGCGCCGCCTATGACTCCGTCGTCTACCGCAACATCATCGCCGACGATGCCTTTGCGGCGATGATCGGCGGCGGCGTGGCGGCCTCAGAGTTCTGGGAACCCTACGGCACCAACACGCTGAAAGCGCTGGAAGGTTCCAGCATCCTGACCCAATCGGACGAACCCTTCTGGCTGAAGAACGCCGTTGTCGCGGACGGCCACTACATGAGCAATGCGCTGATCAACGACCGCCGCGATGTGGCCCTGAAGACCATGCAGGCCATGTATGACGCCATTGCCTGGTGGAAGCAGAACCCAGCCGAGGGCAACGAGATCATCGCCAAGGGCATGGGGATGAGCATCGCCGACGTCGAACTGGTGCTGGGCAAGGACGGCACTTCGCTGGATGGCGGGCTTTATGTCTATGACTTCATAGAAGCGGCGCAATTCTGCGGCGCGGCGCCGGGCAACCCGCCGTTTGAACAGACCAACGGCCAGATGTCGGACCACTGGAACCTGGTCAGCGAATGGTGGGTCAAATTCGGCCTGATCCAAGAGGTCAAGGCGCCTGAAACCGGCGTCGAATGCACCCTTCACAAGGAGCTTTACGACAGCGGCTACCGCGGCTGACCCACCTGACCTGAGAAGAGGGGCGCATCATGCAATCCAGCACCATTCTATCCGTCCAGAATGTCTGCAAGACATTCCCCACACGCGGCGGCGGGGTCGAGGCCTTGCGCGATGTGTCCTTCTCGGTGGCCCGCAATGAACTTTGCGTGCTTCTGGGGCCCTCCGGCTGCGGCAAGTCCACGCTTCTCAACATCGTCGCGGGGCTGCATACGCCCACCAGCGGCACGCTCAGCCTGGAGGGCCGCCCGATCCACGGCCCGGCCCGTGAACGCGGCATGGTGTTCCAAAGCTACACCTCCTTCCCGTGGCTGACCGTCCTCGAAAACGTCGAGTACGGCATGAAACTGAACGGTATCCCCAAGGCGGAACGCCGCGAGCGCGCGCTGCATTACATCGACCTGGTGCATCTGACCAAGTTCCGCGACGCCTACCCCAAGACCCTCTCGGGCGGTATGAAACAGCGGGTTGCCATCGCCCGCACCCTGGCCAACGCGCCGGAAATCCTGCTGATGGACGAACCCTATGGCGCGCTGGATGCCGAAACCCGCTGGCACATGCAGGAAATGCTGCTGGACATCATGCGCACCACCCAGACCACCATCCTGCTGGTCACCCACGACATTCAGGAGGCGATCTTCCTCGCCGACCGCATTGTTTTCCTGTCTGCCCATCCCGGCCGCCTGAAGACCATCCTCGAACTGGATTTCAAGAAGGGCAAAGAGATCCGCAGCAAAGAGGATCTGGTCGAGCTCGAAGGCTACCCCGAGTGCGAGCGCGAGATCATGCAGCTGATGCGCAACGAAGCCAGGCAGGAAGAAGACGCCTGACCCATACGTGAAACAGGGACTTCACGAATTCCGCAGGCCCGAACGGGCCGCAAAACCGCACTTGCGGCAAACGCAAGGCACAAAACTCCCGACAGGAAGGAAAGACACATGCCAATAAAGCCACCGATGACGGATCTGCACATAGACACCCATGACGAGGGGTTCTACCGCGGTTTCAACAGGATGGTTGCCCTGGGCTCCAAGATCGCCATCGGCCTCTTGATCCTCTGGGCCGCGGTTTGGCCGGATCAGGCCGGCGCCGTACTGAAAAGCATCCGTGGCGCCATCGATGCCAATACCGGCAGCTGGTACATGTATGTGATGGCGTTCTACATCGTGGTCTGCGTCGCGCTGGCGGTTTGGCCGGCGACTGGAAGATTGAAGCTGGGCGCTGCGGACGAGAAGCCGGAGTTCTCCAATTTCTCCTGGTTTTCCATGATGTTCGGTGCAGGAATCGGCATCGGCATGCTGACCTACGCCACCGCCGAACCGATCTACCACTTTGCCACCAACCCCGACGTGATCCAGGGCCAGGCAGAAGGCTCCACTGCCGGCAGCGTTCGGTCCGCCTACAAATGGTCCTTCATGCACTGGGGTTTTTCCGCCTGGGGCTGCTACGCGATTGTCGGCCTGGCGCTGGGTTTCTTCAGCTACTCCCGCGGGCTGCCTCTGACCATCCGCTCCGGCCTTACGCCGCTGTTCGGCAATGCGCTTTCGGGCCCGCTGGGCCATGTGATCGACATCGTCTCGGTGATTGCCACCATCCTCGGGGTCTCGGTCACTCTGGGCTATGGCGTGTCGCAATTTGCCTCCGGCATCTTCAACATCACCGGTGCTGAATGGATGATGGATGCCAAGGGAACCCCCACCATCACCGCGATGATCATCGCCCTTGGCATTGTGATGCTGGCCTCCACGCTGTCTGCGCTGTCCGGCGTCGGCAAGGGGATCAAGTGGCTCTCCAACATCAACATGGGGCTGTCCTTCTTCCTGCTCGCCTTCTTCCTGATCTTCGGCTCGACGATCTTTGCGCTCAAGAGCCTGTTCATCGGCCTCTGGGATTATCTGATCGCCTTCCCAGCCATGGCGGTCACGGTCTGGAAGGGCGACGGCGTCGCAGACAGCCTTGCCACCCAGCTGGCCGGCTGGCAGGGCGGCTGGACCATTTTCTACTGGGCCTGGTGGATTGCCTTCGCCCCCTTCGTCGGGTTGTTCCTGGCCCGCATCTCGCGCGGGCGGACCTTCCGCGAGTACGTTCTGGGCGCGATGATCGTGCCGTCGCTGATGTGCTTTGTCTGGTTCACCTTTGTCGGCGGCACCGCCATTGACCTCACCCTGAACGGCGATGCAGGCGATGCAATCACCAGTGCCGGCATCTCCTCGCAGCTGTTTGCGATGATCAACCACATGCTGCCCTCCGGCCTGGCGCTCTTGATGACCGCCGTCATCGTGGTGCTGCTGCTCACCTATCTGGTGACCTCGGCAGACTCGGCGGTGCTGATCATCAACACTATCGCGGCCGGCGGCGACGCCCAGCAGAAACCCAAGATCCACATCATCGTCTGGGGCGCCGCCCTGACGCTGGTGATCGGCACCCTGCTGGCGGCAGGCGGCTTGGGTGCCATCAACACCGCGATGATCATCGGCGCGCTGCCGTTTTCAGTGGTGATGGCGCTGATGGGCATCGCCCTGTTCAAGGCGGTGATCCGCGACGGCATGCGGGCGCGCCACGGCGAGGACGCAAGCAGCCCTGCCGAATAAAACCCTGCCCCGGCTTGGGAACAGGCCGGGGCGCATCCCATTTTCATGAAAGAAGAGCCTCAAAATGCCGGACTATGAAATTCTTGCCTTAGGTGACTTCCCGCTTCTGTCAGGCGACGTCCTGAAAGACGCCAAGCTCGCCTATCAGACCTATGGCACCCTGTCGCCCGCGCGCGACAACGTCATCGTGCTGCCCACCTTCTACACCGGCACCAATTCCCGCAACGAGGGCTTCTTCGGCCCCGGCCGCGCCATCGACCCGGCAAAGCACTTCATCGTCAGCCCCAACCTGTTTGGCAACGGGCGCTCCTCCTCGCCCTCCAATACCCCTGCCCCGCAGGACGGCCCGCGCTTCCCGCTGGTGCAGATGTGGGACAACATCGCCGCCCAGCACAGGCTGATCCATGATCACCTGGGTATCGAACAAATCGCATTGGTTGCAGGCTGGTCCATGGCCGGCTGCCAGTCTTACCAATGGGCGGCGCAATACCCGGACATGGTTCAGGCGATCCTGCCGTTTTGCACCTCGGCCAAGACCTCGCCGCACAATTTCGTCTTCCTCGAAGGTGTGAAATCCGCCCTCTGCGCCGACCAGAACTGGAACGGCGGCAACTACACCACCCCGCCCGAGGCAGGCCTCAAGGCCTTTGGCCGGGTCTATGCCGGCTGGGCGTTTTCGCAAACCTTCTACCGCGCGCACCTTTACCGTCAGCTGGGGTTCGAGACCATCGAGGACCTGCTGCAGGACTGGGAGCAGGACCACGTGCAGGGCTGGGACGCCAACAACCTGCTGGCCAAGCTCGCCACCTGGCAGGCCGGCGACATCTCTGCCGGGCCACTCTACAACGGCAATTTCGAAGCCGCATTGAAAGCCATCAAGGCCCGCGCCATCCTGATGCCCTGCACCCAGGACCTCTACTTCCCGCCCGCAGATAACGAGCTTGAGGCCCGCCATATGCCCAAAGCCATATTCCGCCCCTATGACTCCCCCTGGGGCCATTGCGCCGCCAATCCGGGCAATGACGCAGGCTTTACCGCGCAACTGGATGCCAATATCCAAGAGTTGCTGAGCAACTAGCCTCGCAACCGCAAGCACCCTTAATCCGCCCTTGGCGGCAGCCGCCAGTCCCGGTCTGCGTGCACATCGGCAAGGTTCCGGAAACGGGTGCCTCACGCCTGGCTGCTGACCGCTTTCAAAACCGCAGCCGGAACAGGGTGCGGCCGATGTTCCGGTCAAAGACAAACCTGGATACGGAGCCGGTAGGTGTCAGGTTGCGGAAAACGCAACAGCCGCAACAGCAAGATACCTTCCGCCTTTCGCAATGGTCACGATAAGCGCAAAGCGCCAAAGCGGTTCACGCAAGATCCCCGCGGCCAGCGTCAGCGGATCTCCAATCACGGGCACCCAGGACCCGAAAAGACTCCAGCGGCCCCATTTTCCATACCACGCCGAAGCCTGATCCAGCCGCTTAGGCGAAACCGGGAACCAGCGGCGGTCCGAGAAATGCATGAGATACCGCCCCGCCGCCCAGTTGACGATTGAACCCAGGACATTTCCAGCCGTTGCCACCCCCAGAAGCAGCCAAGCCGGGTGGCTGCTGCCGATCAGCATTCCGGCAAGCACGGCCTCTGACTGTGCAGGCAAGAGCGTTGCGGCCACAAAGGCCGCCGCGAATAGACCGGCTAAGGCGGGCATATCAGGAGCGCATGGGCCAGCTGCGGTGCAGATCGTCTATGATAATCTCGTGCTTGTGGCCGCTGGTTCCGTGCTCCCGCAGGTGCGGATGATCAGGCGGCAGATCGTCGTGGGTATGCTCTATTTCCCCGGCTGTTCCGCCTGGCCACTGCACCAGGCAGGCCACGATCCCTGTTCCAGCCAACGCGGCCAGGACCACCAGCGCGGGGATGGCGCCGAACTGTGTCATCAGCCAGCCGGAAAGCGGATAGGTGACAAGCCAGCAGGCATGCGACAGGGCGAACTGCGCGGCAAACACCGCTGGCCTGTCCTCGGGGTGCGCAGAACGTTTCAGCAGCCGGCCTGAAGGGGTCAGCACTGCGGAATACCCGAAGCCCGCAAGCAGCCAGGCGGAAAGCAGAGCCCCCCAGTGCAGGCCTGATGCGGCAGTGACCACAGCGAGCCCCAGCAACGAAAGGATCATGAGCCAAGCACCCGACAGCATGACAGGGCGGTCAGGCACCCGGTCCAGAAGCCTCGGCAGCAGCAGCGCCGCCGCCATGGAGCCCGCCCCGAATGCGAACATCGTCCAGGCCAGCGCGCTTTCCGGCAGGCCGAGCAAACCGCGCACCAGCACGACCGAGTTGACCAGCACCATCGCCCCGGCCGCCGAAACCGCAAGGTTGAGCGCAAGCAGGCCGCGCAGGCGCGGGGTAGCCAGATAGATGCGTATTCCGCGCGTGGTACGGTCATAAATTCCCCGCGGCTGCGCGGCCTGCGGGCTCGGCAGCATCACTGAAACCACCAGAAGCGCGGAAGCGACAAAGCCCGCCGCAGTGCCCAGGAACAGCGTATTGTAGCTCATCAGCGCCAGCAGCAGCGCCGCCATTGTCGGGCTGATGATGTTTTCCAGATCGTAGGCAAGCCGGGAGAGCGAAAGCGCGCGGGTGTAGCGCGCCTCGTCGGGAAGCACATCGGGGATGGTAGCCTGGAACGTCGGCGTGAAGGCCGCCGAGGCAGACTGGAGCAGGAAGATCAGCACATAGACCTGCCAGACCTCGGACACGAAGGGCAAAGCCAGCGCCGCCCCCGCCCGCACCAGGTCAAGCACGACAAGCAGGCGGCGGCGGTTCACCCGGTCCGCAAAGGCACCCGCAACCGGGGCAATCCCCACATAGGCCACCATCTTGATGGTGAAGACCGTGCCCAGCACAATCGCAGCGCTGTCGCCCGCCAAATCGTAGGCCAGCAGCCCGAGTGCGACAGTCGCAAGGCCCGTTCCCAGAAGTGCCACAAGCTGGGCCAGGAAGAGGTGCCGGTAGGTGCGGTCAGACAAAACGTCCAGCATGGTTGCCTCAAAGATAGCGTGAGATGGCCTTGAGTTCGGCCCGGTCGGTTTCGGAGTTTTCCCCGTCCAGGCAGTGATCCATGTGGTCATGGATCAGCACCTGCTTGGCGTTGCGGATGGCTTTCTCCACCGCCTGAAGCTGCTGCGCGATGTCGAGACAGGGGCGCCCGTCATCAATCATGCCGATGACAGATCTCAAATGGCCTTCGGCACGTTTCAGCCGCGCGGAGAGCTTGGGGTGGCTTGCATGCCGGTGTATTTCCATCATAAGAACGAGCTATCCTCCCAGGGAGGATAAAGCAAGATGGCAAGAGCCAAAGGCAGGGACATGGCACAGGCGCGAATTGCCGGAAAATGGACGGGATGGGTGCAGCGGGGCCTGGCCGCTCTCCTCTGCCTGTGCTTTGTGTGCTGGTCTTTCTTGCCAGTCAGGTCCCACATCCCGGATGCGCTTGCTGCAATCCAGGACCATGGGGAGATCATCGAATCCCATGGCCATAGCCACGGGTTCGAAAAAGATCTCGCCTGGGCTCTGCATGGCCACAGCCATGACGTTGCCGATCATGACCACAGCCCGGTGCTGCTTGTCCGCGGCGCCTTCTCCGAAGCGCCGGATATCCCCGAAGCGGCGGTCTCTGCCGCCGGGCCGTCATGGCGCCCGGGTCCCGTTTTTCTCAACAAGCGGCCTCCGCGCGTCTGGATGTCCTGACCAACCCTCAGAACACATCCAAACCAACGGAGAATATCAATGAACTCTGCCCCTTTCGGCAGGCCCAAGCGCCATGCGCGCCCGGGTCCTGTCCTGCTGGCGGCTCTGGTGCTGATCTTCAGCGCCACAATGGCGGCTGCCCATAACGTCACTCCCGGCGATGCCGGCTATATCCAGGAGATCTGGGGGGTGAAGCTGATCCCCTTCATGTATCTCGGCGCCAAGCATATGGTCACTGGCTACGACCATATCCTGTTCCTCTTCGGCGTGGTATTCTTCCTCTACCGGATGAACCACGTGGCAATCTACGTGAGCCTGTTTGCACTCGGCCATTCCACCACGATGCTGCTTGGCGTCTGGTTCGGCTGGCACGTCAACGCCTTTCTGATCGACGCCATCATCGGGCTTTCGGTGGTCTACAAGGCGCTCGACAACCTCGGCGCTTTCAAGCACTGGTTCGGGGTGCAGCCAAATACCAAAGCCGCAACGCTGATCTTCGGCTTCTTCCACGGGCTGGGGCTGGCGACCAAGATCCTCGACTACGACATCGCCCCCGACGGGCTCTTGGTCAACCTCCTGGCCTTCAACGCCGGCGTCGAAATCGGCCAGGTGCTGGCGCTTTCGGCCATCCTGATCGGGATGAGCTGGTGGCGCCGCTCCGACAGCTTCTGGCGCCACGCCTATACCGCAAATGTCGTGATGATGACGGCTGGCTTTGTGCTGATGGGATATCAGCTGACCGGCCTCGCCCTCTCCCTCTGATCATAGGAAATTCAAACATGTACAACGCAGACAAACCCAAAGCCGAAGACCTGCCCACCCCGGAAAAACTGGTAAAATCCACCGTGATCGCCGCCGCCTCGGCTGCAGCGATCCTGATCACCGTGGTGCTGCCCTCGGAATACGCCATCGACCCCACCGGCATCGGCCGCCTGCTGGGCCTGACCGAAATGGGAGAGATCAAAAACCAGCTTGCCGAAGAGGCCGAAGCCGACCAGCAGGCCGGGCTGCAGCCGTCCGGCGGCTTCCTGAACCTCTTCGTCTCCAGCGCCCAGGCGCAAGAGGCCCCGGCCTGGAAGGATGAGTTCTCCTTCTCCCTCACCCCCGGCCAGGGCGTTGAGTGGAAGCTGGTGATGGACAAGGACGCGGAAGCGGTTTTTGACTGGTCAGTTTCCGAGGGCGTGGTGAACTACGACTTGCACGGCGACGGCGGCGGCAATTCGATTTCCTACGAGAAAGGCCGCGGCGTGCCGGGTGCAACCGGCGTTTTGAAGGCAGAGTTCACTGGCAACCACGGCTGGTTCTGGCGCAACCGCACCAGCAACGACGTCACTGTTACTGTCCGCCTGCGCGGCGCATACAGCGGTATCAAACAGACCTACTAAGCATCTGCGCCGCCATTCGCCCCAAAATCGCGGATGGCGGCCTTGCCGCACGTCTCAGCAAATTGTCAGCGTCGCCTTCAAGGGCCGCGGGAAGTGCGCGCACAGGGTGCGTTGTTTGCCGCGAAACTACGTTCTGCCATAGAGCAACAGCTATCCTGACGTGGACCGGAGGCGCGCAGGCAGCTTTTTCAAGACCTAGGTGTTTGATCCCATGGATGGTGCGATCCATTCGATGGAATGGAAGGATGCCCTACGGGACAGTTAGGCCATGGATGCGCCACGTAATGCTGCCGGCAGGCGATTTGCACAACAAATCTGCCAGGAGGGCACGCACGCAATCTGATTTGCTTCGTTCACATCGATCTTGCGGAACTCCGGACCAATGAAGGCAAGCCTGACTTCCGCAGCGGCCGCCAAAACCGCGGCCGGGCTGATCAACGGTCGCTTGCACGTGCCTGGACAGCGCCCAGCAAGAAGGTCTGAACCTGGCTGAAAATGGGGGAACGGGCAAAGGCCGGGGCGGTTCTTGCAACAATCCTGGCGGGCAGCTCCAGGCCCGCTGGAAACGGGCGCACCAGCTCGCCGCTGTCCAGCAGCGGCTGCACCAGGGCCTCATGCGCGATCAGGACACCGCCGCCATGGCGCGCTTCTTCCAGGGCGACGGCAAACAGCGAATGCACGGTGCCACTGCGGGTGACGGCGCTGCCATCGGGCTGGGCGCTGAGCCACATGTCCCAGTCTTTGGCCCAGGCGCCGTCATGCAGCAGCGTCTCATTGTTCAGATCGGCTAGCGTGCTAAGGCGGGCGGCAATCTCCGGCGCGCAGACCGGGAAGATCCTGTCTTTTGAAACTTCCGTTTCATCGGCGCGCAACGGGCTGGCGCTGTAGAACAATGTCAGGTCAAAGGGTTCGCGCGTGAGATTCGGCGGGGTCTCCATCGCCACGACTGACACCGCAATCTCCGGTGCGGCCTTGCGCAGCCGGCCAAGACGCGGCGGCAGCCACAGCTGGGCAATCGACGGCAGTGCCGCAACCTTGATCTTGCCCGGCGCGGCCTTGGTGCGCAGCGCCTGCACCGCCAGGCCAAGCTGGTCAAAGGCCGCAGTGAACCCCGGCAGCAGTTCCTCTGCCAGCGGTGTCAGCACCACTCCGCGGGCATTGCGGTAGAACAAGGGCGCCTCGGCCCAGGCTTCCAAAGACTTGATATGCTGGGTCACCGCACCGGGGGTGACCGACAGTTCATCCGCCGCAGCGGTGAAGCTACCCAGCCGGGCGGCGGCCTCAAAGGCGCGCAACGCATTCAGATGCGGCCCTTTGGGGCGGATGGGGGCAAGCGCCATGATCTAAGCCTGAGTTTTTCTACGCCAAAATAATAGCAATACTGATTTGCTGTGAACAGGCCTGAAACCGCATCCTTTGGGCAGTTCCACATGTGATGCGGAGGAGCCCTCATGTCGCAGCATTTCACCCAAACCGTCGCCGCCGCCGATCCGCTGGTGGCCGAAGCCCTGGCTGGCGAGAAGTCCCGTCAGCAGGATCAGATCGAGCTCATTGCCTCTGAAAACATCGTCAGCCGCGCGGTGCTGGATGCGCTTGGCCACGAGATGACCAACAAGACGCTGGAAGGCTACCCGGGCAACCGCTTCCACGGCGGCGGCCGTTTTGTCGACGTGGTGGAAGAGGCTGCCATCAGCCGCGCCAAGCAGCTGTTCGGCTGCGATTATGCCAATGTGCAGCCGCACTCCGGTTCGCAGGCCAACCTGGCGGTGTTCTTTCTGCTGCTGAAGCCCGGCGACAAGGTGCTGTCACTGGATCTGGCTGCGGGCGGCCACCTGAGCCACGGCCTGAAAGCCAATCTCTCGGGCCGCTGGTTTGAGCCGCACCACTATGGTGTCGATGCAGAGAGCGAAGTCATCGACTATGACGCGCTGGAACGCCAAGCCGAAAAGATCCGGCCCAAGCTGATCATCACCGGCGGCTCAGCCTATCCGCGGGCAATTGATTTCGAGCGCATGGGGGCGATTGCCAGGAAGGTGGGCGCTTGGTTCCACGTCGACATGGCGCATATCGCGGGCCTGGTTGCCGCCGGTGAACATGCATCGCCGTTCCCGCATGCGGATATCGTCACCTGCACCACCACCAAGACCCTGCGCGGCCCCCGCGGCGGCCTGATCCTCACCAACAACGAGGAATGGTTCAAAAAGCTCCAGTCGGCGGTGTTCCCGGGTGTCCAGGGCTCGATCCACAGTCAGGTGCTGGCGGCCAAGGCGGTCTGCCTGGGCGAAGCGCTGACGGATGGGTTCAAGGCCTATGCAGCGCAGGTGAAGGCCAATGCGGCCACGCTGGCAACCACCCTGCAAAAGCGCGGCCTGCGGATCGTCTCCGGCGGCACCGACACCCACCTAGTGCTGGTCGACCTCAGCCCCAAGGGCATCACCGGCAAACGTGCAGAGGCGGTGCTGGATAAAGCCAACATCACCGCCAACAAAAACGCCATCCCGAACGACAGCCCGCGCCCGCCCGAGTGGGTCGGCCTGCGGCTCGGCGCCGGAGCCGCAACCACCCGCGGCATGAAGGAGGCGGAGTTCGAGGCGCTGGGTGAAATGATCGCGGACCTGGTGGAAGCAGAGGCGGCCGGGGATACGGATGCCGCCGTGGCGCACTGTGCCGCGCAAGTGGCCGGGCTCTGCGCCGCTTTCCCAGTCTACCGCGGCTGACGCCCGCGTTCTCCCCGGCAGGCCAGCCACGGCCTGCTGACCCGGCCCCGCCGCGCTCCATTTCGCGGCGGGGCTTTTTCCTGCCGCAAACACGTTTCCTGCCCGGCGCATTTCCAGGTGGCGGCTGCGGCGAATCCAGGCATTGTGCCTGCAATCAAGAGGACAAGGATATGGATGAAACCCTGCTGCGCCGTCTGCAATCGCTGCAGCCGCTGATGTGGATCAACCCCGTGGCGGGCCCTGTTGCGTCAGCACAGGTGCCGGTGCGGCCAGAACAAGTGGCGGAAGCCGAAGCCAATTGGCGCGCGCTGGCCCCGCTGCTGCAGCATTGCTTTGCTGAACTGGAGCAAAGCGGCGGCGTGATTGCCTCGGACCTCATCGAATCGGCGGATCTGGCCGTGGCCATGGGGCACGGCGCCGGGCGGTATTTTATAAAGGGCGACCATGCCTTGCCGGTTGCTGGTTCGGTCAAGGCGCGCGGCGGTGTTTACGAAGTCTTCCTGCATGGATTGTCACTTGCACGGGAGCTGGGGCTGATTGCACCGGATGCCGCACCGGAAGCGCTGGCGTCCGGGACCGTTCGTGATCGTTTCGGCAGCTACACGGTGGCGGTAGGCTCGACCGGCAATCTGGGATTGAGTGTTGGGATCGCCGCCCGGGCGCTTGGTTTCCGTGCGGTGGTGCATATGTCGGCGGATGCCAAGCCCTGGAAGGTCGAGCGCCTGCGCCGCCATGGGGTTGAGGTGGTGCAGCATCAGGCGGATTACGGCACCGCGGTGGCCTCAGCCCGGCAGCAGGCGGAGGCGGATCCCTCGATCTATTTCGTAGATGACGAGCGCTCGGAGCTGCTTTTCTTTGGCTATTCCGCCGCCGCCGCTGAACTGCGTGATCAACTGGCAGAACGGAGCATCACAGTGGACGCAGAGCACCCGCTGTTCCTCTATCTGCCCTGCGGCATCGGCGGCGCACCGGGTGGCGTGGCTTACGGTCTGAAACAGGTGTTCGGCGACCATGCCCACTGCTTCTTTGCCGAGCCGGTCCAATCGCCTTGCGCGCTGGTGCAGCTGGCTTCGGGGCTGGAGAAGGTGGTCAATGTCTATGACGCGGGCCTCACCAACAAGACCGAAGCTGACGGCATGGCGGTGGCCGAGGTGAGTCAGTTTGTGGCCCAGGTCATGCAGCCGCTGCTGAGCGGAGTCTATACGGTGGCCGACGATGACCTGTTCCGCTGGCTGGCGCTGGCGCAGGACCATGCCGGGCTGCAGCTGGAACCCTCGGCGGCAGCTTGCCTTGGGGGGCCGCAAATGCTGTTTTCAACTGCGGAAGGCCAAGGCTACTTGGCGCAGCACGGGCTAGTGCCCTCCGCAGGGCAAGGCACTCATGTGATGTGGGCCACAGGCGGGAGTCTGGTACCGGAAGAAGAATATCAGGGCTTCCTGCAAAAGGGTCGTGCCTTGCTGGGCTGAGGGCTGCCGGGACGGTCTATGCCGCCGTCCCGGAATAGCGTATCTTGCGGGGCTGGGTCGGCATCTGGCCATAGCGCTCCCGGTACCAATGCGAGAAATTGAACTTGGAGGCAAAGCCGCTGGCGATGCAGACCTCCATCATCGGCAGACCGGTTTGGCTGGGCAGCTGATGCGCGTGCTCCAGCCGGATGTTGCGGTAGACGGTCATCGGAATTTCTCCAAGCTTGCTGCGGAAACTGCGCGCAATTTGGCGCGGCGCTAATTCCAAGGCTTTGGCCAGCAAGCGCCCGGGGTCCGGGTTTTCAACACTGGCCCGCATCATTTCCAAGCCGCGCACCACAATGGGGCTGCCTTCGGCCAGCTGGCGGTATCAGAACAAGTGCTTGCGCCCTGCTGAAGGTCCGCTTGCGCTGGAAGGCTTGAAAAAGCTCGCACATGCAGCGATCGGCGCCAAGCATGTCAACTTAACGGCAAGTTTGGACTGACTGCTGTCTTGGAGCAGGCTGATGTGAAACTCTATCTTTTCACTGTTGCAGAAAGCGGCGGCTGCACCCATCGCCGTGCATGAAGCTACCTGGCCCCCGAATATGCAGGCACAGCAAAACGAAAGAGCCTGTGCTCTGATTCCGCAATGCATTCGGCCTCGGCCACAATGCTCCAACCCAGATATAGAAAAGGCGCCCGCCGGGCGCCCTATATGTAGATCCTGGTGAGAACTCGTGCCGAAACGGTGGGAACTCGATCAAGATTTACAAGCCTCAGTGCGTCCAGGGCCCGCGGCGGTTGGTAGCGAAGTTCTCGCCATAGCCGCCGGCGCGGATGTTGGCCTTGCGCAGTTTCGGCTCCACGACCTGGGCGTCGATGCCGTGGTCCTTGGCGTATTCCAGCGCCGCTTCCTTGCTGTCGAACCGCAGTTTGACCTGCGCCTGGGTGTCGGTGGAAGAAGTCCAGCCCATCAGCGGATCCACTTCCCGGGCAGACGCAGGCGCGTATTCCAGAACCCATTTCCGCGTCTTCGCCATGCCCGAGGTCATGGCGTTGCGTGCCGGCCGGTAAATCCGCGCTTGCATGGGCTGTCTCTCCTTGAGTCTCAATCCGGGTCTTTTATGCGCCGGATGCGCCGCTGCGGCAAGGTGGCAAATGCACCGCATTTCTGTGGTTTTGCGCCGCTGCCACAGGTGTTTAGGCCTCGTGGCTCCGAATGCCCCTTGAACCGGAACAAAAACAGACCAAAATCAGCGCCGTTCCAAGGAGTCGCCCGATGCCCTATGCCCATTCCGACAAGACCATGCCGATGATGACCCAGCGCGCGCCGCAGCAGCGGCCCAAGCTGGAGGGCGGCAAGCGGTTTGTCATGAATACCACCTTCGATCCCGCAGGCGACCAGCCCACCGCGATCAAGGAACTGTCCCAGGGCGTGCTGGAGGGCGAGCGCAACCAGGTGCTCTTGGGCGCCACCGGCACCGGCAAGACCTTCACCATGGCCAAGGTGATCGAGGAAACCCAGCGCCCGGCGATCATCCTCGCCCCCAACAAGACGCTGGCGGCGCAACTGTACGGCGAATTCAAGGGCTTCTTCCCGGAGAACTCGGTCGAATACTTCGTCTCCTTCTACGACTACTACCAGCCGGAGGCCTATGTCCCGCGCTCCGACACCTATATCGAGAAGGAAAGCCAGATCAACGAGCAGATCGACCGGATGCGCCACTCCGCCACGCGGGCCCTCTTGGAACGCGACGACGTGATCATCATCGCCTCCGTCAGCTGCATCTACGGCATCGGCTCGGTCGAGACCTACTCCGCCATGACCCAGGACCTGAAGGCGGGCGAAATGTACGACCAGCGCCAGATCATGGCTGACCTCGTCGCCCAGCAGTACAAACGCAATGACCAGGCCTTTCAGCGCGGCTCCTTCCGGGTCCGCGGCGACACGCTGGAAATCTTCCCCGCCCACCTCGAGGACCGCGCCTGGAAACTCTCCTTCTTCGGCGAGGAGCTGGAGCAGATCACCGAGTTTGACCCGCTGACGGGCGAAAAGACCGGCACGTTTGAGCAGATCCGCGTCTATGCGAACTCCCACTACGTGACGCCCAAGCCGACCCTCAACCAGGCCGTCATCTCGATCAAGGCCGAGCTGAAACAGCGCCTCGACGGCCTTGTGAACGACGGCAAACTTTTGGAGGCGCAGCGGCTGGAGCAGCGCACCAACTTCGACATCGAAATGCTGGAGGCGACAGGCCACTGCAACGGCATCGAAAACTACTCCCGCTACCTGACCGGCCGCGCCCCGGGTGAGCCGCCCCCCACCCTGTTCGAATTCATCCCCGACAACGCCATCGTCTTTGCCGATGAATCCCACGTCTCCGTCCCGCAGATCGGCGGCATGTACAAGGGCGACCACCGGCGCAAATTCACCCTGGCCGAACACGGCTTCCGCCTGCCGTCCTGCATGGACAACAGACCCCTCAAGTTCGAGGAATGGGACGCCATGCGCCCGCAGTCGGTCTTTGTCTCCGCGACGCCTGCAGGCTGGGAGATGGAGCAATCCGGCGGTGTCTTCACCGAACAGGTGATCCGCCCCACCGGCCTTCTGGATCCGGAGGTCGAAATCCGCCCCGTCGGCATGCAGGTGGACGACCTCTTGGACGAAATCCGCAAAGTCACCGCAAACGGCTTCCGCACCCTGGTCACCACGCTGACCAAACGCATGGCCGAGGACCTCACTGAATACCTGCACGAACAGGGCATCAAGGTCCGCTACATGCACTCCGACATCGACACGCTGGAGCGGATCGAAATCCTGCGGGACCTGCGCCTCGGCGCCTTCGACGTGCTGATCGGCATCAACCTCCTGCGCGAGGGCCTGGATATACCCGAATGCGGGCTGGTCGCCATTCTGGACGCCGACAAGGAAGGCTTCCTGCGCTCCGAGACCTCGCTGATCCAGACCATCGGCCGCGCCGCGCGGAACGCCGACGGCCGCGTCATCATGTATGCCGACAAGATCACCGGCTCGATGGAGCGTGCGATCGGCGAAACCAACCGCCGCCGCGAAAAGCAGATCGCCTACAACCTCGAGCACGGCATCACCCCCGAAACGGTCAAGAAAAACGTCGAGGATGTTCTGGCCGGCCTTTACGAGGGCGATGTGGACATGAATCGCGTCACCGCCACGGTCGACAAGCCGATGCACGGCGCCAACCTGGAGGCGCATCTGAACGGGTTGCGCGACGAGATGCGCAAGGCCGCGGAGAACCTCGAATTCGAAGAAGCCGCCCGCCTGCGCGACGAGGTCAAACGGCTGGAAGCGGTCGACCTCGCCATCTCCGACGACCCGCTGGCGCGGCAATCGGCGGTGGAGGCCGCGTCCGAGGCCGCAGTCAAATCGCGCGGGCGGTCAACGGCCGGCAAGGCCGGGACGCGGGCGTACAGGGGGAAATCGCAGAAGAAGTTTTCGTAGGGAGCCACTAGTCTGAAAAGGGCTGCGTTGGTTTCGCGTTGAGAGGGCACTAAGTTGACCTCTCCTTTTACTCGAATCATTTCTACCGTGCACTGGACCTCCCCACTCCATGCATCGAAGAATTTTTCTGTTTAAATTCAGCAAGCAAGGCCGACAGAGACCCGTCACCTCGGGTAATGATTGCATCCACCAAATTCTCTTGCACTATTTTACTGATTATTTTCAACATGTTACACAAATCAAAATGTTTGGTGTACGTACAGTAGACATACACATACGTCAAATTGAAGAATTTGCACTCCATGGCGTAATCAGGTATTGCCACCACCACCAGCCCGCGCTATATATTGTGCAAGACACACCAGAGGGCACAAGAATGGAAGATTTCATGCTTACATTGGAAGGGGACGGGATTACGGTGAAGCGTCCCGTAGATCGCGCCACTGCCCTAGCGATTTTGAATAGTGTTCTGGCGCCAACCTCCCACAGAGGTGCGCCAGCACCGCGGGATGATGTCAATAATCAAGCAGAGGAAATAGTCGGCCACCCCCTGTCTGGGCGCCTCCCGCCTGCTGTAGCACCACAGGGCTCTTTCTCCTCGGACACTGCTCAATTACCGACACCGCAGATGCCGGCGCCACCGCGTGAAAAACCGCTCTCTTTGAGGGAATACGTAAATGAATTTGAACCCAAAACTAACGCTCAAATCATCTTATGTATTGCTCAATACTTGGCGGACCATGAGAGCCTAGAAAGATTTAAGCGTGATCACATAAAACCCAAGTTCCCTTCTGCCGGGGAAGCTCTTCCCAAGAACTATTCAAGAGACTTCCAGACAGCGATGGACAAGGGTTGGATTGGTACTGATCCAATGGACAAAAGCTTGTTTTTTGTGACACGCACTGGTGAGCAGCAATTGCAAACCGGTTTTAAAGGCAAGCGAAATTGAAGGAATTGGCACTCCCGTCCAAAAGGAGATCGCCTTGCGGGAATACCCGCACACCGCGGCTCTGCTAGAGGTGGACTCCACCCCCACACTCTAGCAGACCACAATAATTCTGTTAGCTCAGGTCACTTCAAATTGCAATATTAAGTGCAGCTGGCTGTGAGTTAGAACTCAATTCGTGTACTCAAGACCTAAAATACGTCATTTGGTACATTCACAACCGTCACCTTACAAAAGAACGATACACAGTTTTACTTTGCAACTCCTCAGAAAAATCACGAGAACCAATTAACCATTTGCTAACAAACAAAGTTTCGCAGCGAAACCCCTTTTCCTTTACATCCCGCCCCCCTCCGCCGCCCCTCCCCCTTGCCCGACTCACCCCTCCTGCCCCACACTGTCAGGCACCGTAAACCTGCGCGCGCCCCGGCTTGCCGCTTGCTGCGCCCAGGGCTGCTGCCGCCGCCTGATCAGTGAGCCAGAACGCTCCCGCGGCGCCCATGACCTGCGCCACCAGCGGCCGGGGTCCCGCCCCAGACAGGAGGACCCTTCGATGATTGCCTCACGCCTGAAACATCATCTGGAGGCACAGGGATTGCCCTTTGCCACCGTCCGCCACCCCTATACCGCAACCGCCTCTGAGTGCGCCGAAGCCGCCCATGTGCCGGGCGGCCACCTGGCCAAATCGGTGCTAATCCACATGGAGGAAGGCCCCTTCCTGGCGGTGATCCCCTCCGACCAGAAGGTCGATCTGCACAAGCTGCAGTCGATGGTCGACCGCCGCCTGGGCCTGGCACCGGAGATTGAACTCGATCAGGTCTTTGACGACTGCGACCCGGGCGCGGCGCCCTGCGTCGGCGCCGCCTATATGGTGCCCACGATCATCGACGACAGCCTCACCGGGCTCGACAAGGTCTGGTTCGAGGCCGGCGACCACAAGACGCTGGTGGAAATGAAGGGCGCCGATTTCGACACCCTGATGAAGGATGCCAAACACGGCTCCTTCTGCACGATGCATTGACCGGGCGCTGACACCCCGGCCTGCCGCCCCCGCGCTGGGGCGGCCCGTCCGGCAATTGTCAGAAGTCGAACAAATCTTCCAGGAAGTTCTTCTTTTTCTTCTTATAGTATTTCTTCTCATAGCGCGGCTCATGATCGCGGCCGCGGCCGCGCTCCTCATAGCGCTGCGGCTGCGGCGCAGGCTGCACCGGCTGTGCCGACCGTTCGATGATCTTGTCCAGCTCGCCCCGGTCCAGCCACACGCCGCGGCATCTGGGGCAATAGTCGATCTCCACGCCGGCGCGGTCGGACATGACAAGTTCGGTTCCGTCAATCGGGCACTGCATTCATCTCTCCTTGCACAACTGCTGCGTCTCAGGTGGGCAGCGCCGGGGCTGCTTGCAAGGCAACAGCAGCGTAAAAACCCGGGGATTGCGGGATTCCGCCCGTTTTCAGATGCCTGACCCATGGTAAGCTTCCCCCAGAACCAAGGAGGCGCATATGAGCAGCAAGACCATCCAGGCGGGTGTCCTGACCCTGATCCTTGCCAGCACCCCGGCCTTTGCCGACGGCGGCGGCGGCAACCGCGATTCCGGGGCCGGCGCGGGCAGCGGCGGCGGCCAGCGCAGCGGGCTGAATTCCCGCGCCACCAAGGCTGTTGTGACCACCCTGACCCGCGGTTTTGACCGCTGCGGAACCCTGCCGCAGGTCTATAAATTCGACTGCTTCCGCCAGACCTACAGGCTGGCCGCCCAAAAGCTGGACGGCAACCATTCCTATGCCGAAGCCACCAAGGCGCTGGAACTGGTGGAAGATACCCTGACCCGGGCCGTCAAGCAGAACCTCGACCCCAGCCAGAACCCCAAACGCAAGGGGCTGAACCTCTACCGCGCGGTCAAACCCGCCGCCGTGCCGCAGATCAAGCGGCAGACCGAACGGGCGATGCAGCAGGCAGAGACCATCCTGCTGCGGTCCCCCTCGGACAAAAAGGTGCATTATGCCCGCATCGCCGAGGCGGTGAATTCCAACAAGGTGCTGCTGCGCTCAGCAATGCTGCCGGGGGCTGCGGTCCGGCTCGCCTGGCAGCTGCTCAAAAAGGCGGTTCCAGTCTGACCGCCTCCCCCCCTTCAGCGCACCACATGCACCGCGCAGGCCGCGTGACGCACCACATGGCCGGCGGTTGACCCCCACAAAAGATCCTGCATCGACGGACGGTGCGAGGCGAGGATGATCAGGTCAGGGCTGTTCTGCTCCGCCCAGTCCAGAATGGTGCGGCCGGAATGGCCCTCGATCAGCACGCCTTCGGCATTGGGCAGGGTCTGGGCCAGCCCGTCCAGTTCGGCCTGCAGCGCCTTGCGGGTGCCCTCCATGAAGTCCGCCGGGATATAGGAGATCGCATAGGCTGGAACCTGTTCGATCACATGCAGCAATGTCACGTTGGCGCCGGGCGCGGACAGCAGCCGGGCCACCTTCAGGGGTCCGGACACATCCCGCTCCGGGTCAAAGGACACGGGCACCAGAATGTTGTGATACATGGCAAACCTCCATCGGTTGATAACTGTGCAAGCATAACAGTATCAGCGGATGCCTGCCTTGAGCGGCGTCAAGACAGGCGGAAGGGGGCAATGCGGCCGCCTGGCCCAGGGGCCTGGCCCTAGCTGTCAAACACCTCAGCCACGTCATACATGACCGGTTCAAAACTGCGGCACAGCTCGTTGATCTTGCGGTTGCGTTCGCGCATCTCCGGGCTGCGCAGCATCGCCATGAAATCCTCCCGGCGGCGCCATTGGGAATAATTGGCAATCCGGGTCTGCGCATCATTCACATGCAGGCCGGCAGCAATGAAACCGGGCTGTTTCGAGATGAATTCGGAATAGGCGTCCTGCAGCGCCTCCAGCAGATCCTGGCACGTCCCCGGCGACATCTCGAAGGTGGTGATAACGGTCTGGATATCAGCGGTTTTTGCTATTTTTGGCATTGGCTCCTCCGTTGACTGATCCCAGCCTACGCCCGTTCGCGCGCCAAGCGCACGTCTTTTTTGGAAACACACCTTTAAAGAGCGATTAACGATTTTCATTCAATTTTAAGAAACTCCACCTGCCACGCTGTGTCCGACAAGAGGCTTTGGGATGATTTCCGCCAGTGCCGCCCGCCCGGTTCTGATACTGTGCCTGATCCTGGCTGCGCTTCCGGCGCAGCCGGTCCAGGCCGGCGCGTGGCTGGAGCAGCCGGGTGCAGGATTTGCATCAGTCAGCGCCACCTACCGGCAGGCAGGAAACGGCAGCAGCCATGAGCTGGGCTATTATGCGGCCTATGGGCTGACACCCAGGCTCACGCTCGGGGCGGACCTCAACCAGGCGGCGGAGGTTTCCGGCCATGCGCTGGTCTTTGCCCGGCTGCCGCTGCACAGCAGCAGCCGCTACCGGCTGGCGGCTGAGGTGGCTATTGGCGGCAATCACACGGGCGGCGTGTGGCAGATGATGCAAAAGACAACCCTTTCCTACGGGCAGACGATCAGGGCGGCGGGCAGCGATGGCTGGCTGTCCATTGAAGCCGCCTATGAGCTGCGCAACAACGGGCTGGATGCGGCCTGGAAACTGGACGCCACCCTGGGCCTGAACCGTAGGGGCAAAGCCGCCCCGATGCTGCAGATCGAAACCTCGAAACCCGACGGCGGCCGGTTCTCCTATGCGCTGACCCCCGCCCTGCGCTACCCGCTGAAGCAGCGGCGGGAGCTGATCCTGGGACTGGAATACCGGCAGTCCGGCCAGCAAAGCCTTGGCCTGGAGCTGGGGCTGTGGCAGAGGTTCTGAACCCTGACGGAGATAAGCGCCCAACATGCCCGATCCGGTCCGCCCTGCTGACGACGGCGCCCGCGCCCTGGCCCAGCGCCTGATGGCTGAGGCCCGCTTTGCCGCGCTCGGCGTGCTGCTGGAGGACGGCAGCCCGCTGGTCACCCGGATCGGCTTTGCCCTGGACCCGCAGGGGGAGCCGGTCAGCCTGATCTCCGGCCTGGCGCTGCACTCGGCAGCGCTGCGGCGCAATCCCGCCTGTTCGCTGCTGGTCGGGGAGCCGGGCGCCAAGGGCGATCCGCTGTCGCATCCGCGCCTCAGCCTGATGTGCCAGGCCCGTTTCCTGGACCGCGCCACCCCGGAGCACACGGCGCTGGCGGCGCGTTACCTGCAGGCCCAGCCGAAGGCAAAGCTGTACCTGCAGCTTGCGGATTTCACCTTTGTCCGCTTTGGCGTGACGGCGGCGCATCTGAACGGCGGCTTTGGCAAGGCGTTCCGCTTTGCCAGAACCGATCTGCACGGGGCGGGCTAGGATCAGCTGTCCATCCGCATGAGGACCTGCACCTCGCCCTTGACCGCCTCGCCCCAGCGCAGGCGGATTTGATCGTTGCCGGACCCCTGCTGCGTTTCCGTATACGGCACAACATAACGGGTGCTGTTGCCGCTGGTGCGCAGCGGTCCCAGCGGCACCACGCTGTCCACGTACCGGGCAAATCCCTGAAACGGCAGCATCCCGTCTGACGGCACCGTCCAGGAGGAGGAGGCGGAGGACTGGTCATGCCGCACCCGCAGGGGATTGGCTGTTTGCACCGAGACATTGTGGTACATGTTGCCGCTGAAATCGACATTCTTGGACCGGCTGAAATCAAGGTCCGAAAAACTGGTATCCACCCGCTCAGCCCGGTCAATGCTGCCGTTGAGAGAGCGGAACTTGTTGCCGGTGACAGACAGGCCGTTCAGGAAATGCCCGCTGCCATAGGGTTTGACCACGATATAGCTGAACCAGGGCGCGACATCGCCCGACAGGAACACATTGGCCGTGACCGACAGTGCGCTGAAGGAAAAGCCGCCGGTGAAATCCGGCGTCGCATCGCGTTCATTGGTCCATTCGATGAAGCAATTGTCGATATAGTTGTCGGATACGGTTGAGGTGCAGTTGTTGGAGGCCAGCACCAGCCCGGCTGTGCGCACCCCGTTGGCAATGCTGTCTCCCTGGAAGAAGTGATTGCCGGTCACCGTATTATTGCCGCCTGCCAGCAGCGCGAAATGGCGGAACCGCGTGGCCCGGTTGCTGCGCAGCTTGGCGTCATTGGAATTAACGTTCAGCGCAATGCTGGCACGGTCGGGCACATCCAGCGGATCCTCAGCCGACAGGAACTGGCAATTGTCGATCAGAATGCCCTGGCAGCCGCTTCCAGTGGAGGTGATGCCGCGGTCCTTGGGGCGCGAGATAAAGCAGCTGTCAAAGGCGTTGACCGACCCGGCCGGCGCCAGGCGCACGGCGCTGCAGCGGGAGTTGCACTGGAACTCGATCCCTTCCATGCCGAATTTGCTGAGCGCGCTGAAGCCGCTGAAATCCACCAGATACTTGAAGTCGCGGAAGGTGAAATTCTGGGTGCCCTCGGCATCATAAAGCGCACCGCTGAGGGTCAGCTCACCCGCGCCGGTGTTCTTGGATTTAACATAGATCTCGCGGCCCACGCCGGCGCCTTCGACCAGCGCGCCGACAGCGATATTGGCGATATTGGCAACATTGGTCAGTTTCTTGGAGTCCGACGCGCTGTAGCTCGCCTGCGAGGTCACCACATCCGTGTCCCAGGCAGCGCTGTTTGCCGCCTCCAGCTGGCCGTTGCGGATGACCCGGCGGGTGGCATAGGAGCTCTTGTTGGGCACCGCTGCAGCCATGTCGATGGGTCCGGTGACGGTGACCTTGCGGCCCATCAGGTCCAGCGATTCATGATCCGCATTGTTGATCAGCGCCTGAAAGGCTTTCTTGAACCCCAGCTCCTCGTTGCCAAAGGCGGCAGCATAGGCGGGGAAGTTAAAGTTCTTGGTCAGGAGCAGCATCTGATCATCCGGCATTTCAACCGTGCCCTCGAACACCGCCTCGTGGTTCAGCGACACGGTGCCGGCCAGATAGAACTCCCCCGCGGGCACCAGGATGCGGCGGCCGTTTGCGGCGGCGTCTGCGGCCTCGAACGCGGCGGTGCAGTCAAAGCTGCCGTTGCCCACTGCGCCGTAATCGGTGACGTCCACCAGGCTCAGCATGTCGCGGTGGAAAGCGCTGGTGACATCGGTGATCTCAATGTCATCAATCCGCACCACACCGCCGTTGGCACCGGTGAGGTCGAGGCCGAAATGGCCGTAGGCCGCCGTTCGGCCCCAGGGCATATCCACCCCGCCGCGGCTGCCGCTGCCGATGATGCCGGTCGCCTCTACCACCGCGCCATAGGTGCTGAGCGCCACCTGCGGCGCAACTTCGGTGACGCCGCTGATGTGGTTTCCGTTGCTTTGCGCCGCCCAGCCCGCAACCCGGACCGAAGGCAGCGCGCCGCTGACAGCCTTGATGCGGACCTTGACCTGCAGGTAGCAGCCAGGGCTGACCGGCGTTTGCCCCATAAACCGCAGCTTTTGCACGGCTGCGGTTTTCTGCAGCTCCAAACAGCCGCCGAAATCCCCGTCCGCCGCCACAAAGGCGGCATTGGCGGCCCCGTCATACGTGTCTGAGCCGGGGGTGCCGTCGCCGCTGGACCAGACGTCCAGGCCGTCCGCAAAGGCGGGGGGCATCAGCTGCAGACCTTCGGTGATTGCCTTGTTCATGGAAAACCCTTTCCTGCTGCGCATGTCGCGTTCGGGGAAAAGGATGTACAGTTTCCGCGTTAACATCGCCCAAGAGGGGCGTACGCTGCCCCGGGCTCAGGTGCTTTCACCCTGCCCTTTGAGCAGCTGTACCGCGTTGATTTTCCAACCGCTTTCCAGCTTAACCATTTGGTAATCCAACAGGTGCACGGCACCGTTTGCATCGGTGATCATCACCCGCTGCCACAGGTTGCCCGCCACCTCTCGCAGGTCCAGATAGCGCACCTCAGCCGGGCGCCAGACCATCGGATAGCCCTGGCGGACCATCTGCCCGAAGCGGTCCGGAGTGACAAAGATCCTGCGGATATTGGGAGAAGCATGGGTAAAGGCGGCGGCAAAATCGTCCTGGAGAAAAGCCGTGATCTGATCACTGATCACATCCGTGACAGCCGCCCTTTGCGCGGTGGCCGGAAGGGCCAGAAGGACAACAACAACACTCGCTAACAATACCTTGAGCATCTGCCCCTCCCGGGTCGCCAGACTCCAGTTAGGGCGGTGTGACGTAACGTCAAAATTTTTTTACGGTGGCGCGGTTCAGACCCTGCCTGCGCAAAGCGCCGGCAATATGGAGGCAAATGAAAAGGGCGCGGAAAGCCGCGCCCTTGCTGATTGGCAGCCTGCGAAAGCTTACGCCAGCTCGCCCGCCAGCGCCTTTTCGATCAGGGCGATGGTGTCCTCGACGCCGTAAAGCGCGATGAAGCCGCCGAAACGCGGCCCCTGGGAGGCCCCCAGCAGCACCTCGTAAATCGCCGAGAACCAGGCGCGCAGCGGCTCGAACCCGTGGATCTTGCCGATGGCAAAGACGACGGATTGCAGGAATTCCTCATCCGCAAAGTCGGCCTCGGGCAGCGGGTCGTCGTTGCCAGCGATCTCGTTCTTCTTGGCAATCGCGGCCAGCGCGGCCTCTGCCGATTTCAGTGCGTCCGCCAGATCGCTGAGCGCCGCACGCTCCTGATCGGTGGGCAAGCGGAATTCCTTCGCGGGTTTCACGAAGTCGTTGAAATAGGCCACCGCAAAGCCCGCCGCCTGGTCCATGCCGGGATGGGTGTCGGGGGTGGCGTTGGGGGCGTATTTGTTGATGAAGCCCCACATGGTCTCCTTGTCCTCAGCACTGGAGGCAGAGGCGAGGTTCAGCAGCATCGAGAACGGCACCACCATATCCGAGCGCGGCACGTCACCGCCGTGGATGTGCCACACCGGGTTGTTCAGCTGCGCCTTCAGGTCCTGGCCATGGTAGGCGCGCAGTTGCTGGTGGTATTCGTCCACCGCCTTGGGGATCACGTCGAAATGCATCCGCTTGGCGGTCTTGGGCTTCTGGTACATGAAATACGCCAGACTCTCGGTCGAGGCATAGGTCAGCCATTCGTCGATCGAGATACCGTTGCCGGAGGATTTGGAGATCTTCTGGCCATTGGCGTCCAGGAACAGCTCATAGGTGAAATGCTCCGGCGCGCGCTGGCCCAGCACCCGGCAGATGCCGTCGTAGATCGGCGTGTTGGTGGAATGGTCCTTGCCGTACATCTCGAAATCGACTTCCAGCGCGGCCCAGCGGGCGCCGAAGTCCGGCTTCCACTGCAGTTTCACGTTGCCGCCGGTGACCGGCAGGGTCCATTCCTTGCCGTCCTCGTCGTCAAAGGTGATGGTAAAGGTCTCGGCGCAGACCTTCTTCATCGGCACATACAGAACACGGCCGGTTTCCGGGTGGATCGGCAGGAAGATCGAATAGGTCTGGCGGCGCTCCTCGCGCAAGGACTTCAGCATGATCGCCATGATGTCATCGTACTTCTCGACGGCGCGCTTCAACACCTCGTCGAACTGGCCGGAGCCGTAGAATTCGGTGGCAGAGTAGAATTCATACTCGAACCCGAAGGTATCCAGGAACCGGCGCAGCATGGCGTTGTTGTGGTGGCCAAAGCTCTCATGGGTGCCGAACGGGTCCGGCACCGAGGTCAGCGGCTTCTGCAGATGCTCTGCCAGCGCCTCCTGGTTGGGGACGTTGCCCGGCACCTTGCGCATGCCGTCCAGGTCGTCAGAGAAGCAGATCAGCTTGGCCGGGATGTCCGAAATGGTCTCGAACGCCTTCTTGATCATGGTGGTGCGGGCGACCTCGCCGAAGGTGCCGATGTGCGGCAGGCCGGACGGGCCATAGCCGGTTTCGAACAGCACATAGCCCTTCTCCGGCGCGCCCTTGGCATAACGTTTGAGAACCCGGCGGGCTTCTTCAAACGGCCAGGCTTTGCTCTTAAGAGCCTCGTTGCGCACATCAGACATTTGTGTTCTCCATCGGCGGCGGTTGCGTCAGTTCTTCAGGGTGCCGCATGATCATCCCGGATGCCCCATGCACCCGGCCCTTCCCTCTATTGTGCCTGCGCAGCATGAGTCAATAATGCCAGCCCCGCCGGTGCAGGCATTTGCGGCCATGGGCCGCGCAAAAAATGCCGCTGTGCCGCGGTCTGCCGTTGAACCCGGCTGCGGGCGTACCTATCCTGCTGGCATCAGTTTTCTGCAAACAAGGAATTCGTCCATGAGTGAGCAAACCCCGCACCCGATGTCCCCGCAGGACTGTCTGGTGGCGCTGATGGTGGCGGTGTCTGCCTCGGACGAGAACATCCGCACTTCCGAGCTGGTCAAGATCCAGTCGGCGGTGAACATGCTGCCGGTGTTTGCCAACTACGATATCGACCGGGTCAGCCGGATTTCCCAAACCGTGTTCGACCTGTTCGAGCAGGAGGACGGGCTGGCGGCGCTGTTCGGCCTCATTCGCGGCGACCTGCCGGAACGGCTGTTTGAAACCGCTTACGCGCTGTCCTGCGACGTGGCTGCGGCGGATGGCACCCTGGGCGAGACCGAATTGGAGTTCCTGGCGGAGGTCCGCTATGAGCTGAACATCGACCGGCTGCACGCCGCCGCGATTGAGCGCGGCGCACGGGCGCGCCACATGGTCTGAGCCGGCCAGGTTTACCCTGCTTCCCTTGCCCGATGCGAATGGCGGGGTTGCACAACGCAAACTTGCATTAAATTTGCCACATTCCCATTTCGCGCTAGTTCAACGCGTACCGGGAATTGGGTTATGGCTGCATGGCGAAGAGACATAGGTGAAATCCGCAGGCTTCTGCTTGAGATAGAGGGCGGGAGGGAAGCGTTCTGCGCCCTGCCGCGCTCTTCTGCCGAGGCGATGATGCTGCCGGTGGAGGACTGCCTGCCCGACACCGAGGCCCGCCGGCTGGCCTATCATCTCAGCCTTTTGGAAAGCGCGGGGCTGGCCCGGTTCAGCCGCCTGTCAAACGGCAACTGGCATGTGCGCGGGCTGACCTGGAGCGGCCATGAGCTGCTGGACAACATCCGCCGCGAGGACATCTGGGAAGCAGTGCAGGAACGCCACCGTCAGCTGGGCGGCTTCAGCATGGAGGTGCTCAGCGGTCTGGCAGGGGAGTTGATGCGCCGGAAGGCCGGCAAGCTGCAGCCATCCGGCACCTGAGCAAGCGTTCTCCGGGGACCCGGCCGGCACAGCCCCCTGCACCGGCCGTATCACATCAGGCCAGGGCCAGAATGCGGGCCGGCCCGCCGGAGCCGCCGCGGTGCGCAGGCGCCCCTACGAACAGCCGGGCGCCGCTGGCAGGCACCTGGTCCAGATTGGCCAGGTTTTCGATCCCGTAACGGTTCTGCGGCAGCCAGGCATAATGCGTCGCAAAATCCTTGGACGGCCCGTGGTCCAGCGACAGCGTGTCCACCGCCAGCGCCACGGCGCCGGTTTCCAGCAGCATCTGCGCCGCCTCCACGTGGAAGCCGGGGAAATGCATGACGCCCTCGCTGTCGGCATTGCGGAACCCGTCGCCGCCGGTCTTGCTGCCCCAGCCGGAATGCATCGCCACGCAGGCGCCGTCCGGGATGTCGCCGTGCTCCGCGGTCCAGGCCTTGATGTCGTCCGGCGTCACCTGGGCGTGCGGGTTCTCAGCCGCGCGGGCGGCGATGTCGATCACACAGAGCGGGCAGATCAGGTTCTGCACCGGGATTTCATTCACCGCCTGCCCGTCAGCCGAGAAATGCAGCGGCGCGTCGATATGGGTGCCAGTGTGCTCGTTGTGAGTCAGATTGAACAGGTTGAAACCGTTGTCCTTGAAATTGAAGGCCTGGGTGATCTCCACCCCGGGCTGGCCGAAATAGGTCGGGAAATCGGCGTCATAGGCATGGGTCATATCCACCACCCCGCCGTGCGCCATGGCGGCAGCGGGGGCAGAGGCGCCCGCCCCAAGGGCAGCACCGGCGGCGGCGGCGGCACTGGCCTTGAACAGCGACCGGCGCGACAGCATCCGGTCCTTGACGGCATTCATTACGCAATGGTCACACATGGGCTTCTCCCTGGCTGGCGCCGCCTTGCCGGCGGCTGCATTGGCAGGAAACTAGCCTGAGTTGTGCAATGTCAAACCTTTGCGCGCTCCCCTGGCTTCACGTCTGCGCCAGACCGGTCACCGGTAGAGCGCGGAGTTGAGGTAGCGCAGGCCGGTGTCGATCACCACGGTGACCACCCGCTTGCCCGGCCCCAGTTCGCGCGCCCGCTGCAGCGCCGCCCAGATATTGGCACCTGAGGTGATGCCACCCAAGAGCCCCTCCTGCTGCGCCAGCATGCGGGCAGCGGCAAAGGCGTCCTCGTCCCGGACCGGCACCACATCGTCAATCAGGTCGCGGCGCAGGATCTTGGGCTGGAAGGACAGGCCGATCCCCTCCAGCTGGTGGGTGCCGCCGGTATCGCCGCCCGACAGGTTGCGCACGTGATAGGGCTCGATGGCAATGATGCGGGTTGCGGGGTTCACCTCCTTCAGCACCTCGGCATTGCCGGAGATGCAGCCGCCGCCGCCGGTGGCCATGACAAACTCATCCACCGCCCCGTCCAGCTGCGCCAGAACTTCGCGGCCCATGCCGTGATAGCCGCGCTTGTTGTCCATGTTGTTCACCTGATCGGTCCAGAACACATCCGGCTCCACCGCCAGTTCCCTGGCCCGCGCAATGGTGCGGTCGATCACGCTGGCGGTCAGGATGCCGCCCTCGGCGTGGATGATCTCCACCTCGGCGCCATAGGCGCGCATGGTCTGCAGCTTCTCCTCTGAAAATGCATTGGAGGAGACGAAATGCGCCTGGTAGCCGCGGGTGGCGCAGACCATCGCCAGCGAGCTGCCGGTGCTGCCGCCGGTGTATTCGACAACCCGTCCGCCAGGTTTCAGGTCGCCGCACCGCTCCGCCCCTTCGATCATCGACAGCGCCATCCGGTCCTTCATGCTGCCGGTCGGGTTGGCGCCCTCCCATTTCACCCAGACCTCGGCCATGTCCGGGGTGGTCAGATGCTTCAGCTGCACAAGCGGCGTGTTTCCAATGGCGTTCATGCGGCGGGTCTCCCTTGCTGCGCGACTCACTTTTAAAATTAAAGTGACTATGCAGAGGTGACTTTCATTTTGAAAGCCATTAAATGCAAGGGGCAAGAAAACTCGTCGGAGACATGCCGTGACCCAGCCGCAGACCAAGTACCGCTCGCGCTGTTCGATTGCCCGCACGCTGGACGTCCTGGGGGACAAGTGGACGCTGCTGGTGGTGCGCGACCTGATGTGGCACGGCAAGCATACGTTTCAGGAGCTGCAGGCGAGCGAAGAGCATATCGCCGCCAACCTGCTGTCAGAGCGGCTGAAGCGGCTGATGGCGCTGGGGCTGGTGGCGCGGGAAGCCTATCAGGACCGGCCGGTACGCTACCGTTACGCGCTGACGGAGGAGGGCCGCAGCCTGGAGCCACTGCTGCTGCAGATCATGGGCTGGGGCCACGCGCATCTGGGTGGCGGGCTGTACGACCCGCAGGCCGGGCGGACAGTGGCTAGCCCCGATGAGCCGCAATAAGCCCTTTTAGGCTCTGGTTCTGCTGCCCGTCAGCGTCGAAATTGCCGGGGTCGAGCCATTCGGCATAAGCCGCCTCCAGCCGCGGCCATTCGCTGTCCAGCACCGCAAACCAGGCGGTGTCGCGGTTGCGGCCCTTGTAAACGACAGCCTGACGGAACAGCCCTTCATAGGTGAAGCCCAGCCGCTCCGCCGCCCGGCAGGAGGCTGCATTCAGGGCGTCGCATTTCCATTCATAGCGGCGGTAGCCGAGGTCATTGAACACCCGCGCCATCATCAGGAACATCGCCTCCGTCGCGGCGGCTGTGCGCTGCAGGGCGGGCGCATAGGTGATGCCGCCGACCTCGACCACGCCATGTTCCGGCTTGATCCGCATATAGCTGGCCACCCCTTCGGCCCGGCCGCTGGCGCCGTTGACGATGGCGAAATAGGGCTGCGCATCAACGCCGCTGGCGCCCTGGATCCAGGCCCGCAGCTCCGCCTCGGAGCCGAAAGGCCCCCAGGGGATATAGGTCCAGATCGCACCGCTGGGGTCCTGGCTGAAGGCGGCAAACAGATCTGCGGTGTGGCGGGCGGCATCCAGCGGCTCCACCCGGCAATAGCGGCCTGTCATACCGTCGTGGCCGGGCAGGCGCGCACCCTGCCAGTCCGGCAGCGCAGCACCGATGGGCTGGCCGTGGTCATTGATACGCTCAGTCATGGTCTGGTCCTTTGCACTCCGGGCGGTCAGATGCCATCTGCCGGTCTGCCCGCAAACCGGCCCGCAAGAAACGTCCAGTAACGGGAAAAACTGCCAGACCAGTCAGACCCTAACTGCCGTAAACCGCGCCCCAGCGTTCGATCAGCTGCTGCTGCAGCTGCTTGGCGCGGCGGTTCCAGCTGCGCCCGCCGGGCGGGCGTTCGCGCTGCGCCCGGGTCAAGCGGCCGCGGGTCTTCTGATCCGCGGTGAAAATGGCAAAGGCCAGCACGGTGCCGTCTGCCGCGGTCATAAAGCCGCCAAGGCCGGAGACAAAGTTCAGCGTGCCGGTCTTGGCGGCAACCTTGATCGGGTGGCCCTTGATGGTGCGGCCCTTGGCGTCGCGCATCTGGAAAGATTTCAAGAGCGGCTTCAGCTGCCCCGCCTTATAGGCCGCCACCAGCGCGCCGGTCAGATCCGCGGGCGTCATCCGCGAGTCTTCGCCCAGGCCGGAGTGATCCACCAGCCGGCTGCCGGACATGCCGTATTTGCCCGCGGCCCAGCGGCTCATCTCTGCCGCCGACGCCTTGAGCGAGGCCGGGCGGCCGGCGCGGGCCGCGGTGGCGGACATGCCGATCATCTCTGCCATCAGGTTGTTGGAGTATTTCAGCATCGCCTTCAGCAGCACATCCAGCGGCGGGCTGTGGTGCTGCGCCAGCAGGGTGGCAGAGGGCAGCGTGCGGATCACCTTGGGCTTTGAGAGTTTAATGCCGCCCGCACGCGCCAGCGTCCGGAAAACGTCGCCCGCATAAGCCGCGGGGTTGCGCACCGGCAGCCAGCGCGCGCCGCCCTTGCCCAGCGCCTTGGAGGCGACGGTCCAGTGGTCCACCCCGCCCTTCTCGGCATAGGTATAGACCGGCACCGCGCGGGACTGGATCGCCATCCGGGCAGTCGCCACCTCGGGGCGGTATTTCTCGGTGCGGGCGTCCATGGTGATTGCCCAGCCGCCGCTGGCGGCACGCTTCCATTCGAAATGCACCCGGTTGAAGTTCAGCGAAATGCCACTGACCGCCGGGGAATAGCCGACATGATCGGGCTGGTCCGGGTCGATGGTTTTGACGTATGGCAGCGCGCCGTCCCAGACCAGGAACTTGCCGCGCACCTCGCGCACGCCGGCGTTTTTCAGCGACTTTGCCAGCAGCGCCAGATGATCGGTGTTCAAGAGCGGGTCGCCGCCGCCTGCCAGGATCAGGTCGCCGTTCACCACGCCGCCGGACACCCCGCCGGTGGCCAGGATGCGGGTCTCAAACCGGTGATCCGCGCCCAGCACGTCCAGCGCATAAAGCGCGGTCAGCGCCTTGGCGACGCTGGCGGGCGGCAGGGCCTGGGTGCCGCCGGAGGCTTCCAGCAGCTTGCCGGTCTTCACATCGGCCACCGCGCAGACCGCCTCGCCGCGCAGGCCCGCGCGTTCAATCAGCGCCCTAAGGCCGTCAGCCCCCGCCGCCAGCGAACTCACCTTGCGGGCAACAGGCCGCAGGGAAACCGCCGGCGCATTTGCCAGCGCAGAGGAGCCCGCCAAAGCGGCAAGCCCGGAAAGAAGAAACGTCCGGCGTGAAGTCATCTTACTCATTTTTAGGGTCAGGTGCTGCTCTTGTTCAATCCCCGGTCCGTGGCTTTGCGCCGCAAGGTCCGGGCTTTTTCACCGTGGCAAGTCCTGCTACCGCTGGCAGCCATGTTACAGGCAGTACTCCTCATGTTTGCGGCCATGTCAATGATCCCCGCAGGCGACCTGTGCGGGAAACTGCTGACTGGTGCCGGGCTGGCAACGCCCGCCTTTGTCGCCTGGTCGCGCTTTGCCATCGGCACCGCGCTGATCCTGCCCTTTGTGCCGCGCCGCGCCTTTACTCTTTTGGGCGATTGGCGGCTGTGGCTGCGCGCGGGGATGCTGACCGGCGGCATCTTCTCCATCCAGCTGGCCCTGCAGACAGAACCGCTGGCCAATGTCTTTGCCGCCTTCTTCATCGGGCCGGTGATCAGCTACGTGCTGTCGGTTCTTTTGCTGCGCGAGCAGGCCACCGCCTTGCGCAGCCTGCTGATGGCGCTGGGGTTCTTGGGCGTGCTGATGGTGGTGCGGCCGGGCTTTGGCGGCTCCGTGAACCTGTTGTGGGCGGTGCTGGCAGGCTGTTTCTACGGCGGCTTCCTGACCAGTTCCCGCTGGCTGGCACATGTCGGCACACCGCTGGAGCTGAGCCTGACGCAATTGCTGCTGTCGGCCCTGCTGATGCTGCCCTTGGGCCTCGCCAGCCTGCCGGAATTCACCCCCTCCACCGCGGCGCTGACGGTGGGGAGCGCGGCGTTCTCGATGATGGGCAACCTGCTGCTGCTGTTTGCCTATGGCCGGGTGCAGGCGGTGAAGCTGGCGCCGATGGTCTATTTCCAGCTGGTCGCGGCTGTGGGCCTGGGCTGGGCGGTGTTCAGCCATCTGCCGGACACCTGGACCTGGGCCGGGCTGGCGGTGGTGCTGTCGGCCGGGCTGGCGTCAGCAGCCCTGCGCCGCTGACCAGCCGCCGCGGGCGCGGATTTCGGTCGAGCTGGCCTCCACCATCGGCAGGTTCACAAAGCACCAGGCCGGGCTTTCCGCCCGCGCCAGCAGATGGCTTTCGCTGCCTTTCAGCATGGCGTGGCGGTAGATCCTCGCTGCCGGGGAAAACCGGGCTGAGATCCGGTCGCCGGGCCGCGCCAGCACCCCCACCGGCACCGTGTCCAGGATCTGCTGCCAGTCCTTCCAGCGGTGGAAATGGGTGAGGTTGTCGGCCCCCATCAGCCAGACAAAGCGCACGCCGGGATGGCGGCGGCGCAGGTGGCGCAGGGTCTGGGCGGTATAGCGGGTGCCAAGGTCCGCCTCGATGCCGCTGATATGGATGCGGGGATGCTGCACCAGCGCCTCCGCCGCTGCGGTCCGCCGCTGCAGGGGCGCGGGCTGGCGGGTCTTCAGCGGGTTGCCGGGCGACACCAGCCAGAACAGGTGATCCAGGCCGAAGCGTTTCAGCGCCGCATGGGAAATCGCCGCATGGCCGCGGTGCGGCGGATCAAAGGACCCTCCCAGCAGCCCGACACTGTGGCCCGGGCGGATATGCGGCAGCTTGCAAACCATGAAGGCCTTGATGCGCATAGTTTTTGGCTGAGATCAATCGCCACCCGCGGCATCGGCGCACAACCCTGCGAAGATTGCCTGAATCGCCGCTTTGGGTATAGAATTTTATGGCGCGGGCATTGTTTCTGCCCCGCTGTTTCCAAATTGCGAGTTTACCATGGTTACCAAACTTTCCGCCTCAGTCGGGCGCAAGGGCAAGAACCTGCCCGAAGATGTCAAAACAGTTCAGCAGCTATTGAATTCCTTTGCCTCCAGCGCGGGGTTCAAGAAATTGAAGGTCGACGGCGCCCCGACCCCGGTGCTGGAAAAGACCATCGGCCGGTTCCAGCAGGAGGTCTGCGGCTTCAAGCCCGACTGCCGCATCGACCCCGGCAAGACCACCATCAAGAAACTGAACGCAGGCCCCGCCAAGGCCAAGGCCGAACAGAAGGCCAAGGAAAAGCAGGACGAAAAGGCCAAGGAGGAAGCCAAGGCCAAGGCGGTGAAGGCCGCCAAGGACGCGGTGGTGAAGGAGGCCAAGGCCAAGTCCCTGGACAAAGGCGGCTGGGCCGCGCTGCTGGAGGAGATCGAGGACTATGCCGCCTCGCTTTACGACAGCTATTTCGCCAAGGGCGGAAAGAAGGGCGAGGACCCGCAAAAGGCGGCCAAGCAGGCGGCGGAAAAGGCCGCCAAGGAAGCCCGGAAGAAAGCCGCGGAGAATGTCATCAAGACCGTGGACACCGGCGGCGTGCAGAGACCCGGGCGGCTGACGGGCAAGACCCAAGGGGTGAAGAAGAAGATCCTCGACGTGCTCTATGAGGTTTCCTCCCACTACGGCGAGACCATCCATGTGGTCTCCGGCCTGCGCGACAAGAAAGGCCAGGCCAGCGCCATGTACGGCGGCTGGAACAGCCACCTGAAACGCGGCAAGATCTATTCCTACCTCAAAAGCAACGAGGACCTGCGGCTGGAACTGGACGGTTTTGTGCAGGCGGGGGACAAGAAGGGCTTCATCGCCTGCATGTTCAAGAAGGCCAACTGGAAATACATCTCGCGCCATTTGTCGGGCCAGGCGGTGGATGTGACCACCCGCACCGACCCCAAGATCATCAGCGCGCTGTCCACTTGCCTGCGCTACCTTGCAGAGCGCAACAGTGAAGGCATCAAGTGCCACCACTTCGACAATCGCAAACTGATCTACCCGGTGCCCGATAACATCAAGAAGAAATGGAAGATGTGAGGGGAACCTCTGCGGAAGGCGGGGGCGGCGCCCGCCTGGTTTTACCTTAGGCAAACCTGCGGTGTGACGGGCCGGCGGGCACTGCCCGTGCAGCGCTCGGGAGGGATTAAGATCGGACCTTGCCATCCCCTCAGGTTCGGCGTTCGATGCACGCATTGAGTGCAAAGAGCGGAGACCACACTATGCGCCTGACCGTGCCGGAGCCGAAGATCAAACTCTATGAGGACGGATTTGAGAGCCACGACCAGCTGAACAGGGCAGAGACCGGCGCCAAGCTGTCGGACCTGGTGGAGCGCATCGACGACCCGCTGGTGATCGCACTGGACGGCGCCTGGGGGTCGGGCAAGTCATTCTTTCTGAAATGCTGGGTTGGGGAGCATCTGAAACGGCAGGGAAACACCACCCAGACCGTCTATTTTGATGCGTTTAAGCATGATTTTCTGGATGATCCGCTGATTGCGCTGACCGGGGCGATTGCCGAGCGGTTTGAAGACCAGGAACAAGCCGGGCAAGATCAGCAGGCAGAGCGCAGCAAGAAAATGAAAAAGGCGGCTTGGGCCGTCGGGCGCGGCGTTCTGCGCATCGGTGCCTCTGTTGCCACCTTTGGCGCCACCGAAGCACTGGGCGGCATCGGGGATGCGGTTGCCGAGGCTGTTGGGGATGAAGCAAAGGCCCTGATCAACAGTTCAGAGGGGGAAAAGGAATCCGAAAAGTTCTGGAACGCCCACGACGCCCGTATTGCCGCGATGGAGGCGTTTAGGCTTGCACTGACTGAACTGACGGAGCCTGACGGCGATGGCGAGCCGCAGCGCAAACTGGTCATCGTGATCGACGAGCTGGACCGTTGCCGCCCGGACTATGCGCTGTCGCTGCTGGAGATCATCAAGCACTTTTTCAACGTCGACGGCGTGCATTTTGTGCTGGGGGTGAATTTGACGGAGCTGCAGAATTCGGTGAGGGCGCGTTATGGGAACGAGGTGGATGCAGCAAAGTACCTTCAGAAGTTTACTTCAGTAATTTTTCCTCTGGTAGGCCCAAAAGTCTCTCAAGGAAACATCGGCACATATTCATTGTACTTCGACCGCGTTGCTGCGGAGTGCAAGTTTGACGAAAATTGGCGCTATGCATGGATAAGAGATTATCTTCTGATGATTGACCACCATGCACTCGTTGGACTGCGCGATATCGAGAAACTCATTTCTCAAACAGTTGTATCACCTATGCCCCCGACAAAATCTGAAAGCGCATTACACATCTACGCGGACCTTTCAATACTGCGTATTGTACGCCCTGAGTTAATTCAAAAAGCCCGCTTAAACCAACTGGATTATCTGAGCGTCAGTCAAGTATTCAAACTGGACAAACGATCTAAGCAGCCGCAATTTTTCCAAGATGCAGCTGCAGTTTGGTCAGCATGTACACTGAGCCCATCTGGAAGCACTCAGTCGAGTCCTCAACGTGAAACGCGCGTAAGGCTAGGATTTCCAGAAAACCGACTTGCTCTTCCCGCCGAGATCGTTGCGAATTGCTTTGACGCATTTAGTCTTACTAGCGACACCTGAAATCCCTTGCCCTTGCCCGTGCTTTGCACGGGCAGCGCCCGAACCGCCCCCGTCAAACCGGAGGTTTGCTTCCAGCAAAACGCGGGCGTTACGCGGCCACCCCTCGGTTCGGACGCGGGGTGCGGGGCCGCCATCGAAGCACAAACTCAGGCGCGGGCCGTGCCGCTACGTGCCACGTCCCAAGGGGGCAGCGGCATCCGTTCTGAAATCACGCAAACGGCACCGCCCGGTGCACAGGGGGTGTACAGGGGGTGCACGCATGGCACCCCCTCCCCCGGGCCCGCATCCCGCATTGCCCCGGCGCCGCCCATCCGCTATCACTCCCGCCAGCAAATTCCCCCCATAACGGAGCGAGCACATGGCCTCCTACCAGTACGTCTACCACATGCAGGGTGTCTCCAAGACCTACCCGGGTGGCAAGAAATGTTTTGAAAATATCCACCTCTCCTTCCTGCCCGGCGTGAAGATCGGTGTGGTCGGCGTCAACGGCGCCGGTAAGTCCACCCTGATGAAAATCATGGCCGGCCTCGACAAGGATTTCACCGGTGAAGCCTGGGCGGCTGAGGGTGCCAAAGTCGGCTACCTGCCGCAGGAGCCGCAGCTGGACGAGAGCCTGAGCGTGCGTGAAAACGTCATGCTGGGCGTCAAGGAGAAGAAGGACAAGGTCGACCGCTTTAACCAGATCGCGGTGGAGATGGCCGAGAACTACACCGATGAGCTGATGGCCGAAATGACCGAGCTGCAGGACGCCATTGATGCGGAAAACCTGTGGGATCTGGACAGCCAGGTGGATGTGTCGATGGAGGCGCTGCGCTGCCCGCCGGATGACGCGCCGATCAAGGATCTGTCGGGCGGTGAACGCCGTCGCGTCGCGCTGTGCAAGCTGCTCTTGGAAGCGCCCGACATGCTGCTGCTTGACGAACCGACCAACCACCTGGACGCCGAGACCATCGCCTGGCTGCAGCAGCACCTCATTGATTACAAAGGCACTATCCTCTGTGTGACCCACGACCGTTACTTCCTGGACGATATTACGGGGTGGATCCTGGAACTCGACCGCGGCCGCGGCATTCCCTACGAGGGCAACTACTCCTCCTGGCTGGAGCAGAAAGCCAAGCGCCTGGAGCAGGAAGCCCGCGAGGACAAGGCCAAGCAGAAGACGCTGGAGCGCGAGCTGGAGTGGATGCGCCAGGGCCAGAAAGCCCGTCAGGCAAAGTCCAAGGCCCGTATTGCCGCCTATAACGAAATGGCCAGCCAGTCCGAGCGTGAAAAGGTCGGCCGCGCCCAGATCGTCATTCCGAACGGCCCGCGCCTGGGTTCCAAGGTGATCGAGGTCAACGGCCTCGCCAAACACTATGGCGACAAGCAGCTGATCGAGGGCCTGGAATTCTCGCTGCCGCCCGGCGGCATTGTCGGCGTCATCGGCCCCAACGGCGCCGGTAAATCGACCCTGTTCAAGATGCTGACCGGCCAGGAGCAACCCGACGAGGGTTCGGTGGAGTACGGCGATACCGTCAAGCTCTCCTATGTCGACCAGTCGCGCGATGACCTGAACGACAACGACACTGTGTGGGAGGCGATCTCCGGCGGTGCTGAGCTGATCGAGCTGGGCGACGCGCAGGTCAACTCCCGCGCCTATTGCTCCTCCTTCAACTTCAAGGGCGGCGACCAGCAGAAGAAACTGTCGCTGCTGTCGGGCGGTGAGCGCAACCGGGTCCACATGGCGCGGCTGCTGAAAGAGGGCGGCAACGTGCTGCTGCTTGACGAGCCGACCAACGATCTGGACGTGGAAACCCTGCGGGCGCTGGAAGACGCGCTGGTCGATTTCGCCGGCTGCGCCGTGGTGATCTCGCACGACCGTTTCTTCCTCGACCGGATCTGCACCCACATCCTGGCCTTTGAGGGCGATGCGCATGTGGAGTGGTTCGAGGGCAACTTCGAGGACTACGAAGAGGACAAGAAGCGCCGTCTGGGCCCTGACGCGCTGGAGCCCAAGCGCCTGAAGCACAAGAAGTTCGTGCGGTGAACTGGCTGAAGCGGCTTCTGGCAGGAAATCAGTTGATCCTGCCAAAGCCAACAATCCGGGAGACAGATTTTCTGTCTCCCGAAACCGATCCCGACCTGAAGATCGAAGATTACTACATCCGACTGCTCGGTGAGTTTGCCTCAGAAGAGATCTGGGCTGCGCTGGAAGCGTTCAAACTGGATACGCTGAGGGAACTGGTTTCCAAAGGGCTTCTCACAGAAGGGCAGATGACCCTTTTCTGCTTAGAATACTTCCGCGCAGAGATTTTGAACGGCGGTTTCCTGCAATTCATGGGAAATGCGGGTTTTATGTCAGCTGACGTTGTTTCTTGTTTGAGGAAGCTTAACCAAACGGAACTAGCGGACGATGTGGAAAACGTTACCAATGATTTGATCCCTATTCTCAGGCACTTGCATGAAGTCCCTGGTGACGCTCGGAATAGCGCTTTTCGTTCAGCTTTGAGACGAGCCAAGACCGAAATGAAAGAAGCAATGGAGCGTTCCCCGGCAGGGCAACGTCTTGAGGCAGAAGCCTTTGTGCCAAGCCTTGTACTCGAAATGGTGGAGTACATTGAAAGTCACGTAGAAGAATTCTGCAAAGCTGTTTGAAAAGCTGCTAGAACCTGTTGCTCGCATTTTTTCCAAACCTTTTTAAAAGCACCCAGCCTGGTTACGAGCCGAATTGGGAAACACAAGGCCCGCGCCTGACCTTGGGAGGGCGCGAATGCGCCTTCGTCATGCTGAAAGCATGCCTCCGGCATGACGGGAAGGTCAGGCGCGGGCCGTGCCGCTGCGCGCCACGGCCCAAGTAAAATCCCCCCCTGCACTGCGCTTTGACTTGCACTGCTGGATGCGCAGGGCTCCGCCCGTCCGAACTTCAAACGCTCCCCGGATTTCGCCTTTCCGCCAACCTGCACTACCCTCACCGCAGGCGCCTCCCGCGCCCACGTGTTGGTTAAAGCGTTGGAAAGGATCCCCCATGGGCTTGAAACCGGAAGAGGTGAAGGCTGAGGTCGAGGCGACAAAGGGCAAAAAGGCCAAGCGCAAGAAGCTGAAGACCGCGCCGGAAGGCACGACGGGCAAGAAACTGCCCGGCGATCTGCGCAAGGGGCTGGAGGCGCATTTCGGCGGCAACCTGGGCAAGGTGCGGGTGCATATGGGCGGCAATGCCAAGGAGGTCTGCAAGGAGCTGAAGGCGCGCGCCTTTACCATGGGCAACGACATCTATGTGGCGAAACCGGCCTATGCCAAGGATTCCAAACTGCTGGCACATGAGCTGACCCATGTGCTGCAGCAGGGCAAGGGCAAGATGCCCAAGGCCAAGGAGGGGGTGGCGCTGACCTCCAAATGACCGTTTGGCGGCCCGCGCCCCAATCTTTTGCGCAGGAAGCCGCAGCCTATTGACACATTTTAACCCTTTTTTAAGCAAAGTTGTCCGCAAGATGGTCTTGAGAGACACGGGGGCAGCCGGGCTAGATTGCTGCCTGAGAGGGAGTTGCCATGGTTTGGGCTGGTTTGTTCGCAGGCATGATCACCGGGATGTGCGCCACCGCGCTGGGATATTTCGCAGCCGGACTGCCGCTGTGGCTGGCGCTGCTGCTTTACCCCGCCGCCGGGCTGGCTGCGGCGCTGCTGGTGATCGGGATGTTGTGCCTGCGCGGCTGGATGCAGTCCCTGCCCGCTCTCGGCCAGGCCTATGGCAACCGGGCCTAACCCCGCACCCAGCTGACAATCTGCCCCTGCCGCAGCGCGCCTGACTGGCGCCTTTTCTCCTTGCCGCGCTCAAAGGCCACCATCGTCGGGGTGCCGCGGATGCGGTAGCGGGCGCCGGTGGACTGGTGGTCCTGGGTGTTGAGCTTGACCAGCCGCGCGCGCCCGGCCAGCGCCTTGGCGGCTTTGGCGAACTCCGGCGCCATGGCCCGGCAGGGGCCGCACCAGGGCGCCCAGAAATCCGCCACCAGCGGCAGATCGTCGTTCTGCACCGCCTTTTGCAGCGTGGCCGGATCCACGTCCACGGGCTTGACCGGCATCAGCGCCGCGCCGCAGCTGCCGCATTTGGGGCCCTTGCCCAGTTTCTCCTCCGGCACCCGGTTCAGCTGGGCACAGGTCAGGCAGGTCAGGGTCTTGGCGCCCATGGCGGCTCCTCCGGTTGCAGCCCGGTCCTGATACCGCCCGCCCTTGCTGCACCGCAAGAGCCTCTGGCACCGCTTCACAACTCTGTCACCCGGACTGGCAGCCAGCTGCCAGCGCTTCAATATCTAGGGCATGAAACAGATACTCCGCTTTCTTCCGCCGCTGGCGGCCGTTCTGGCGGCTGCAGAACTGGCGCATGTGCTGAACCTCACAACGGAACTGGGCGCACATCCCTGGTGGGCCGGCAAGGTGATCTGGCTGGGCGCCCTGCCCGGGCTGGCGCTGGCGCCGGCGGCCTGGCTGCTGCATCTGCCGCGCTGGCTGGCAGCCGCAGGCTTTGCCGTCTTTGGCGCCGGTGCTTATACGGTGGCCTCCGCCGGCAAGGCGCAGTTTGCCGCCTCATATGCAGAAGATATGCTGGCTGGCCAGTACTGGTACTTTGGCTGGATCGCCGTTTGCGCATTGGCTGCGGCGGTGCTTGCAACACTTGCCCGCCCGGCTGCGAAAACCCGTTGACCGGCTGCGCGGGCCGCCTGAAGATGGAGGCGAGAGGCAACAGATATCGGGGAAATGGTCATGATCACACGCCGGACATTGCTGAGCACAGGCACTGCAACCGCGGCTGCGGCGCTGCTGCCGCTGCCTGCCTTGGCGCGGAAAAAGGATCCTGCGATCTTTGACCCCGTGCCGCAGGAAGTGCGGATCAAGAAGGAATTCGCGCCGGGACAGATTCTGGTGCTGCCGCGGTCCTTCTACCTGTATTACGTGACCGAGCCGCGCAAGGCGATCCGCTATGGCGTCGGCGTCGGCAAGGCCGGACTGGAGTTCACCGGCACCGCAGTGATCGAGCGCAAGCGCGAATGGCCCAGCTGGCGCCCGACCCCGGAGATGATCGAACGCGACCCGCGGGCCTATGCCAAGTTTGTCGATAATGAATACATCCAGCCTGGCGGGCCAAGCAATCCGCTGGGCGCACGGGCGCTGTATCTGTACCAGAACGGGGTCGATACGTATTTCCGGATCCATGGCACCAACCAGCCGCAGACCATCGGCCATTCGGTGTCAAACGGCTGTATCCGGATGATGAACGAGCATGTGATGGATCTTTATGAACGGGTGCCTTTGGGCACCGTTGTGACGGTACTTTAGGCACAGTACCGCCGGAATCTGCCCCGGAACCCTGCGTCACTCTGCATTTTTCTTGCGTGATCAGGGAAACATACCCAATTCTGTCACGGCGATGTTACGCGAATGCCATCACTGTACCGTACCCGGCGCGGTCATGACCATCTGCGGACTTTGCCGGACTGCCGCATAAAGCGGGCAGAGCACTGAGACGACTTAGGAGTACACGACGATGGCCACTGGCACCGTCAAATGGTTCAACACCACCAAAGGCTACGGCTTTATTGCACCCGACGAAGGCGGCAAGGACGTATTTGTCCATATTTCCGCGGTTGAGCGTTCCGGACTGACTGGTTTGGCGGACAACCAAAAAGTGACCTATGAGCTGCGCGCAGGCCGCGACGGCCGTGAATCCGCAGTGGATATCGCGCTGGTCTCCTGATCCTCTGATCTGAACCAAAAATCTCTGAACAGCCCTGACGGCCGGGGCTGTTTTCAGCGGTCTATGGCCGCCACCAGCTGCAGGGCAGCCGGCCCGATTGCGGCCACATTCAGCGCAACGCCGCGGGCGTTGGGATGGATGCCGTCGTCCTGCATGAACTCCTGCGCTGCCGCAGGATTGCTCCCTGCCGCCTCCGCGACACCGGCAAAGGCGTCCGGGTGCAGTACCGCGCCATATTCAGCCGCGAGCTCCGGATAGACCGCATCGAATTCCTGCTTGTACTCCGGGCCGTAGTTGCGCGGCGCCTTCATGCCGATCAGCAGGACTTCTATGCCTTGAGCCTCAGCTGCTTGCAAAATGCGGGTCAGATTGGCGCGCGCCTCCTGCGGGGCCAGCCCGCGCAGCATATCGTTGCCGCCCAGCAGGACGATCAGCCCGTCCGGATTGTCTGACAGGGTCCACTCCGCGCGCTCTGCGCCGCCGGCAGTGGTGTCGCCGGACACACCGGCATTTTGCAGCGCCACATCGGCACCATTGCCATTCATCCAGCGTTCCAGCTGCGGCACCAGCCCCTGGCCCTGCGACAGACCGTAGCCCTGCACCAGGCTGTCGCCCAGGACAGTGATCCGCAGCGGCTCTGCCCAGGCGGCACCGGTAAAAAGCAGCAAACTCAGCAGTGCCAATATCTTGCGCATCGCGGCAAACACTCCATATCGGTTAGATGCATCCAACAGGCAGGCCCGATGACCGATCAAAACAGCCCCGTTCTGCATCTCTTAGATGCGAGTTTGACCCTGAATAGCAATACCGGCCCGGTAGAGATTTTGCACGGCATCTCGCTGGATGTGCGGCAGGGGGAGACCTTGGGGCTGGTGGGGCCGTCCGGGTCGGGCAAGTCGTCGCTGCTGATGCTGATGGGCGGGCTGGAGCAGGCGACCGGCGGCAGTGTGACCGCCTTGGGCCAGGATCTGACCGCGATGGATGAGGACGCGCTGGCGCGGTTCCGCCGCAATAACATGGGCGTGGTATTCCAGAGCTTTCACCTGATCCCGACCATGACCGCGCTGGAAAATGTGGCGACACCGCTGGAACTGGCGGGCGTCAAGGATGCGTTTGACCGCGCCCAGGCTGAGTTGGAGGCGGTGGGACTGGGCCACCGGTCCGGCCATTTCCCGGCGCAGATGTCGGGTGGTGAGCAGCAGCGGGTGGCACTGGCGCGGGCATTGGCGCCGCGGCCCGCGATCCTGCTGGCCGATGAGCCGACCGGAAATCTGGATGAGGCCAATGGCGAAGCGGTGATGGATCTGCTGTTTGGATTGCGCGACCGCTATGGCGCGACGCTGGTGATGGTCACCCACGCGCCGGAGCTGGCCGCACGCTGCGACCGGGTGGTGCGGCTGCGCGACGGACGGGTGGATGATGAGGCCGCGCGCGAGGCGGCGGAATGAATGCTGCGGCTTTCCGCCTTGCCTGGCGCTTTGCCCTGCGGGAATTGCGCGGCGGCCTGAAGGGGTTCCGTATCTTCCTGGCCTGCCTGGCGCTGGGAGTCGGAGTGATTGCCGCCATCGGCTCTATCCGCTCGTCGATTGAAACCGGGCTGGAGCGTGAAGGCGCTACGATTCTGGGCGGTGATGCGGAGCTTAACTTCACCTACCGGTTCGCCACTGAAGAGGAACGCGCATGGCTGGACCGGACCGCACTGCGCCATTCTGAAATAGCCGAGTTCCGCTCCATGGCCACTGTAGGCGAGGAACGCGGGCTGACACAGGTGAAGGCCGTGGACGGCCTCTACCCCCTGAAGGGCGAAATGAAACTCACGCCGGAGATGCCGCTGGAAAGTGCACTCGCGGGTGCTGACGGGTTGCCCGGCGGGGTGATGGACCGGGTGCTGGCAGACCGGCTGGGGCTGCAGCCCGGGGATGCCTTCCGGCTGGGCACCCAGGATTTCCGCCTGATGGCGATGATCGCGCTGGAACCGGATGCCGCGGCCTCCGGCTTTGAGCTGGGACCGCGCACGATGGTGCGGACGGCGGATTTGGCGGGCTCCGGATTGCTGGAGCCCGGCACCTTGTTTGACACCAAGTACCGGATGGAGCTGCCCGCGGGCAGCAATCTGACCGCCCTGCAGGCGGAGGCCGAGGGCTTGTTTGAGACCACCGGCCTGCGCTGGCGCGATGCCAGGAATGGTGCACCGGGGATAACCTCCTTTGTCGAGCGGCTGGGCGGTTTTCTGGTGCTGGTTGGCCTGTCGGGGCTGGCGGTTGGCGGCGTCGGCGTTTCGGCTGCCGTGCGCGCCTATCTGGCGACAAAGACTGCGACCATCGCCACCCTGCGCACGCTGGGAGCAGAGCGGCAGACGATTTTCCTTACCTACTTCCTTCAAATCGGCGCGCTGACGTTGATCGGCGTGGGCATCGGGCTGGTTCTGGGCGGGCTGGGGCCGGTGCTGCTGGGACCGTTGATTGCGGCGCAGCTGCCGTTCCCGGCGGTGTTCTCGCTCTACCCGTCCGCATTGGCAGAGGCTGCTGTCTATGGCGTGCTGACTGCCTTCATCTTTGCCCTGTGGCCGCTAGCGCGGGCGGAACGCATCCGCGCGGCCTCGCTGTTCCGGGATGCCTTCGCCAGCCGCACCCGCCTGCCTGCGCCGCGCTATCTGCTGGCGACCGGACTGGCGCTGGCAGCGCTGGTGGGTCTGGCGGCATGGTTCAGCGGCTCTGCCCAACTGACGCTGTGGACCGCGGGCGGGCTGATGGGGGCACTGATGGTGCTGCTGGTTGCAGCCCTTGGCATCGGGTTTCTGGCAAGGCGCGGCACCGGCGCGTCGCGCGGCCGCCCTGCCCTGCGGTGGGCTCTGTCCTCCATCGGCACCACACGCGACGGCGCGGTGCCTGCGGTGCTGGCGCTGGGGCTGGGGCTGACGGTGCTGGCTGCCATCGGCCAGATCGACGGCAACATGCGCCGGGCCATTGCGGGCAACCTGCCGGACGTGGCGCCGAGCTATTTCTTTGTCGATATTCAGCGCAGCCAGATGCCCAGCTTCCTGGAGCGGGTGGAGAATGACCCCGCCGTGACCCGGGTTGAAAACGCCCCGATGCTGCGTGGCGTGCTGACCCGGATCAACGGCCAGCCTGCCACCGAGGTTGCGGGCGATCACTGGGTGGTGCGCGGCGACCGCGGTATCACCTATGCCGCCGCGCAGCCAGAGGCGACAGAGCTCACAGCGGGCGAGTGGTGGCCGGAGGATTATTCCGGCCACCCGCAGATCAGTTTTGCCGCCGAGGAAGCGGAGGAACTGGGCCTCAAGCTGGGCGATACGCTGACGCTGAACATCCTGGGCCGCGACATCACCGGCACCATCACCAGTTTCCGCAACGTGGATTTCTCCACCGCGGGCATGGGATTTGTGATGGTGCTGAACGAGGCCGCGCTGGCGGGTGCGCCGCATAGTTTCATTGCCACCGTATATGCCGAAGAGCAGGCTGAGGCCGCGATCCTGCGCGACCTGGCGCGGGAGATGCCGAATATCACCGCGATCCGGATGCGCGATGCCATCGACCGGGTGGCTGACATCCTGCGGCAGCTGGCGGCGGCCACAGCCTATGGTGCGGCGGCAACGCTGCTGACCGGCTTCCTGGTACTGCTGGGCACTGCGGCGGCGGGGGAGCCTGCGCGGCGCTATGAGGCAGCGCTGCTGAAAACGCTGGGCGCGCCGCGCAAGCAGATCCTGGCAAGCTTTGCTCTGCGCTCTGCCCTGCTGGGCGCTGCGGCGGGGCTGGTGGCGCTGGCGGCGGGCATTGCCGGGGCCTGGGCGATCAACGCCTATGTGTTTGAGACCGGGTACACAGTCATCTGGCCGAACGCGCTGCTGGTGATCTCAGGCGGGGTTCTGACAACGCTGCTGGCAGGGCTCGCCTTTGCGCTGCGGCCGCTGGCGGCCAAGCCCGCCCGCATCCTGCGCGCCAGGGAATAAGAAACTGAACTGCGGCGGCCTGCCTTAGCGCGCGCCGCAGGAAACCGGCTGCAGGATCCGCATCAGATCGTGGTTGTCGCAGACCAGCGATTCCAGGGAAATGTCGTCCAGCGAGGCATAGAAAGCCTGCGCCGCATCCGCCAATGCCACCTTCAGGCGGCAGGCATCGGACAGCGGGCAGGTGTTGTCCGCGTCGGCAAAGCACTCGACCATCGGCAGGTTGCCTTCGACATCGCGGAAAACGTCGCCAATCCGGATTTCCGCTGCGTTTTTGCCCAGGCTCATGCCGCCGTTGCGGCCGCGCTGGGTGGCCAGATAGCCCAGCTGGCTCAGCTGGTTGATGACCTGCGCCAGGTGATTTTCCGAGATGTTGCAGCATTCGGCAATCTCGGCCTTGGTCACCAGGCGGTCTTCGTGGGCGGCGCAGTACATCAGCAGCCGCACGGCAATGTTGGTCCTTTTGGTAATACGCATGGGTCAGCTCCCGCAGCTATGGTGCATCGCTTATTGCATGAACCGCCAAAAAGCGGTTTGACATACATCAATAAGCGGAAATGCGGCAGAAAGGCGCACGGATGAACGCTCCTTACTTTTTTGGTTACGGCAGCCTGGTGAACACGTCGACCCATGGCTATGTCGGTGCGGCGCCCGCAAGGCTCAGCGGCTGGCGGCGGGCCTGGGTGCATACCTCCCTGCGCGAGGTGGCGTTCCTGTCCGCTGTTCCTTGCGAAAACAGCGAAATCGACGGGGTGATTGCCGAGGTGCCGGGGGCTGATTGGGCGGCGCTGGACGAACGGGAGTTCGCTTATGAACGGCTGCCTGCGTCAGACAAGGTGCAGCACAGGCTGCCGGGCGCGCCGGAAATTTCCGTCTATGCGGTGGCGGCGGACAGGCAGGAGAGTGCCACCACGCGGCACCCAATCCTGCTGAGTTATCTGGATGTGGTGCTGCAGGGTTACCTGCGGGTGTTCGGCACCGAAGGACTCAAAGGGTTTGTTGAGACCACCGACGGCTGGGAGGCCCCCATTCTGGACGACCGCGCGGCGCCGCGCTATCCGCGCCATCAGCAGTTGAACCGGCAAGAGATCCGCCTGTTTGACGATCTGATCGACAAGACAGGCGCGCGCAGGATAAACTCAACATATGATTGAACAGTGCCTCCTGTATCTGCGGCGGATGTCCCGCAAGCTTTGGATCCGGGTTGTTCTGATTTCTGTTCTCTCCCTGCTGGCACTGCTGCTGGCGCCGCTGGTCAAACCGCTGCTGCCGGATGATCTGAGCGAGGATTTCGGGCGTGAGGCGGTGCTACCGGTGCTGACCATCCTCGCCTCCGGCATGCTGGCCGTCACCACTTTTTCGCTGAATGTCATGGTCAGCGCCTACCGCACCGCCGCCTCGATGGCGACGCCCCGGGTATACCGGCTGCTGCTGGAAGACACGGTGACCCACCGGGTGCTGGCCACCTTTACCGGCGGCTTTATCTATGCGCTGAGCGCGGTGATCCTGTTCCGCGGCGGTTTTTATACGCCGGAAGGCGCCCTGGTAGTCTTTGGCCTGACGATTCTGGTGGTGGTGCTGATCGTCGGTGCCATCTTGCGCTGGATCGACCACCTGTCGGACCTTGGCAGCATGGACCACACCCTGCGGCTGATCGAGGCCCGCACCCGCGCCAGCCTGCGCGAACGGCGGAATACCCCCTGTCTAGGCGGCCGCTGCGCAAAGGCGGACCGCAAGCCCCCGGATGCCGTGGATATCCCCGCCGCCAAAAGCGGCTTTGTCCGATTTGCCGGGCTCGCCCGGCTGGAGGAGCTGGCAGAAAAAGCGGGCACGCGGATCACCCTGGCCAAGGCACCCGGGGAATTTGTGCTGCGCGGCCGGCCTGTGGCCTGGGCAGAAGGCGGCGAAAGCGGTTTCCGCAAGGCCGCTGCCAAGACCATCGAGATCGGCGATGTGCGCAGCTTTGACCAGGATCCCTCCTTTGGCATCACCCTGCTGGCGGAAACCGCCCAGCGGGCACTGTCGCCCGGTGTCAACGACCCCGGCACCGCCGTGGAGGTGATGGGGCGGCTGACCCGGCTTTTGTGGGAAACCCTGCCGGAGGATGAAGGCTGCAAGGATGAGGAGGCAAGCTTCCCGCGGGTCAGCGTGCCCCCGGTCACAGCGCAGCATCTGCTGGGCTGCGCCTTCCCGCCGATTGCCCGCTGCGGCAACGGCGCGCCCTCTGTCATGGGCTGGATGAAGACATCCTTGCATGAACTGCAAGGCCACCCCAATCCGGACATGGCCAAAGCGGCAGACGCCATGCTGAAAGACCTGGAAGACGGCCGCTGGGGCTGAGGCAGGCGCCGCCAGCGGGCGGGCGCGCTCCCGCCGCAAATTAAAAGAAAAAGACGGCGCCCCGAAGCACCGTCTTTCCGAGTCGGATTTGCCGAGCCTCAGCCGCGGGCGCGCACGGTTTCCATTAGCGCCAGAAGCGCCGACATGTCGGGGCCGCGCTCCATGCCAGTGACGGCCTTGCGCAGCGGCATGAACAGACCCTTGCCCTTGCGGCCCGTCGCCTCTTTCACCGCAGCGGTCCATTTGCCCCAGCTTTCAGCGTCGTAGGGGCCTTCGGGCAGCAGTGCCATTGCTTCGGCGATAAATTCCTTGTCCTCCTCCGCGATCAGCGGCGCAGCGCCGTCGCGGCAAAGATCCCACCATCCCGCCAGATCCTTAAGCGTGGTGATGTTTTCCTTGGCCATGTCCCAGAAGGCCGCCTGTTTCTCTGCCGGGACGCCCAGCGCGTCCACATGAACCTGCACGGCTTCCAGCGGCAGCGACTGCAGGTGGCGGGCAGTCAGCGGATAGAGGTCCTCGACATCGAATTTGGTTGGCGCGGCGCCGAAGCGATTGATGTCGAAACCGTCGATCAGCTCGGCCATCTCCGTGCGCAGTTCCACCGGGTCGGAGGAGCCCAGGCGCGCCATCAGGCTGAGCAGCGCCATCGGCTGCACGCCCGCCTCGCGCAGGTCGCGCAACGCCAGGGTGCCAAGGCGCTTGGACAGCGCCTCGCCCTGCGGGCCGGTCAAGAGCGAGTGGTGGGCGAAAGAGGGCACAGTGCCGCCCAGCGCCTCGATGATCTGAATCTGGGTGGCGGTGTTGGTCACGTGGTCGGAGCCGCGCACCACATGGGTCACGCCCATTTCGGTGTCATCCACCACCGAGGCCAGGGTATAGAGGAACTGGCCGTCGCCGCGGATCAGCACCGGGTCGGAAACCGAGGCCGCGTCGATGGAGATGCCGCCCAGGATGCCGTCGGTCCATTCAATGCGCTGATGGTCCAGCTTGAACCGCCAGACGCCATCGCCGCGCTCAGCCCGCAGGGCGGTCTTCTCGTCATCGGACAGAGCCAGCGCGGCGCGGTCATAAACCGGCGGCTTGCCCATGTTCAGCTGTTTCTTGCGCTTCAGGTCCAGTTCGGTCGGAGTCTCGAAAGCCTCGTAGAACCGCTCGATTTCGCGCAGGCGGTCTGCCGCGGCGACATAGCGGTCGAGGCGCTCGGACTGGCGTTCCACCTTGTCCCAAGTCAGGCCCAGCCATTCCAGGTCCTGTTTGATGGCATCGACATATTCTTCCTTGGACCGCTCCGGGTCTGTGTCGTCGATGCGCAGGATGAAGGTGCCGCCGGCCTTGCGGGCGATCAGGTAGTTCATCAGCGCGGTGCGCAGGTTGCCGACGTGGATATAGCCGGTCGGCGACGGGGCAAAACGGGTGGTGGTCATCTAAGATCTCCTGTTGCCGTTGCCTTGTCACATGGGCGGCGGATTGTCCAGTTTCAGCGGGATGATCGCGCCTTTGGCGCGTGCCTCCGGCGGGGATATTTAGGGCAAGAGGAAAGAGCGGGTCAGTTTGGTTGCACCGGCCAGAGCGCATTCAGGTCTTTGAGGCCGGTTTTGATCAGCTCGGACAGGACGTCCAGATCAATATCGGCAAGCTTGTTCACGTAGAGACAGCTTTTGCCGAGCTTATGCTTGCCAAGGCGAGCGAGGATGGCACCATAGTCCTGATATCCCGGCATGATGTAGATCGAATGGCGCGCCTTGCGCGGCGAGAAGCCGGTGGCGAGGAAGTCGCCCTCGCGGCCTGTGGCATAGCGGTAGTGGTAACACCCGTAGCCGACAATGGACGGCCCCCACATTTGCGGTTCAAACCCGGTGGCCTGGCGGAACAGGCTGTCCAGCTGCTGTGCCTCCTGCGCTTTGCGCGCGGGTTCGGCAGACGCAAGGAATGCCTCGACGCTGGCGCCAGTGGGGACGGTCTTATTCTGGTTCATGGGCAACCCTCCTTGAGGTAATACTGCCTCATCACGGGATTGTTTACAGCCCCCGGCGCAAGCGGCGCTAGGATGCGGCAAGTCCAATGCAACTTGGAGGATCCCCCGATGACTGTTTCCCTGTCCCGACGCGCGGCGCTGGCTGGTGCTGCTGCCCTGCCCTTTGCCGGTGCTGCTGCACCCGTTCTGGCCGGCGCCCATGGCGGCCGTGCCGAGGCGCCCATCGCCCACTCCTTCAAGCTGGGAGAGATGCCGGTTACCACGCTGCTTGATACGTCGGTCGCGCGCGAAGGGCAGAAGGCCATGTTCGGAGCGGCAGCGAGCGACGAGGAATTTGCCCGGATCTCGGCTGAGAACTTCATTTCCTCCGATACGCTGCAGTTCTATTTCACCCCCACCCTGGTTGATACAGGCGCCGAACTGGTGCTGTTTGATACCGGGCTGGGCATGGGCGGCATTGCCAAGGCGCTGGCCGCCGCCGGGGTCACGCCGGGCCAGGTTGATGTGGTGGTGATCACCCATATGCATCCCGACCATATCGGCGGGCTGATGACGGATGGTGCGCCCACATTCCCCAACGCCCGCTATATTACCGCTTCGGCAGAGTATAATTTCTGGTCCAAGATGGAGCCCGGCAACCGGGTTGGCGATCTGGTCGCCAGCAATGTGACGCCGCTAGCCGAAAAAACAACATTCATCGAGGACGGCGGCAGTGTGGCCTCCGGGATCACAGCAGTTGCGAGCTTTGGCCATACGCCGGGTCATATGTGCTACATGCTGGAGAGCGGCGGGCGGCAGTTGTTGCTGACGGCAGATCTGGCCAACCACTATGTCTACAGCTTTGCGCGGCCGGACTGGGCCTTCAGCTTTGATGCGGATGCCGAGGCCGCCAGTGCGTCGCGCCGCAAGGTTCTGGGGATGCTGGCCGCGGACAAGGTGCCGATGATCGGCTATCACATGCCGTTCCCGGCAGCCGGGTTTGTGGAAACCCGCGGCGAAGGGTTCCGCTATGTGCCGGTGAGCTATCAGTTGATGGGATAGGCGTCAGTAGCCGGTCTGCGGCCCGTATTTGCTGCCATCCGTGAAACGGGACAGGCGGAATTCATGCGGGTCCACTACCGGCTTGTCGCCGGTAACCAGATCAGCAGCGAGCCTGCCTGCCGCCGGGCCGATGCCGAAACCATGGCCGGAGAAGCCGGTGGCGACAAACAGCCCCGGCAGCCCGTCTGCCTGGGAGATCACCGGAATTGCGTCCGGCGTCACGTCGATCAGCCCGCCCCAGCTTTGCACCACATCGGCGCCCTGCAACACAGGAAAGGCCTTTTGAGCCGCGGCCCAGCCGCTTTTCAGTGCCTTTTGCGACGGCGCGGGATCGAGCACCCGGCAAAGCTCAAACGGGGTGGTCTGATCGGATTTCCAGCGGCGGGCCTGGGTGGCTTCCTCAGCCCAGCGGCCCGAGACGCGGAACTGCAGCGCGCGCCATTCCTGGCGGTAGCTGGGCAGGAATTTCCAGCCCAGGCGGAAGCTGTCCGGCACGATGTCGACAATGTTTTCGTGGGCGTCCGCGACGGTATAACCGCCATCGGCCCGTTTGCGCAGGCCGAGATTGGCGGCGCGGATTGCAGTTTCCGGGCCGCCCTGCACCGGGGAAGTGCGCAGGACCGAGTTCAGCACCTTCAACTGCGGCAGCTTCACCCTGGCGTTGCCCAGAAACAGCCGCGACCAGGCGCCGCTGGCCACGACCACAGCGGAGCAGGCCACGCGGCCGCGTTCGGTCATCACGCCGCTTATCCGGCCGGCTGCGGTCTCGACGCTGCGCACGGCGCATTCGGTCATCACTTTGGCACCGGCGGCCTGGGCAGCACTTGCAATGGCATGGGTTGCCATCTGCGGCTCGGCGCGGCCGTCCATCGGGGTCAAAAGGCCCGAGCGGGTTATGGTCTGGTGGCCCGGCATCAGCTGTTCGATCTGCTCGCCGCGGACCATGCGAGCGGCCTGCCCCCAATTGTCGAGATTGCGCAGCCAGCGTTCCAGCTGCGCCTCGCGCTTGGCGGTTTCAGCGGTGTAGAGGATGCCGGAGCGGGTGAAGCCGGTTTCCCTTCCGGTGCGTTCCGCCAGCCCTTCCCAGAGCCTCAACGCCTCAGCCATCAGCGGAATTTCCCGCGGGTCGCGGCAGGAGATCCGCACCCACCCCCAGTTGCGCGAGCTTTGTTCCCCGGCGATTTGGCCCTTTTCACAGAGCAACACGGAATAGCCGCGTTCGGCCAGTTCCAGCGCGGTGGTTGCACCAATGATGCCGCCGCCGATCACCACGGCGTCGACGGCCTTGGGCAAGGCCAGGTCGGATTGGAAATGGGGCAGCTTCGGTCCAGGCATGCGGGCATCTATGCCCGGTGTCCAATCGCGGGTCCAGCATACAGACGACGCGAACCGTGCCGCTTTCTGCTGTTGTGTTTTTTGCGCCGCATATCAGAGCGTTACCGCCGCCGGCGGCGCATAAGCAGATGGCCAAGAAGACGCAGAAAGCCCTGCGCCTTCAAGCAGTTACCGCATAATTCAGGACGGATCGCGCCAGCGGTTCACGATCGGATAGCGGCGGTCCAGCCAGAACGCACGCGGGGTCAGGCGGGCGCCGGGAGCGGACTGGAAGCGCTTGTATTCGCTGATATAAACCAAATGCTCGACCCGTTTCGCCACATCCCGGTCGAAACCAGCCGCAACGCAATCTGCAATTGAGCCATCCTGATCCACAAGGATATTCAGAATCGCGTCCAGCTCGGGATAGTCGGGCAGGCTGTCGCTGTCCTTTTGGTCCTCGCGCAGCTCAGCACTGGGCGGTTTGTCGATCACGTTGGGGCGGATCACTTCGCCCTCCGGCCCCCTCATCCAGGGGCGGTGGTTGGCGTTACGCCAGCGGCAGGTCTCGAAGACGCGGGTCTTGTACAGATCCTTGATCGGATTGTAGCCGCCGTTCATGTCGCCATAGATGGTGGCATAACCCACTGCGACCTCGGATTTGTTGCCCGTGGTCAGCAGCATCTCGCCAAACTTGTTGGACATTGCCATGAGGAGCAGGCCTCGCAGGCGGGACTGGATGTTTTCCTCTGTCACATCAGCATCGCGGCCGGCAAACAGCGGTGCCAGGGTGCTGGTGATTGCATCGCGGCCCTGGGTGATCGGCACATAGTCGTAATGCACGCCCAGTGCCTTGGCGACGGCCTCGGCATCCTCCAGCGACTCGTCGGAAGTGTATTCAGAAGGCAGCATCACACAGCGGACGTTTTCTGCGCCGATGGCATCAACGGCAATGGCGGCAACGATGGCCGAATCCACTCCGCCAGAGAGGCCCAGCAGCACCTTCTTGAAGCCGCTCTTGCCCAGGTAGTCGCGCAGGGATTCGACCATCACCCGGTAATCCTGCTCCCACTCGTCCGGCAAATGCGCCTTTTCGCCCTCGACCGCGTGCCAGCCCTCGTCGGCACGTTCCAGATCGAGATGCGCATAAGCCTCGTCAAACACTGGCATCTGCAGCGCCAGCGCGCCGCCCGGGTTCAGCACAAAGGAGCCGCCGTCGAAGACCTGATCATCCTGACCGCCGACCATATTCAGGTAGATTACCGGCAGGTGGGACTCGACCGAGCGCGCCACCATGTGATTGAAGCGCACATCCATCTTGTTGCGGAAATAGGGGGAGCCGTTGGGGATCAGCAGGAATTCAGCGCCGGTTTCGGCCAGGGTCTCGGCGACATCCTCGTGCCAGCCGTCCTCGCAGATGGGGGAGCCGATGCGGGTGTTGCCGACCGCATAAGGGCCGCCCAGGGGGCCTGCGTCAAAAATACGGACCTCGTCAAAGACGGTCTCATTCGGCAGGTGGTGCTTGAGGCTGCGCGAGGCGATCTTGCCGTTCTTCAGGATCAGATACGCATTGTAGAGCCGCCCGCCTTCGATCCAGGGGCCGCCGATGGCCAGTGCGGGGCCTTCGGTGCATTCGGCGGCCAGTTTCTCAACCTCGGCAATCGCCGCCTTGTGAAAGGCCGGCTTCATTACCAGGTCCTGTGTGTTGTAGCCGGTGATAAACATTTCCGGCAGCGCCACCAGGTCGGCGCCCGCCTTGCGGCCCTCTTCCCAGGCGGCTTTGGCTTTGGCGGCATTGCCTGCCAGATCGCCCACGGTGGGGTTCAGCTGCGCCAGTGTCACGCGGAAACGGTCTGCCATGCTGCTTGGGCCTTTTGTGAATTTCCTCTCTCAGCCATTTACCAGATTACCGGCCAAGGAAAAGAGCGCGGGGGAAAAGACATTGCGGCCCCGTCTGCGGTAGCTTAGTTTCCGGGCGAGCAACCCAATATGGCAGCAGCACCGTTTTTCTGGGCAGGCAGAGGTTTTGAATGACCCGTTTCGGCACCGCATTTGCGCTAACCACAATCCTTGCACTGGCCGCCCCGGCCATTGCCCAGGAAGGCGAGGTCATCACCACGCAGGACGAAATTGGCGGCGTCTATGAGGGCACGTTCCGCAACGGCCTGCAGCATGGCACCGGCACCTACAAGCTGCCGAATGGATATGAGTACACCGGCGAATGGGTCGACGGAGAGGTGCGCGGCCAGGGTGTGGCGCGGTTCCCGGACGGGTCGGTTTATGAGGGCGAGTTTGCGCAGGGCAAACCGCATGGGCTGGGCAAGCTGACCCGCGCCGACGGCAGCACTTATGAGGGCGGCTGGCAGGACGGGCAGATCCACGGCGACGGCACATCAGTCTATGCCAGCGGTGTGCGCTACCAGGGCAGCTTTGCCAATGGCAAGCGGCACGGCAAGGGTGTGATGGCCTCACCCGATGGATACACCTATGACGGTGACTGGGTTGAAGGCCGCCAGCAGGGCCTGGCCAAGATCACCTATGCCGAGGGCACCGTTTATGATGGCAGCGTGGCCGATGGCCAGCTGCAGGGCCAGGGCCGGCTGGAAACCTCGGACGGGCTTATCTACGAGGGTGAATGGACCGCCAGCCAGATGCATGGCACCGGCAAGCTGATCCAGCCCAATGGCGATGTGTACGAAGGTGAACTGCAAAACGGCCGCCGCCATGGCACCGGCAAACAGCGCTATGCCAACGGTGATGTCTACGCGGGCGATTTCCTGAACGATCAGCGCCACGGCACTGGCACCTTCACTGAGAAGGACGGCTACAGCTACACCGGCGCATGGGCAAAGGGCCAGATCGAAGGCAAGGGCAAGGCGATCTATCCCGATGGCTCAGTTTATGAGGGCGATTTCCGGGACGACCTGGCCGAGGGCAAGGGCAAGATCACCTATCCCGACGGCTCCACCTATGAAGGGGATTGGGTTGCCGGGGTGATCGAGGGCGAAGGCACGGCCGCCTACCCCAACGGCATCACCTATACCGGCGGCTTTCAGAACGCCAAGAACCACGGCCAGGGGGTGATGACCTATGCCGACGGCTATCGCTACGAGGGCGGCTGGCAGGACAGCCAGCGCCACGGCGATGCGGTGGTAACCTATGCGGACGGATCGGTCTACACCGGCCAGTTTGCGAACAGCCAGCGCCACGGGCAGGGCAAAATCGTGATGCCCGACGGCTTCACCTATGAAGGCGAATGGCTGGAAGGCAAGATTTTCGGCCAGGGTGTGGCGACTTATGCCAATGGCGATGTCTATGAGGGCAGTTTCGTAAATGGCAAACGGCAGGGGCCGGGCACGATGAAATATGCCAGCGGCCAGCAGGCCGACGGCACCTGGGAAAACGGCGCGCTGGTCAGCAGCGAGGCTGAGGCCGCAGAGCAGACCGAATAAGCCCCGCGGGGCTTCAATATGGACCCAAAGGCGCGCCGGGATGGCGCGCCTTTTCGTTTCAGCCGATGCGGATGCGGCTCAGATGGTCCGGCATTGCCACGCCGTCCAGATTGGCCGGGTCCGGCTGCGGCGGCTTCAGCTCCATCGCCATCGGCACCACCCCAGCCCAGATCGGCAGGGCGTAGTCTTCCTCGTCATCCTTGGGTGGGCCGGAGCGGATCTTGGCCGCGCCTTCCTCGATCGGCATCCTAAGCACTGCCGTCGCCTTCAGCTCCTGATCAGTCATCGGGCGCAGGGCTTCCCATCGGCCGGGAAAGATGCGGTCCACCATCGCCCTGAGGCTGGCCGCCTTGGCGTCCTCGTCCACAACCTGCTCTGCCACGCCAAACAGCATGGCAGAGCGGAAGTTGACCGAATGGTGGAAGGCCGAACGCGCCAGCACATACCCGTCCATGCAAGTGACCGTCAGGCAGACCTCTGCCCCCGCCATCGCCCGGATTGCGCGGCTGGCTGCGGAGCCGTGCCAATAGACATGATCCCCTTCCCGCCATTGCAGTGTCGGCAGGACCGAGGGGCTGCCATTGATCTGATAGCCGACATGGCCCAGCGGCATGGCATCAAGCACCTGATAAACCGCAGCCCGGTCGTAAAGCCCGCGCTCATGGGCTCGGCGCAACCGGCTGCGTTCTGATTTCAGGGCGGTGTCTTGTTCAGGCTGGCGCATGGCGGACCTCTTGTTTCTTGTTGCCTCCATATGTGTGCTATGCGCAAACTGGTTTGTAATTAACATCCAATTTCTGACAAAATAGGCAGTCCAGAATGATTGACCTCTCCGCAATGATCTCTGACAGCAAGGGGGAGCCGCTGTATCTGCAGATCGTGGCAGCGCTGCGCAGCAGGATCAGCGACGGCAGCCTGGGGATCGGCACTCGGCTGCCGTCGTCGCGCGGGCTGGCACAGGATCTGGGCATCGCGCGCTCCACCGTGGTGACAGCCTACGATCAGCTTGTGGCAGAAGGGTACGCCGAGGCGCGGCCCGGCGCGGGGATCTTTGTCTGCGATGTTGCGCCGATCCGGCCGCCGCACGCGCAGGTGCAGGCGCTGCCGCCTGCTGTCCCCCCTGTGCCGGGACTGCTGTTGCCAGGCGCTCCGGACCCGGCGCTGTTCCCGGCGCGGCCCTGGGCGCGTTGTGTTTCACGTGTGGCACGGCTCGACCCGCTAAGCCTGAGCCATCAGGAAGACGCCTTTGGCGACCCTGAATTGCGCAAGGAGATTGCCGCCTATGCCGCGCGCTGGCGGGGAATCAGCTGCAGTGCAGAGCAGGTTCTGGTGACCAGCGGCGCACGGGAAGCCCTGGAACTGGCAATGGACTTTCTGACCGGCGGCGAAGACATCGCGCTTGAAGCGCCCGGCTTTACCCCCACGCAGCGCTTTGCCCTATCGCGTGGCTGGCAGGTACGCTGGCTGAGAGCGGGGCCGCGCGGGGTCCAAGTGCCACGGCGGATGGCCAAGGTCACGCTGCTGACGCCTTCGCATCAGTTTCCGCTGGGCGGCACGCTGCCGGTGCCGCAGCGGCAGGCCTTCCTGCAGGCAGCCAAGGCACGGGACGGCTGGATCATCGAGGATGATTTCGACAGCGAGTTCCGCTATGGCGGCCAGCCGGTGCCCGCCATGGCCGCGCTGGATAGCGAGGGGCGCTGCATCTATGCGGGCACCTTTTCCAAGACCTTTTCCCATGCGCTGCGGCTGGGATATGCGATCCTGCCGCCTGCCCTGGTGCCCGCCTTCAGGGCGCAATTCATCCATCCCAGTGCCGGGGCCGCGATCACCGCGCAGCGGCCGCTGGCGGAATTCATGGGCTCCGGCCAATACGACCGCCACATCCGCCGCGCCCGCAGGTTCTATGCCGAGCGGTATGCCGCCGCAGCGGAGGCGCTGGCGGAATGGCCGGAGCGGCTGGGCTGGTTCCGGCGCCACAATGCCGGGATGCAAATCGCCTTTCACCTGGCAGGCGCGCGGCCCGACACGGAAATCTGCCGCAGCGCTGCCGCCGCAGGATTTGGCGTCCGCGCCTTGTCGCCGCATGATCCGGAGCAAAAGGCACAAGGGCTGCTGATCGGTTTTTGCCAATCGCAGCCCTCTGACCTGCCGGCGCAGATTGCCCGGCTGCGGCAGATCGTGGAGGATGGCTGAAATTCTCCTCCTATGGGCTTTTCATTTACAATTGCCTCTGTATAAATCCCTGCCATGACCATTTGCGCAGATATCCCTTTTGCAGACACCGCGTCCCGCGGTGCAGCTCTGCGCGCCCTACTGATCCTAGCCCGCCTCTGAGCGTGCCCTTCCGGCGCGCCCGCTCAGAGGATTGCCGCACGCGCGCCATCGAAGGCTATGAATGCCCTGGAAGGGCCTAGGACAGAGACAAGAGATACCAATATGACAAACGCATCCCCGATTTCCGGCGACAAATCCCGTGTATTGATTTTTGATACCACCTTGCGCGACGGCGAGCAAAGCCCCGGCGCCACCATGACCCATGACGAGAAGCTGGAAATTGCCGAGCTTCTGGACGAGATGGGCGTGGACATCATCGAGGCAGGCTTCCCGATTGCTTCCGAAGGCGACTTTGCTGCCGTGTCAGAGATTGCCGAACGCTCGAAAAATTCGATGATCTGCGGCCTGGCGCGCGCCAACTTCAAGGACATCGACCGCTGCGCCGAAGCGGTGCGCAAGGCCGCGCAGCCGCGCATCCACACCTTCATCGGCACCTCGCCGCTGCACCGCGCCATCCCGAATCTTACTATGGACGAGATGGCAGACAAGATCCACGAGACCGTCACCCATGCCCGCAACCTGGTCGACAACGTGCAGTGGTCGCCGATGGATGCGACCCGGACCGAGTGGGATTACCTGTGCCGGGTGATTGAAATCGCGATCAAGGCCGGCGCCACCACCATCAACATCCCCGACACCGTCGGCTATACCGCGCCGATGGAATCGGCCGACCTGATCAAGCGCCTCATTGAAACCGTGCCGGGCGCAGATGAGGTGGTCTTTGCCACCCATTGCCACAACGACCTTGGGATGGCGACCGCCAACGCGCTGGCAGCCGTCGCGGGCGGTGCGCGCCAGATCGAATGCACCATCAACGGCCTTGGCGAGCGGGCGGGCAACACCGCGCTGGAAGAGGTGGTGATGGCGCTGAAGACGCGCAATGACATCATGCCGTGGCACACCGGCATCGACACCACCAAGATCATGCATGTCTCGCGCCGGGTCTCGACCGTCTCTGGCTTTGTGGTGCAGCCGAACAAGGCCATTGTCGGCAAGAACGCCTTTGCCCACGAAAGCGGCATCCACCAGGACGGCATGCTGAAAAACCGCGAGAACTTCGAGATTATGCGGCCCGAGGACATCGGCCTTTCCGGCACTTCGCTGCCCCTGGGCAAGCACTCCGGCCGTGCGGCGCTGCGCGACAAGCTGGAGCATCTTGGCTATGACGTGGGCGACAACCAGCTGAAGGACGTCTTTGTCCGCTTCAAAGAGCTGGCCGATCGTAAGAAAGAAGTGTTCGACGACGACCTCATCGCACTGATGCGGACCGGCACGGACGCAGACAATGACCACCTGAAAGTGGTGTCGATGAAAGTGGTCTGCGGCACCGGCGGCCCGGCGGAATCCACCGTCGAGATGGAGATCGACGGCAAGGACGTTACTGAGACGGCTGAAGGCGACGGACCGGTGGATGCGACCTTCAAGGCGATCCGCAAGATCTATCCGAACACAGCCCGGCTGCAACTGTATCAGGTGCACGCGGTCACCGAAGGCACCGACGCGCAGGCCACGGTTTCGGTGCGGCTGGAGGAAGATGGCAATATCGCCACCGGCGAAAGCGCCAACACGGATACGGTGGTGGCCTCGGCCAAGGCCTATGTGAACGCGCTGAACCGCCTGATCGTGCGCCGCGGACGGGTAGGCGAAGGCGCCGACACCCGGGAAATTTCCTATAAAGACCTCGCCTGAGACCGGCGCAGGGCGCAACTTTGAATGGGCTGTCTCCACCAAGAGGCAGCCCATTTCTGTTGGACCGGAGATTAAATTCTCAGCCGCCCCGGAATCACTCCCGCCCCTGAAGGCGCCGGACGGCGCATTGCAGCGTTGGGCCGGGTGCCGCGCTCTGCGCGGCGTGCTGCCGCCTAGCTCTGGGTTTTGCCCCAGCGTCTTCTACCAGAATCATCCCCGCCGGAGGCGCGCCGGGCCCAAGGCAGGATGGGTCATCTTTGATGATCCCGCTTTGATAATCCCACCAGGCGCGGGAGCTTCCGCCTGATCCGGCTTCAGATAGCGCCTTTGAACAGGGCCGTCAGGCGCGTGCCCTCTTCCGCTGCCCCGTATGGCGCGTTTACCACGAACATGCCGCTGCCAATCATCCGGTGGCCTTCACGCACCGGTGGAAAGGAGACCTCGTGCCGCAGGACACCGGGCAGGCCCTGCGCTTCCAGCGCCTTGAGCATCTGCTTGTGGCTGCCGTCCTTAAGGATCGGGTACCACAGGGCGATGACGCCAACGTTCCATTTCTTGTGCAACTGGCCGATGATGCCGGGGATGCGGGCATAGTCGGATTTGATTTCGTAGCTGGGGTCAATCAGCAGCAGCCCGCGGCGCGGGGCGGGCGGAGCCAGGGACATCGCAAGTTCGAACCCGTCCTGCTGGTGCACCTTGGCCTTCCAGGGCTTCAGCGCAGCGCGCAGGGCAGCGTTTTCCTGCGGATGCAGCTCGGCGAAATGCAGCGTGTCGCCCGGCCGCAGCAGCGAGGCCGCGATCAGCGGCGAGCCGGGATAGGCAGCATCGCCATATGCTGTGCGGGTCTCCGACAGGGCGCGGTGCAGCGGATGGTCTGCCGCCAGGCCGTGCTCTGCCAGCACCTTGGTGATGCCCTGTGCCGCTTCGCCGGTCTTCACCGCTTCGGGCGCGTCCAGATGATAAAGGCCGCGGCCCGCGTGGGTCTCGATATAACTCAGCGGTTTGTCCTTGCGGGTGAGATAGGCCAGCATCCAGGCCAGCAGCGCGTGCTTTTGGACGTCGGCCAGATTCCCGGCGTGGTAGATGTGCTGATAGGAGAGCATGCGCCTCCTCTAGCGGCTAATTCCTGAAGGCGGAAGGGGCAGCGTACGCCGGATAAACGGAATCTCAACCCGGCTAAGGCAGACTGCACCCAACGAGATACCGCAGAATGCAGGTCCCATGCCCCTCAGAATGAGCACCATAGCCCTCTTCCTGGCGTTTCTGGCATTGCTGCTGGTCGCCGCGGCCTCAGTCAGCGCGCAGGGCTATTCCCTGGTTGGCAATCAGTTCTTTCTGCACCGTGCCTCTGCGCCGCAGCCGGGGGCGGCGCCCTCTGCGGCCCCGGCGCCGCAAGCAGTTGCCAGCCTGCTGCCTGACATTCTGCCAGGGGCAGATACCGGGCGCGGCGCCGTTTCTCTCAATCCCGGCGCGGCCAGCCTGTTCCGCGGCCGCAGCGGCGGCGGATTATTCGCCCCCGTTCTGAGCGCCCCGCCCAGCGTAAAACGGCTGCTGGACCTGATCGCCAGCGCCGAGGCCGGCAAAGCGCAGTATGATGCGGTGCAATACGGCGCCACCCGCAAACCACCGAAGAAGCCGACGCAGATGACCATTGCCGAAATCAATGCCTGGATTGATGCCACGCCGGGCCAGCCCCATGCCATCGGGCGCTATCAGATGATCCCGGCAACGCTGCGGCGGCTAGTCAAGCACCAGGGCGTCAAACCGCAGGCCCGCTTCACGCCGGAGCTGCAGGACCAGCTGGCGCATCAGCTGGTCGAAGAAGCCGGCTACAGCGCCTTCCTGGCGTCAGAGATGCCGCGCAAGACCTTCATGCTGAACCTGGCCAAGATCTGGGCCGGCCTGCCCATCTCTACCGGCAAATCCTATTACGAGGGCTATGCCGGCAATAGCGCCAGCCTGACCTGGGCGCATTTCAAGGCGGAGATGCAGCGCATTTTCCCAAGCTGACGGCGGGGTTGCCCGCAGGCGGCGGCCCCGGGCGGCGCCTGCCTGCGGAAACAGGCTGGAACAGCCCGTGAACCTGGCCTCCCAACGCCCCTGCGGACTGGGCGGAAAGGCGCTGTTTCACCATAATACGCCCTTTCGCGGCCCTTCCGTGCCGCTTATAAGGTTTGGGAAGGCGGCTCCTGCGGGAGTCGCCCAAGGAATATTGGCAGCACTTACAGGATCCCTTCTATATGGCGCTTTTCGGAAACTTGGGCGGTCTGTTCTCCTCGGACATGGCTATCGACCTCGGCACTGCCAACACGCTGGTCTACGTCAAGGGCCGCGGCGTGATCCTGTCCGAGCCGTCTGTGGTGGCCTACCACGTTAAGGACGGCGTCAAAAAAGTGCTGGCCGTGGGTGAGGACGCCAAGCTGATGCTGGGCCGCACGCCTGGCTCGATCGAGGCGATCCGGCCAATGCGCGAAGGTGTGATTGCCGACTTCGACACCGCCGAGGAGATGATCAAGCACTTCATCCGCAAGGTTCACAAGCGCTCGACCTTCTCCAAGCCCAAGATCATTGTCTGCGTGCCGCACGGCGCCACCCCGGTTGAAAAACGCGCGATCCGCCAGTCGGTGCTGTCTGCCGGCGCCCGCCGCGCAGGTCTGATTGCCGAGCCGATTGCCGCTGCAATCGGAGCGGGTATGCCAATCACCGATCCGACCGGCAATATGGTTGTCGACATCGGCGGCGGCACCACCGAGGTGGCGGTGCTGTCACTGGGCGACATTGTGTACGCGCGCTCGGTCCGCGTCGGCGGCGACCGCATGGACGAGGCAATCATCAGCTACTTGCGCCGCCAGCAAAACCTCCTGGTTGGGGAATCCACCGCAGAGCGCATCAAGACCTCCATCGGCACCGCCCGGATGCCTGATGACGGCCGCGGCCAGTCGATGCAAATCCGCGGCCGCGACCTGCTGAACGGTGTCCCGAAAGAGATCGAGATTTCCCAGGCCCAGGTGGCCGAGGCACTGGCCGAACCGGTGCAGCAGATCTGCGAGGCGGTGATGACCGCGCTAGAAACCACCCCGCCGGATCTGGCCGCCGACATTGTCGACCGCGGTGTGATGCTGACCGGAGGCGGCGCGCTCTTGGGCGATCTGGACCTTGCCCTGCGCGAGCAGACCGGCCTGGCCGTATCGATCGCCGACGAAAGCCTCAACTGCGTGGCCCTGGGCACCGGCAAGGCGCTGGAATACGAAAAGCAGCTGGCCCACGCCATCGACTACGACAGCTAACAGCCCCTGCCCGCCGGAACGGCGCCAGCTGATGTCAGACTGGAGTGGCGGCTGGAAGGAGAGACGTGGCAAAGGACAAGTCACAGCGCGACGATTACGCAACCCCGCTGCGGCGTCTGCTGACAGCAGTGCTGTGCTTGTGCCTGGCCGCCGTCTTTCTCGTCTGGCGGATCGATAGCCCGAGGGTGGAGCGCTTCCGTGCCCAGGTGGTGGACACGGTGGTGCCCAGCATGGACTGGGCGATGGTGCCGGTCACCGCAACCATCAACCTGATCCGTGATTTCCAAAGCTACCGGCGCCTGGCTGAGCAGAACCGCGAGCTGCGCAGCGAGTTGCGGCAGATGCGGGCATGGAAAGAGGCGGCGCTGCAGCTGGAGCAAGAAAACGCCCGGCTGCTGGATCTTAACAACGTGCGGCTGGACCCGCAGCTCACCTATATCACCGGGGTGGTGATGGCGGACAGCGGCTCGCCGTTCCGGCAATCGGTGCTGCTGAACGTCGGCACCCGCGACGGCGTTCACGACGGCTGGGCGGCAATGGACGGCATTGGCCTGGTGGGCCGGATTTCCGGCACCGGGCATGACACCGCCCGGGTGATCCTGCTGACCGATGCTGCCAGCGCGGTGCCCGCCACCATCCAGCCCTCCGGCCAGACGGCGCTGGTGACCGGCGATAACTCTGCTGCGCCGGTGCTGAGCTTTCTGGAAAACCCGGATCTGGTGCGCCCCGGCGACCGGGTGATTTCCTCTGGTGACGGTTCGGTGTTCCCGGCAGGCCTGCTGATCGGTCAGGTGGCCAAGGACCGTTCAGGCCGGATGCGGGTGCGGCTGTCCGCCGATTACAGCCGGCTGGAATTCCTGCGGGTGCTACGCCATCACGGCACCGAGGTGATCCAGGATCCTGGCGGGCTGGTGGGCGCTGCACCGGGCGCCCCGGTGCCGCAGCCGCGGCCCGAAGGGCTGGGCGCGCACGGCACCGAAGGTACGGCAGAGGCGGGCAATGGCTAATACCTCGCCTGCTCGGATCTGGACTATGCGCGCGGCCTTCCCCGCGCTGGCACTGCTGATCATTTTCTTCCACCTGCTGCCGCTGGACACAAAGCCGCGCTTCTGGGCGCCGCCGGATTTCCTGCTGCTGATGGCGATGGTGTGGTCGATGCGCCGCCCCGATTTTGTGCCTGCGCTGTCGATTGCCCTGGTCATGCTGCTGGCCGACCTTTTGTTCCACCGCCCGCCGGGCCTGCTGGCCTTGCTGACTGTGCTGGCCTGCGGGTTCCTGAAGTCACGCGCCGCGCCGCACCGCGAAAGCACCTTTGCCAGTGAATGGCTGGCCGTGGCGCTGATGCTGACCGGGATCGCCACGCTGAACCGGCTGGTGCTGGTGCTGTTCGGTGTCGAGCAGGCACCGCTAAGCCTGACGGTGATCCAAATTGTGATGACGATCCTTGCCTATCCGCTGGCGGTTTGGGTCAGCCAAACTATTCTGGGCGTGCGCAAACTGTCCCCTGCCGAGGCCGAAACCCTGGTGAGCCGCCGATGAAACGCAATTCCAAGGATCTGGATGCCTCCCATGGCAAAATGTCCCGGCGGGCGCTGTTCCTGGGCGGGCTGCAGCTGGCCTTTGCCGGCGGGCTGGCGGCGCGGATGCGCTATTTGCAGGTGGACCAAGCAGATGAATTCCGTCTGCTGGCAGAGGAAAACCGGATCAACATCCGCCTGCTGCCACCCGCGCGCGGCCAGATCTTTGACCGCAACGGGCTGATCATCGCGCAAAACTCGCCCTCCTACCGGATCACCGTGGTGCCGGAGGATGCAGGCGACGTTGAGGCAGTGATCGAGAAACTCTCCAGCCTGGTGCCGCTGGACCCGGAGGATCTGGAGCGTGCGCGCACCGAAATGCGCCGCTCACCGCCGTTTCTGCCGATCACCCTGGCGGACCGGATCGGCTGGGAGGATATCTCCAAAGTGGCGGTGAATGCCCCCGCCCTGCCCGGCGTCACTCCGGAGGTGGGCCTCACACGGGTCTATCCGCAACTGGGTGATTTTGCCCATGTTGTGGGCTATGTCGGTCCAGTCTCCGACTACGATCTAAGTAAGATGGAAGACCCGGAGCCGGTGCTGCTGATCCCGCGCTTTCAAATCGGCAAGGTGGGGTTCGAGGCCAAGCGCGAGGATGTGCTGCGCGGCAAGGCCGGCGCCAAGCGGGTCGAGGTCAACGCCACCGGACGGGTGATGCGCGAGTTGGACCGGCGCGAGGGGATCTCGGGCGCAGACATGCAGCTGACTGTTGATGCAGAATTGCAGAACTATGTGCAGGCCCGGCTGGGCCGGGAAAGCGCAGCCGCAGTGGTGATCGATTGCGAGGATGGCGATATCCGTGCCATCTGCTCCTCGCCCAGTTTCGACCCGAACCTGTTTGTGCGCGGCATCTCGGTGGCCGACTACCGGATGCTAACCGAGGACAACTACCGCCCGCTGTCCAACAAAACCGTTCAAGGCACTTATCCACCCGGCTCCACTTTCAAGATGATCACCGCGCTCGCTGCTCTGGAAGAGGGTGTCGTCGGACCAGAGGAAACCGTCTGGTGCCCTGGCCATCTGAAAGTTGCTGGCCGCCGCTTCCATTGCTGGAAGCGCGCGGGCCATGGGCATGTGGACCTGAACACCTCCCTGAAGCGGTCCTGCGATGTCTATTACTACGACGTGGCCATCAAAACCGGGATCGACAAAATCTCGGCCATGGCCAACAAGTTCGGCCTCGGAATCAAACATGACCTGCCCATGTCGGCTGTGGCTCAGGGCATCACCCCGACCAAGGATTGGAAGGCGCGCTCTTATGGCAAGGACTGGCTGATTGGCGACACTGCCAATGCCTCGATCGGGCAAGGCTACATGCTGGCCTCTCCGCTTCAGCTGGCGGTGATGTCGGCGCGGCTGGCCACCGGGCGCAGCGTGACACCCCGGCTGCTGAAATCCATCGACGGTGTGGAACTGCCCAGCGGCGCGGGTGAGCGGCTGGATATTAGTGAAAACAGCCTGCGAATGGTGCGCAAAGGCATGTATTCCGTCAGCAACGACCGCCGCGGCACTGCTTATCGCTCGCGCATCATCGGCGACGGTATGCGGATGGCGGGCAAGACCGGCACCAGCCAGGTCCGCAACATTACCGCCGCTGAGCGCGCCGCCGGGGTGATCCGCAATGAAGACCTGCCTTGGGAGCGCCGCGACCACGCGCTGTTTGTCAGCTTTGCCCCCTACGACAACCCGAAATACGCTGTGGCTGTGGTGGTCGAGCACGGCGGCGGCGGCTCCAAAGCGGCGGCGCCGATTGCCCGCGATGTGATGCTGCAGGCGCTGTATGACGGCACTCCGCCGCTGGAGGCCTATCCCAAGGCCGACCGCAGCCGCATCAAGGCGCAGCAGGAGCGGCTGGAGCGTGAACGGGTCAAGCGCCCCCTCGGCAGCCGGAGCAGCCGCGCATGAGCTATCTTGAGTATCACGCCAAGTCGACGCCCTCCGGCCTGCGCAAGATCCTGCACCTGAACTGGGGCCTGACGCTGCTGCTGATCACGGTCTCCAGTGTCGGCTTCCTGATGCTCTATTCGGTTGCGGGCGGATCATTCTCCCCTTGGGTAGAACCGCAAGTGAAACGTTTTGCCCTCGGCCTTGGCGTCATGTTCGTGGTGGCGATGATCCCGATCTGGTTCTGGCGCAACGTTTCGGTGCTGGCCTATCTGGGCTCCTTGGGCCTGCTGGTCGCGGTGGAGCTCTTTGGCACCGTCGGCATGGGCGCACAGCGCTGGATCGACATCGGTTTCATGCGTCTGCAGCCCTCGGAGGTCACCAAGATCGCCCTGGTGATGCTGCTGGCCGCCTATTACGACTGGCTGCCGGCCGAGAAAACCTCGCGCCCCTTATGGGTGCTGCTGCCAGTGGCGCTGATTCTGATCCCGACAGCGCTGGTGCTGAAACAGCCGGACCTTGGCACCTCAATCCTCTTGATGGCGGCCGGCGGCGGGGTAATGTTCCTGGCAGGCGTTCACTGGGCCTATTTCGCGGCGGTAATCGCCGCCGGCGTGGGGCTGGTCAGCGCTGTGTTCCAAAGCCGCGGCACTGAATGGCAGCTGCTGAAGGACTACCAGTTCCGCCGCATCGACACCTTCCTGGACCCTTCACAGGACCCGTTGGGGGCCGGCTATCACATCACCCAATCCAAGATCGCACTGGGGTCAGGCGGCTGGTCGGGCCGGGGCTTTATGCAAGGCACCCAGTCGCGGCTGAACTTCCTGCCGGAGAAACATACCGACTTCATCTTCACCACGCTGGCGGAGGAGTTCGGCTTTATCGGCGGGATTACCCTTTTGTTCATCTACATGCTGATCATCCTGTTCTGCATCGCCTCGGCCATCGCCACCAAGGACCGCTTCTCCTCGCTGGTGATCCTCGGCATCGCCATCACCTTCTTCCTGTTCTTTGCCGTGAACATGTCGATGGTGATGGGGCTGGCGCCGGTGGTCGGGGTACCGCTGCCGATGGTGTCTTACGGCGGCTCGGCGATGCTGGTGCTGCTGGGGGCTTTCGGCATTGTCCAAAGCGCCCATATCCACCGCCCAAGGCAAGCTTCACGCTAAGAATTAAGACACAAGGGAGTTTCCATGACCGCCAATGTCCTGTTTGCAGGCCGCGCCGATAGCTGGCCCGTCTACGAGCCGCTTTTAAAAGCAGAGTTTGACCGGTTGGGCGTGGATGCTGATCTGCGCAATGAATTTGCCCCGGATGTGGTGGATTACATCGTCTACGCTCCCAGCGGGCCGGTTAGCGATTTCACCCCTTTCACCCGGCTTAAGGCGATCCTGAGCATGTGGGCCGGGGTAGAGAAAATCGTTCCCGTGGCCCCGGCTGATGTGCCGCTCACCCGGATGGTTGACAGCGGTCTGGAGCAGGGCATGACCGAATGGGTGGCCGGCCACACGCTGCGCTATCACCTGGGAATGGATGCGCATATTCAGGGGCAGAACGGGCGCTGGGAGCCCAAGGCTCCACCGCTGGCGAAGGACCGCTGCGTGACAGTGCTGGGCCTTGGCGCGCTTGGCAAGGCCTCGGCCCTGGCACTGGCCGCGCTTGGCTTCCAGGTTTCGGGCTGGAGCCGGACGCAGAAGGAGATCGAAGGTGTTGCCTGCCATTCTGGTACGGATGGGCTGAGGACCGCACTGGCGCAGGCGGAAATCGTTATCCTGCTGCTGCCCGATACGCCTGCCACCGAAAACACCTTGAATGCCGAGACCCTGGCGCTGCTGCCTAAGGGAGCCAGGGTTATCAACCCGGGCCGCGGGCCGCTGATTGATGACGATGCACTGCTGGCAGCGCTGGACAGCGGCCAGGTGGGCCATGCGACACTGGACGTGTTCCGCATTGAGCCGCTGCCGCCGGAACACCGCTATTGGGCGCATCCCAATGTCACGGTGACCCCGCATATCGCCTCGGAAACCCGGGAAAGCACCGCGGCTGAGGCGGTTGCCGAAAACATCCGCCGCTTTGAGTCAGGCGAGCCGCTGCTGCATCTGGTCGACCGCAGCCTGGGATATTAGGGGCTTCGCCCCTCGCACCTGCGGTGCTCACCCCAGAGTATTTGCAACCAGAAAGAAGCGCAAATCTTGCTGCTTCTTTCTGGTCTTAAATACTCAATTCCACGGCTGCGCCCAACGGAACACCCGCTATTCCGCGGCCAGCCCGCGGCCCTTCAGCAGCGCGTCCACGCCCGGCAGCCGTCCTCGGAACGCGGTGTAAAGATCAGCAGGATCAGCGGAGCCGCCGGTGGAAAGAATATGTTGTTCCAGCGCCTGGGCGCGCTCTGCATCAAAGGCGCCGCCTGCCTCCTCAAATGCGGCAAAAGCATCGGCGTCCATCACCTCTGACCACATGTAGCTGTAGTAGCCGGAGGAATAGCCGTCACCGGAGAAAACATGTGCGAAATGCGGGGTGGCGTGGCGCATGATGATCGCCCGCGGCATGCCGAGTGCTGCGAGCACCTCATTTTGCTTGGCCATTGGGTCGGCGGGTGCAGGAGCATCATGGAAGGCTAGGTCGACCAAGGCGGAGGCGACATATTCCACCGTCTGGAACCCCATGTCGAAATTGGCCGCTCCCAGCACCTTCTCCAGCATCTCCCGCGGCATCGGTTCACCGGTTTCGGCGTGGGTGGCAAACTCCTGGAGCACCTCCGGCACTTCCAGCCAGTGCTCATACAATTGGCTGGGCAGCTCCACGAAATCACGCGCAACCGAAGTGCCCGAGATGCTTTCATAGGTCACATTCGACAGCATCTGGTGCAACGCGTGGCCGAACTCATGAAACAGTGTGCGGGCGTCGTCCCAGGACAACAGCGCCGGGTCACCCTTGGCAAAGTTGCAGACATTGATCACAACCGGCGCCTGAACCGCCGGGTACTTCGCTTGCTGCCGCATTGCTGAGCACCAAGCGCCGGAGCGTTTGGAGCCGCGGGCGAAATAGTCGCCGATGAAAACAGCGACATGTTCGCCATTGCGGGTCACTTCCCAAGCGCGGCAGTCGGGGTGGTACAGAGGCACGTCCAGCGGTGCGAACTCCAGCCCGAACAAACGGTTTGCGCAGGCAAAGGAGGCTTCGATCATACGGTCGAGCTGCAGGTAGGGCTTCAGCGCCGCCTCATCCAGGTCATGCTCTGCCTTACGGCGTTTCTCGGCGTAATAGCGCCAGTCCCAAGGTTCCAGGTCGCCGTTGATTCCATCGTCCTGCATCATTGCAGTCAGCACCTGCGCGTCCTGATCGGCACGGGACTTGGCCGCGCCCCAAACCTCCACCAGCAGACTGCGCACCGCTTCCGGCGTCTTGGCCATTTCGGTTTCCAGCTTGTAGGCGGCGAAATTTCCGTAACCCAGAAGCTGCGCGTGCTCCTCCCGCAGTTTCAGGATTTCAGCGGCAATAGCGCGATTGTCGGTCTCCCCGCCGTTGGCACCGCGGGCGGCCCAAGCGTTGAAGGCCTTCTCGCGCAGATCGCGGCGCGGAGAGAATTGCAGGAACGGTGTGATCAGCGAACGCGACAGGGTGACCACCGGGCCGGCGGCCCCCTTCTCCTCACCAGCTGCGCGGGCCGCCTTGACCACAAAATCCGGCAATCCTTCGAGATCTCCTTCGGACAGTTCCATGAACCAGCTGCGCTCATCCGCCAGCAGGTTCTGGGTGAATTGGGTGCCCAGGGTGGCCAGCCGCCCCTTGATCGCTTGCATCCGTTTGTCGTCTTTACCACCCAGAGCCGCACCGCCGCGGACAAAGCCGCGGTGGGTCAGCATCAAAACCCGCTGCTGCTCGTCCGTCAGCTCCAGCTCTTCGCGCTGATCCCACACTGCCTTGATGCGTGCATAGAGCGCCTTGTTGGCTGTAATGGCAGAGAAATGCGCGGCCAGCTTGGGCGAAAATTCGCGCTGCAGCTCTTCCCGCCTGGGGTTGCTGTCAGCGCCTGCAACCGCAAAGAACACACCCAGCACCTGCTCCAATTCGCGGCAAGGGGTTTCCAGCGCTTCGATTACATTGGTGAAACCTGGCGGTTCTGCGTTATTTGCAATGGCATCAATTTGTGCGGAATGCGCGTGCAAGGCCTGATCCAGCGCAGGAGCAAAATCCTCATCAGAGATATTGTTAAAGGGGGCAATTTCAAACGGCGTGCCCCAGTGGGCCAAAAGGGGGTTGGACATGTGCGGGTCTCCTTTGACGGCGACGCTAACGGGAAAGGAGGGAGGCCGCAATTGGGGTTGAAAGCCATGGACATACCTGTCCAGAATTTGGGAAGCGTCAGGAGGATTCGATGGTCAAAAGCAATATCTACAAGGGCATTCAAACCATAGCGGTGCACGCCGGCGAAGCACCGGATCCGGCCACCGGCGCCTCTGCCCCGCCGCTGCATATGTCGTCAACCTTTGTGACGCAGAATGTCGCCGGGTTCTCTGCGCATGACATGGGCGAGGATACCTCTTATCTCTATGCCCGCTGGGCCAATCCGAATGTCTCGGCGCTGGAAGCCAAGATCGCCGCGTTGCAAGGCACCGAGGATTGCCTGTGCACCGCATCCGGCATGGCTGCGGCAACAGCCATCTTTCTGACCTTTCTGTCAGCGGGCGATCATCTGATCGTCTCAGACGTGTCGTACGCTGGGGTGGCAGAGCTGGCGCGGGACACGCTGCCGCGGATGGGCATCGAAGTCTCCGCAGTGAACCTGTCCGACCTTGAGGCGGTAGCAAATGCCATGCGCCCCAATACCCGGCTGATCCATTCGGAAAGCCCGGTGAACCCGATCCTGCGGCTGACCGATCTAAAGGCTGTGGCAGAGATTGCCCATGCAGGCGGCGCGCTGCTGAGCTGTGATGCAACTTTTGCCTCACCCTTGGGGATGAATACAAATGCGCTGGGGGTCGATCTGGTGATGCATTCGATCACCAAATACATTGGCGGCCATGGTGATGCAGTGGGCGGTGCGGTCGCCGGCTCTGCTGAACTGATCGGCCGGATGCGGCTGGAGGCGGCGATCCATCATGGCGGCATCCTATCGCCATTCAATGCCTGGCTGATCTCCCGCGGCATGGGCACCCTGCCCCTGCGGATGAAGGCGCATGAGGCCGGCGCCCAGGCAGTGGCAGAATGGCTGGAGACGCATCCGCGGGTTACCCGGGTAATCTATCCCGGCCTTGCCTCGCATCCGCAACGGGATCTGGTGCAAGCGCAAATGTCCAGCACCTCCGGCATGATTGCGTTTCAGGTGGGTGATGCGGCAATCGGGCGGGCGGTAGCGCAAAAGATGATCGATCAGCTGCAAGTCATTCACTATGCGGTGTCGCTGGGCCACCACCGCTCGCTGGTGTTCTGGATGGAGACTACGGGGCTGATGGAGACCTCCTTCCGCCTCACCCCTGTGCAGGAGGCGGACTACCGTGCCTTTGCCGGTGACGGGATCTTCCGCCTGTCCGCCGGGCTGGAAGATGCCGAAGATTTGATAGCCGATCTGGACCGGGTGCTTTAGCGCGAAGGGGCAGATCAGCCGCCTGCCCCATCCCCCGCCGTCAGCCCGGCCGGAATGATGCGGATCGGGATATCAGAAATGTTTGCTGCCCGGGCAATGCGCCATTCATAGCGGCCCATTTTGCCATCGGTGTCGATCAGCACCACCACCGGCTCCTTGCCCGTGACCTCTGCTGCGAACAGTGCCTGCTGGATGCTGTCCAGGCTGCTGCGCTTGTCGAGGCCGAATTCGATCACGCGGTTCTTATTCTCGCAATCGGTGCGGATGGACGCCGCGCCGCCGGGGTAGGCAAAGTCATGCACCTGTTCCGGCTGGCCGCCGAACAGGGCACCGCAAAGCAGTGCGATGTAATAGGCTTCGTTCACGGGATCTTGTCAGATGTGCCCGGTGCTTCCGCAGGCCGGACAACCTTTGCGCCGGGACAGGCGGATCTTGCGGGTTTCCCCGAAAAGCCCGTCATAGATCAGCATTTCACCGCGCAGGACAGTCCCGGCGCCGGTGATCTGCTTGACCGCCTCTACCGCCATCATCGACCCGACCACACCGGGCAGCGGGCCGATCACCCCGGCCTCGGAACAGCTGGGCGCGAGGCCGGCCGCGGGCGCCTCCGGGAAGATACATTGGTAGCAGGGGCCGTCTTCGGCAGGATGAAACACACTCAGCTGGCCTTCCCATTGCGACAGCGCGCCAGAGATCAGCGGCTTGCCCAGCGCCACCGCGGTGCGGTTGGCCATATAGCGGGTTTCGAAATTGTCAGTGCCGTCGAGGATCAGGTCATACTCTGCAAACAGTTCTGCCGCAGTCTCCGCAGTCAGGCGGCGGTTGTAGGGGCGCACTTCAACATGGGGGTTCTGCGCCTGCATCGCGGCCTGGGCCGAGAATACCTTGGGCTTGCCGATGTCTTCGTCCCGATGGATCACCTGGCGCTGCAGGTTGGCGTTGTCGACCACATCATCGTCGATCACCCCGATGGTGCCCACGCCGGCCGCGGCCAGGTATTGCAGCGCAGGCGCGCCCAGCCCGCCGGCACCGATCACCAGCACCTTGGCCTTTTTCAGCTTCTTTTGCCCGGGTCCGCCCAGTTCCCGCAGGACGATATGGCGGGCATAACGGTCAAGCTCGCTTTCGGTGAAGGTGCTGGCAGGCTGGTTCATCTCTGCTTCCTGAGGCTGGGCGCGGGTTTTCAGGGCGGCCACGATACGCGCATAAAACCCTGCCACAAGGGCAAAGCCGCCCAGCATCAGCCAGGGCGCCGCAGAGCCGCCCGTGCCTTCGCGCAGCGGGTGCCCGTCAGGCAAGGTCAGCTGTACTGCCAGCACGGCGATGAACAGCACCGCCAGCAGTGTGATACGCAGATTCCGCGGCAGCCCGAGGAAGCGCCCGCCCCACCAAATCAGTGCGGCCAGGATGAGAATGCGCAGCATCAGCCGCGCCCGGTGGAGCCGAAGCCGCCGCTACCGCGGCTGGTCTCCGACAGGGCATCGGACAGCTCGAACCGGGCCTGCAGAACCGGCGCCACCACCATCTGGGCGATGCGTTCGCCGTGGTGGACCTCAAAAGGCTCCTGCCCCGCATTCAGCAGGATCACCCCCAGCGGGCCTCGGTAGTCGCTGTCGATGGTTCCAGGCGTGTTAGGCAGGGTGATCCCATGTTTCAGCGCCAGGCCGGAGCGCGGCCGGACTTGCACCTCATAGCCTGCCGGGATCTCGATCCGCAGGCCGGTGGGCACCAGCGCCCGCTCGCCCGGCTGCAGCACCAGGCAGCCGCGGTCCGGCAGATTGGCGCGCACATCGGCACCGGCGGCACCAGCAGTTTCATAAGACGGCAGCGGCACGTCCCGGTCTGCCCCCTCATCGTGGATCACACGGATAGTCACCATCCCCGCTCCCCTTCATCTTTCCAAAAATACTCAAGTTCACCCGGCCAGCGCAGCCGCGATCCGCTCTGCCAGCTTGCGGGCGACCTCATCCTTGCCCATGCGCGGCCATTCCTCAGCCCTGTCATCCGAGATAAGAATCACCGCGTTTTCGCTGCCGCCCATGATGCCGGTCGCGGGGGAGACGTCATTTGCCACGATCCAATCGCACCCCTTGCGCTTGCGTTTGGCGGTGGCGTTTTCCACCACGTCATTGGTCTCCGCCGCGAAGCCGACCACCAGCCTGGGGCGGCCCTCCTTCATCTGCGAGACAGTCTTCAGGATGTCGGGGTTTTCCGCGAATTCCAGCACCGGCAAACCGTCCTTGGATTTCTTCAGTTTGCGGTCAGAAGCACTGCTCACACGCCAGTCCGCCACCGCAGCGGCAAAGACACCAGCGTCGGCGGGCAGTGCCTGCTGCACCGCCGACGCCATCTCGCAGGCGCTTTCCACGGCCACCACCTGCACGCCCTCGGGGGGGCGGACCGTTGCCGGGCCCGTGATGAACACCACTTCCGCTCCCAGATTGCGCAGAGCACGGGCCACCGCCGCCCCCTGCGCCCCGGAGGAGCGGTTGGCGATGTAGCGGACCGGGTCGATCGGCTCATGCGTTGGACCAGACGTCACCAGAATGCGCTTGTCCTTCAAGGGGCCATCCGAAAGCTTGGAACTGATGGCAGCAAGGATTTCCTCCGGCTCCGCCATCCGGCCTGGTCCGAACTCACCGCAGGCCATGCTGCCCTCGTTGGGGCCCACGAAAGAGACTCCGTCTGCTTTCAGGGTTTCAAGATTGCGCCGGGTTGCCGGATGCTCCCACATGCGGACATTCATCGCGGGCGCCGCCAGCACTGGCGTGTCAGTCGCCAGCAGCAGGGTTGAGGCGAGGTCGTTTGCAAACCCTTGCGCCATTTTTGCCATCAAGTCCGCCGTGGCAGGTGCCACCACCAGCAGATCGGCGCTGCGCGACAGCTGGATATGCCCCATCTCAGACTCTGCCGTCAGGTCGAACAGCTCCTGATGCACGGATGTCCCAGCCAGTGCCGAGACCGACAAGGGTGTCACAAACTCAGCCCCCGCCTTGGTCAGCACCGGTGTCACCCGGACACCCTGATCCTGCAGGCGGCGGATCAGCTCCAGCGACTTATAGGCCGCAATGCCGCCGCCGATAATCAATAGAATATGTTTGCCAGCCAGCATCTGCGCATCCTCGCCCGGTTTCCCGCGACCTTACTGCGGCGCGGCAAAAGTGTGAAGCAGTCAGCCGTCCTTGCGGAACGCCGGACAGGGATCCGGGCGATCCACCGCGGGAGCGTCAAGAACAATGTCGAAACTGCCGCTGATTTGCCCCTCCTCCGACTGTCCCAGGCTGCGGATGACAACGCCGGGGCGGGCCTTGGCAAGATAGACAGCCAGGCCACGGTCGGTCCGGGCATGACCATTGCCGGTGATCACCGCGACCGGCCCGCCGGTTTCCGCCAGCGCCTGATCCGCCGCTGCGGCCAGGCTGGCGTCGCGCAAGCGCTGAAAACCAACCAGGACCGGGAGCATTTCCTCTGGCATCGCGTTGCAATGGTTGGCTTGCTGATCCGCTTCCCGCGCGGCCTGCTCTGCCTCCGGCAAAGGCTGATCCAGCCCGAAACGCACAGCCGAATCCGGTCCGAAATAGGCAGCGACACCTCCTTTCAGCGCCCGGGACACCTCTGCCCGCGGTATCAAAGCACCGTACTGGCGTGCTCCTTTGGCTGCATCAAAGACTGGTGCATACAGTGAGAACGCCGGCCAGCCTGAGCTTACCCAATCCAAATGCAGCGCGGTTTGCTCTGCACTGGCAAGAATGCTGCTATCGAGCCCCGCCGCTTGTTCCGGCGTGATCATTTCCCAAACCACCGCCTTAGGCCGCAACTCTGACAGCAGCTCCGCCTGCCGATGGTGATGGGCAGCGTTATCATGCACTTCGCCGAGAATCACTACATCTGCCACACGCAGCACATCTGCCGCCTGGGACGGCCCGCCGGCGTCAGCGCCGGACAAGCCGAACGCCGCCAGAACGGCGGCGCCTGCCAAATTTTTCAAAACCCGAACATGCTTTCTCATGAAAGCAATCTGTGCACCTCGCGCGACTGGCTTTCAAGGCACTTGCGCATCTTCTGGAAGGCCCCGGCCTCCAACTGACGCACACGCTCCTTGGACAAGCCCAGCTCAGTGCCCAAGCTTTCGAGGGTGCGCGGCCGTTCGCGCAGCTTGCGTTCGGTTATGATGAAGCGTTCGCGGTCATTCAGCGACTGCAGAGCTGTCACCAGCCACTTGCGCAGCTGCCGGCGGTCATGCCGTTCCTGCACCAGGGCTTCTGCCTGCTCGGCGTCGTCCTCCAGCGCGTCGATCCATTCGCGCCCCTCTTCGTCCGCGGATTGCACTGCGTTGAGCGAGAAGTCTGCGCCGGACAGGCGTCCCTCCATCATCTCCACATCGCGCAGCGGCACGCCAATTTCAGTGGCGATCCGCTGGTGCAGCTGATGCTGATCCAGTCGCTGGCCATGCGCCCGCGCCTCGCGCTCCAATTGCGCCTGAACCCGGCGCATGTTGAAAAACAAGGATTTTTGCGACGATGTGGACCCTGTCCGCACCATCGACCAGTTGCGCATGACATAGTCCTGAATGGAGGCTTTGATCCACCAGACCGCATATGTCGAAAACCGCACGCCGCGGTCCGGATCGAACTTGTCTGCCGCCTTCATCAGGCCCAGCCCGGCCTCTTGAATCAGGTCGTTCATCGGCGCCCCGTACCGTTTGAACTTGGCGGCCATGGAAATAGCCAGGCGCATATACGCGTTGATGAGGCGATGCAGCGATTTTACATCCCGCTCATCCCGCCAAGCATAGGCCAGGCGCAACTCTGTTTCAGCGTCAAGCAGTTCTGCCCGCATTGCCTGTTTCGGCAATGGGTTTTCGAGTGTTTGATCAAGTGCCATTGTGATTTCCCCCCGGAAACTAATTAACAAACTGCCGCCTGGGGAAGGCGCATGGAACAAGGGTGAGCCCGGGTCTTCTATGGATCGCAGAAACAGCGCACTGGATACGACTCTTGGCACATCCACGGGCCAAAAATGGAAAAGCGAAATTGTATTTTGGCCCCTGCGCAGACTTTCCCGGCCTTAATAAGCGGAACCCCGGGATCCTGCGGTCACTTGTCTTCACCGGGCCCTGCGTTTACCCACAGGAACGGCTTCGTTCTTACAGGTTAGCAAAAAATGCCTGCAAATGTAACTTTTATTCTGGGGGGAGCAGCCTCGGGAAAGTCGGCCTTTGCCGAACAGATCTGCATAAACACTGGAAAAGATAAGATTTACTGGGCAACTGCGCAAATTTTCGACAGTGAAATGCGCGAAAAAGTGTCCAAGCATTTGAAACAAAGAGGGGACGGCTGGCGCACTTTTGAGGAGCCGGAAACAGCAACAAAGATTCTCGGGCCGCTGGTGGCTGGTCAGATCTGCCTGATGGACTGCGCCACGATGTGGCTGACCAATCATCTGCTGGCGGGGCATGATCTGCAGGCTGCACAGGACCAGCTGCTGAGCGCAATCGACGCCTGCGAGGCGGATCTGGTGATCGTTTCCAATGAAACCGGGCTGGGCATCGTGCCCGAAAACAAGCTGGCCCGCCGTTTCCGCGAGGCGCAGGGGCGGCTCAATATCGCATTGGCGGCACGGGCCAACACAGTGGCTCAGGTCACGGCCGGGCTGCCGCTTGTCTTGAAGGGCCAGCTATGATCACCCGGCTGTTCCTGGTGCGCCACGGCCCTACGCACGCCAAGTCCATGGTGGGCTGGTCGGATTTGCCGGCTGACCTGTCCGACACAGCCGCTCTGCAGCGTCTGGCCGGGTACCTGCCGGAAGATGCACTGGTCGTGTCCTCTGATTTGCTGCGCGCAGTGGAAACCGCCGATGCGATTCAGGGGCGGCGGCAGCGCTTGCCGCATCTGCAGGCGTTGCGCGAAATCCACTTTGGCACCTGGGAGTTGCGGACCTGGGCTGAGGTCGACGCAGAAGACCCGGAGCGCATCCGCGCCTATTGGGAAACACCGGGCGACGTCACCCCTCCAGGCGGCGAAAGCTGGAACCAGGTCTGCAACCGTGTGAACCGGGCTGTTGACGCGCTGATCGGCACGCACCGGGGCCGCGACCTGATCGTGGTCGGCCACTTCGGCCAGATCCTGACCCAGATCCAGCGGGCGGAAATGCTGACGGCGGAGGAGGCTTTTGCGCATCGGATCGACAACCTGTCGGTCAGCGAAGTCTCCCTTGGGCCGGATGGCTGGCAGTCCAGACAGATCAATCACCTACCGTGACGTGTGCCATCACAAACATTCCATTTTGAAATATCTGGACCCGCGCTAGCCTCTGGCCATGGCATACGAAATCTATATTGGTGACCGCATGTTTTCCAGCTGGTCATTGCGCGGCTGGCTCATGCTCGAAAAATTCTCTCTGCCCCATAGTGTTCATATGGTGGGGCTGTATTCCGGAACCATGGCGGCGGACATGGCGCATCTGGCTCCGGCGCGTCTGGTGCCTGCGCTGCGCACGCCCGAGGGCACGGTGATCGGTGAAAGCCTCGCCATTGCCGAGACGCTGGCCGAACGGCATCCCGATGCCGGGCTTTGGCCGGCGGACCCGGTCCAGCGCGCAACGGCGCGCTGGCTGGCGGCGGAAATGGTCGGCGGCTTCTCTGCCTTGCGCGGCGAATGCCCGATGCAGCTGGCGCATATGTACGAAGGGTTCGAGGTCTCACGCGGTGTAAGGGCCGACCTAGACCGGATCGAGGCGCTGTTTACCCATGCCCGCAAGGTTTCCGGCTGCAGCAGCGGTTATCTTTTCGGAGCCTACTCGCTGGCAGATGTGTTCTACACGCCCGTTGCGGCCCGGATCATGGGATACGGCCTGCCGGTGTCCCAGGAGACCCAGGCATTTTGCAAGCTGCTGCTGTCTGACCCGGCGGTGCTGCGCTGGCAGGAGCAGGCACATGAGGTCGGCTATGACCCGGAACCTTACGCGCTGGACCTGCCGCGGCGCCCATGGTCATTGGGCTGATCCAACGGCCAGCGCGAAATCTGCGTGAATTCGCGGCTGGCCGCCGCCCGCGTTAACGACTCGGAAACCACGATTACCAAGCATTTCTCCCTGAACCGCAGGAGGCTGGGAGAAATGACCGCACGCTCTTACACAGTTGCCTTTCAAGGGGTCGAGGCCCGCCTGGTCGAGGTGCAATGCGCCGTCGCCCCCGGCCTGCCCGCCTTTTCCGTCGTCGGCCTGCCGGACAAGGCGGTACAGGAGGCACGCGAGCGCGTGCGGGCGGCCTTTGCCGCGATGTCCATCGCCCTGCCTTCGCGCCGGATCACCGTGAACCTGTCGCCCGCGGACCTTCCCAAGGAAGGCAGCCATTTCGACCTGCCGATTGCGCTGGCGCTGCTGGCGGCCATCGGCATCGTCCCGGCGGAGAAGGCCGAAGAAACCATTGCTTTGGGAGAGTTGTCCCTGGACGGCCAGCTGATGCCGGTGGCCGGTGCCCTGCCCGCGGCGGTGACTGCGGCAGAAGAGGAGCGGATGCTGCTCTGCCCAAAGCCCTCCGGCCCGGAAGCTGCCTGGGTCGACGCCGCCCAGGTTATCGGCGCGGCCACGTTGATCGAAGTGGTGCAGCATTACACCGGTCAGCGCCGCATCGAACCTTCAGCGCCGGGCGAGGCCGTCACAGGCCTTGGCGGCAGGGATTTGCGTGATGTGAAGGGGCAGGAGACCGCCAAACGGGCGCTGGAGATTGCGGCCGCAGGCCGCCACCACATGCTGATGGTCGGCCCGCCGGGGTCGGGCAAATCAATGCTGGCGGCGCGGCTGCCCTCGATCCTGCCGTCCCTGTCAGCAGCGGAGGCACTGGAGACCTCAATGATCCATTCGTTATGCGGGCTGATCGACGCCGGCGGCATCAGCCGTGCGCGGCCGTTTCGTGAGCCGCACCACACTGCATCCATGGCGGCAATCGCCGGCGGCGGGCGGCGGGCACAACCCGGAGAAATCAGCCTGGCACATAATGGCGTGCTGTTTCTGGATGAACTGCCGGAGTTCGGCCGCCCGGTGCTGGAAACCCTGCGCCAGCCGCTGGAAACCGGCGAGGTGATGGTGGCGCGTGCCAATGCCCATGTGAAATACCCCAGCCGCTTCATGCTGGTGGCTGCCGCCAACCCCTGCAAATGCGGTTATCTGGCGGATGCCAACCGCGCCTGTTCTCAGGCGCCTATTTGCGGCGCGAACTATCTGGGACGGATCTCCGGCCCATTGTTGGACCGGTTCGATTTGCATCTGGATGTCCCGCCGGTCGATGTGGCCGACCTGGAGCTGCCGCCGAGCGCCGAAGGTTCTGCCGAGGTCGCGCAGCGGGTATCGTTTGCGCGTGAAATGCAGACCGCCCGGTTCCATTGCCACTCCGGCCTGCGCCAGAATGCTGATGCTGAGGGCGCTTTACTGGAAGAGATCGCCGCCCCGGACACTGAAAGCCGCGACCTGCTGGTACGCGCTGCCGAGCGCTTCGGCCTCAGCGCGCGCGGCTATCACCGGGTGCTGCGGGTGGCGCGTACCATTGCGGATCTGGCCTGTGAGGAGAAGGTAAAGCGCCCGCATTTTGCCGAAGCGCTGAGCTTCAGGCTACCCTCAACCCACTGAGCTGGGGGTGAATACCGTCCGCGCAAATGCTGCAGCTTCTTCTAGTGCCGCCTGCCCCTCCGGCAGGTGCCCGGCCATGAACTGCCAGACATGCGGTACATTGCGCCAGATCTTCAAAGCAACTGTGCCGCCCGCATCCTGCAAGCGCTCTGACATACGCTGCGAGTCTGACAGCAGCACCTCGGAACTGCCTGCCTGGATCAGCACCGGCGGTGGGTCAGGGAAGGCCGCAAACAGCGGCGAGGCTCGCCCGTCCGCCGGATCGGCGCCTGCCAGATACTGCTCAACAGCCTCCTGCATCCGGCCGGCCGGAATAATCACATCGCGGTTGCGGTTTGATAGGATACTGGTCCCGCTCAAAGTCAGATCGCACCAGGGAGAAAAGGCCACAAGGCCCGCAGGACGTTCCTGTTCCGCCAAAAGGCCTGCCAGCAAGGCCAGCGCCAGGCCGCCGCCGGCACTGTCGCCGGCCAGCAGGATATCCTGCGCGCGGTAGCCGGTCCCGCGAAGATAATGCCAGGCAGCCATGGCGTCCTCATAGGGGGCCGGAAACGGCGCGTCCTGCATCAGCCGGTAATCGGGAACCGCGATCTCCAGCCCTGCCGCCAGTGACAGGCGCGACAGCATCCCCTGGTAAGCCCGGGCGCTGCCGGCCAGGTAAGCGCCGCCATGCAGGAACAGGGTGATCTGCCTTTTGCGCGGCCTGCCTGCGGAAATCAGCGTCAGCGGCACCGGCGCAGGCCGCGGCAACAGCCGGGTGAAGGGCAGCGCCGGGTAGAGCCGCGGCGCCATCAGCTCGAACACCCGCCGCGCCAAATCCGGGCTGCTGGTGTGCTGCAGCACCGGCTTCATGCCATAGCGCATCCACGCGTTCATGGCCCGGCGCTGCCAGCTCATCAGCTGATCTTGGCTTCGATCGCCTGCCAGACCTTTTCGGCGATATTGACGCCGTCAAAGCGCTCCAGCTCCTGAATGCCGGTGGGCGAGGTCACGTTGATCTCGGTCAGGTAGTCGCCGATCACGTCAATTCCGACAAAGATCTGGCCCTTTTCGCGCAACAGCGGCCCGATGGCGGCACAAATCTCCAAGTCGCGGTCGCTTAGGCCGATCTTTTCGGGCCGTCCGCCCACATGCATGTTTGAGCGGGTCTCGCCTGCCGCGGGCACCCGGTTGATCGCGCCAACCGGTTCGCCGTCGACCAGGATCACCCGCTTGTCGCCGTTGCTGACGTCGGGCAGGAATTTCTGCACGATCAGCGGCTCGCGGCTGAAACCGGTGAACAGCTCGTGCAGCGAAGTGAGGTTGCGGTCGTTGGCATCCAGACGGAACACACCGGCGCCGCCGTTGCCGTAAAGCGGCTTGAGGATCACATCGCCATGCTTTTCCTTAAACGCCTTGATGGTTGCCAGGTCGCGCGCGATGGTGGTCGGCGGGGTCAGCTCCGGGAAGTTCAGAACCAACAGTTTTTCCGGATAGTTGCGCACCCAGAACGGATCGTTCACGACCAGCGCCTGGCCCTTCAGCATGTCCAGAAGATGGGTCGAGGTGATATAGTGCATGTCGAACGGCGGGTCCTGGCGCAGCCAGACCACGTCGAAATCCGCCAGATCCACCTCTCGTTCCTCACCCAGAAACGCAGGGGTGCCAGCGACCCGCTGCACGGTCATATCCTGGCCGCGGGCGGTGATGCGGCCTTCCTGATAGGCCAGATGGTCGGGGGTGTAGAAGAACAGCTCATGCCCTCGCGCCTGGGCTTCCTCGGCCAGCCGGAAGCTGCTGTCCGCATTGATGTCCACGCCCATGATAGGGTCCATCTGAAAGGCGATTTTCATGGCAGTATCCCTTGTAAACTGCCCGAATACATGGCCCAGCGCCGCCCCGGGTTCAATGGGTCAGGCGCAGATCAGTTCATGCCAAAGGCGTTTTCGATGATCTCTACCGCGCCAGTGCCGTCCACCAGGGCCGCATCAAAGCGCACCGGCGTCAGTTGGCCCTGCGGCTCGTTTTCCAGATATTGCCCGGCGCTGGCATAGATGCGCTCCACCTGCCGCGGTGTGATCCGCAAGGCGGCAGCGCTGCTGGTGGTGCTGTGCTTGACCTCAACGAACACCAGTTCTTCCGGCCCGCGCAGGATCAGGTCGATTTCACCGCCCGGGCCCCGCCAGCGGCGCTCGGCCACGGTATAGCCGCGGTTTTCATAGTGGCGGGCGACAATCTCTTCCGCTGCCTCACCCGCCAGATGTGCACGGGCACTGCGGTGCTGGCGGGGGCCTGCCACGACTCAGCTGCCTTTGGCCAGCTGCAGCGCCAGCTGGTAGACCTTGCGCCGCGGCAGTCCGTGCATCTCGGCGACGATGCCGGCCGCGTCCTTGACCGAGTTCCCCTGCAAAGCCGCTTGCAGGTCGCTTTCCAGGTCGCCCTCGCTTACTTCCGTTTCCTGCGCACGGTCGACCAGCACAACAATCTCACCCTTTACCGGGGTCTCTTCCAGCCCCGCCGCCAGGTCCGCCAGCGGCACGCGGCGCACTTCTTCGAATTTCTTGGTGAGCTCACGTGCCATTGCCGCAGGCCGGTTGCCCAGCACCGCTGCCATATCCGCAACCGACGCGGCGACCCGCTTGGGCGATTCGTAGAATATCAGCGTTCCGGGAATTTCCCGCAGCTCCTCCAACCGCTTGCGCCGGGCTCCGGAAGCATTGGGCAGGAAGCCCGCAAAGAAGAACGCATCAGACGGCAGCCCCGCCAGGGTCAGTGCCGTCGCTGCAGCCGAGGCTCCGGGCGCGCAGGTGACCTTGTGGCCCGCTTCCGCAGCAGCGCGGCTGAGGTCATAGCCGGGATCGGCAATCAGCGGCATGCCCGCCTCTGAGGCATAGGCGACGGATTTCCCCTCGGCGATCGCCTCCAGCAGTTTGGCGCGCGCGCCGGCGCCGCTGTGATCATGGTAAGCGATGATCCGCCGCCCGCCAAGCGGCACCCCGTGAATCTCCATCAGCTTGCGCAGCGAGCGTGTATCCTCGGCCGCAAGCACATCGGCCGAGGCCAGCACGTCCAGCGCACGCAGGGTAATGTCGCGGGCGGTGCCGATCGGCGTGGCAACAAAGTAAAGCCCGGGGGACAATATGACATTCTGGTGATTCAACGCTGGACCCGCCTTTTTGGTCGTCTATGATCCGCCCTTAAACCCACGCGGCGCAGCGGCGCCGGGAGAACGGAGTTTCAAGTCCATTATGTTTGCTGTTTTCAAACGCGCCCGCAAGGCGGCATTGGCAGCCGCCGCGGCAGTTTCCGCAATTGCTTTGACTGCCTGTGACCCGGTGGCCATCGGCACCGGCCCGACGATCAACACTTCGAAGCCGGTACCGGTGGCGCTGCTGGTGCCGCGTGGCTCTGCCCAGCAGGGCGACAGCGTGCTGGCGCAAAGCCTGGAAAATGCAGCGCGGATGGCGATTGCCGATCTGGAGGGGGTGCAGATCGACCTCAGGGTCTATGACACAGCAGGCAGCCCCGAAATCGCCTCTGGTGCGGCCCAGCAGGCGCTCAAGGATGGCGCGCGTGTCATTTTGGGCCCGGTCTATGCCGAAGCCGCCAATGCGGCTGGCATCGCAGCCCGCCAGCGCGGCGTGAACGTTCTGGCGTTTTCGAACAACCCGGCGATTGCCGGCGGCAACGTCTTCATTCTGGGACCGACCTTTGACAACACCGCACGCCGGCTGTCGCGCTTTGCCGCGCGCAACGGCAAGAGCAACATCCTGGTTGTCAGCGGCAATGATGCCGCCGGGGTCGCCGGGCGCTCCGCCATCCAGCGCGCAGCGGGCCAGTCCGGTGCCAATATCGCAGGCAGCGTCGGGTATGAGCTGTCGCAGCAGGGCGTGATCAATGCCATTCCGACCATCCGCAACGAATCCCGTAAGGCCGATGCGGTCTTTCTGACCTCCACCACTGCAGGCGCGCTGCCGCTGCTGGCGCAGCTTTTGCCCGAAGCAGGCGTGGACCCGGCAGAGAAGCAGTACATCGGTCTGACCCGCTGGGATATTCCGGCGCAGACTCTGGCCCTGCCCGGGGTGCAAGGCGGCTGGTTTGCGATGCCTGACCAAGGCAAGGTTCAGCAGTTCAGCGCCCGCTACCAGGCCAGCTATGGCGCGTCACCGCACACGATCGGCAGTCTGGCCTATGACGGGATTGCCGCGATCGGCGCCCTTGTTGCAGCCGGGAAATCCGATGCGCTGACTGCGGGCGCCCTGACCCAGGGTGCCGGTTTCCAGGGCGCTGGCGGCATTTTCCGCCTGCTGCCCGACGGCACCAACGAACGCGGGCTGGCGGTTGCCACCATCCAGGAACAGAAAGTCGTGATCATTGACCCAGCCCCAAGCAGCTTCTCCGGCGCCGGCTTCTGAACCTGCCGCCGGGCAGCAGCCTGCGGCAAATGGCTTTCCCGCACCGCTGGGGCCGCTGATCTGCGCCCCTGCGGACATCTTTGATGCCGCTGCAGTCCGCGACCAGATCACAGCATTGTCGCTGGACGCTGCCCCTGGCGCCCTGCGCGGGGAGGCGGTCAGGATTCTAAAGGCTGCGAACAAGGCAGGGCGGGCGGCAATTGCTCAGGCCTTCAAGGACAAGCCTTTTGCAGCGCGGGACCTGACCCGGTCCTATACTTTTTTAACCGACGGGCTGGTCACGACTGCGCTCTATGTAGCGGGCAGCCTGCTGCACCCGCTGGCAACCCCCACCCGGGGCGAGCGGATCGCAGTGATTGCCGTCGGCGGTTATGGCCGCGGGGAAATGGCGCCGGCTTCGGATGTCGATCTGCTGTTTCTAACCCCCTACAAAATCACCGCCTGGGCGGAGAGCGTGATTGAATCCATGCTCTACATTCTGTGGGACTTGCGCCTGAAAGTCGGCCACGCCAGCCGGACGATCAAGGATTGCATCAGGCTGGGCAGCGAGGATTTCACCATCCGCACCGCGATGCTAGAGCACCGGGTTCTGGCAGGGCATGGGCCGCTGGCGGAGGAACTGGACAAACGGCTGAAGGCGGAGTTATTCAGCAAAGACGCCGAAGTGTTCGTCGAGGCCAAGCTGGCAGAGCGGGATGCGCGCCACGAAAAGCAGGGCCAGCGCTACATGGTTGAGCCAAACGTCAAAGAGGGCAAGGGAGGCCTGCGCGACCTGCAGTCGCTGTTCTGGATCGCCAAATACCTCTACCAGGTAAAAGACGCCGGCGAACTGGTGCCGCTGGGCCTATTCCGGCCCGAGGAAATGGAACGGTTCACCAATGCGGCCAATTTCCTGTGGGCGGTGCGCTCTCATTTGCATCTGGCCACCGGACGCGCCACTGAACAGCTGACATTCGACCTGCAGGTCGAAGTGGCCAGCCGCATGGGCTATGAGGACAAGGCCGGGCGGCGCGGGGTGGAAGTCTTTATGCAGGACTATTTCCGCCATGCCACGCGTGTCGGTGACCTGACCCGGATCTTTTTGACCAAGCTGGAGGCAAGCCAGCAGAAAGGGGCACCGCTGCTGCAGCGGATCTTCCGCCGCGGCCCGCGGATCAAACCCGGCTACCGGGTGGTGCATAACCGGCTGGATGTGGTCGATCCCAAAGCATTTTTACAGGACAAGCTTAACCTGCTGCGGCTGTTCGAGGAAGCGCTGCGCACCGGCATGCTGATCCATCCGGACGCAATGCGGCTGGTAACAGCCAACCTGCATCTTATCGACGAGGAGATGCGCAACGACAAGGAAGCGCGGAAGCTCTTTCTGGACCTGCTGCTGAAGCATGGCAACTCTGAACGCGCCTTGCGCCGGATGAACGAATTGGGGGTGCTTTCCGCTTTCCTGCCGGAGTTCGAGCCCATCGTGGCGATGATGCAGTTCAACATGTACCACTCCTACACGGTGGACGAGCATACCATTCAGGTGATCTCCAATTTTGCCGCCATTGAACGCGGCGAGCTGGAGGATGAACTGCCGCTCTCCTCCGAAATCCTGCGCAAGGGGCTGAACCGCAAAGTTCTGATGGTGGCGATGCTGTTGCATGACATCGGCAAGGGCCGCGAGCAGGACCATTCGATCCTGGGTGCCCAGATCGCCCGCAAGGTGGCGCCGCGGCTAGGGCTGAAACCTTCGGAATGCGAAACCGTGGAATGGCTGGTCCGCTATCATCTTTTGATGTCCGACATGGCGCAGAAACGCGATATTGCCGACCCGCGCACGGTGCGCGATTTTGCCAAGGCCGTGCAGACCGTGAAACGGCTCGACCTGCTTCTTTTGCTGACCGTCTGCGACATCCGCGGTGTTGGCCCGAACACCTGGAACAACTGGAAGGCGGCTCTGTTGCGGGCGCTTTACGGCCAGACCCGCGCCGCGCTGGAAGGCGGCATGGAAGCGCTAAACCGTGAACACCGCGGTGCCTCTGCCAAGAAAGCCCTGCGCGAAGCACTGCCGGACTGGACCAAGGCAGCGCTCAAGACCGAAACGGCCCGCCACTACCCGCCCTACTGGCATGGGCTGCATGTGACCGCGCATGTGGATTTTGCCGAGATGCTGCGCGACTTCACCGCCAAGGGCGACCCTGGTGAAGTGATGATCCGCCTCTATCCGGATGTGGACCGGGATGCGACCCGCGCCTGTTTCGTGATGGAAGATCACCCCGGGATATTTGCCCGCATCGTGGGCGCACTGGCGCTGGTCGGCGCCAATGTGGTGGATGCGCGTTCTTACACCACCAAGGACGGCTATGTGACCGATGCCTTCTGGATTCAGGACAGTGAGGGGCATCCTTTCGACCCGATCCGCCTGCACCGGCTGAAGCAAATGATCGAAAAGACCCTGAAGGGCGAGGTTATCACCCGCGACGCGCTGAAATCCCGCGACAAGATCAAGAAGCGCGAGAAGGCGTTCAAGGTGCCGACCCATATCACTTTTGATAACGAGGGCTCGGAGATCTACACTATTATTGAAGTCGACACCCGCGACCGCCCTGGACTGCTTTATGATCTGGCACGCACCCTGGCTGCGGCAAATGTCTATATTGCCAATGCCGTGATCGCGACCTACGGCGAACAGGTGGTCGATGCCTTTTATGTTAAGGACATGTTCGGCTTGAAATACTACGCGGAGTCCAAGCAGCGGACGCTGGAGAAGAAGCTGCGCGAGGCGATCTCCGAAGGTGCAAAACGGGCGGATACATGAAACCGATCAAATTGCTGTCGGGCTTCCTGACCGTCGGCTTCTGGACGCTGGCAAGCCGCGTTCTGGGGTTCGCCCGCGAGATCCTGATTGCAGCCTTCATCGGCCCGGGGCCGGTGCTGGATGCCTTTATCGTGGCCTTCCGCCTGCCCAATTTGTTCCGCCGCTTCTTTGCTGAAGGCGCCTTTAACGCGGCCTTTGTGCCGGCTTTTGCCAAACGCTATGAAGCGGGCGAGGATGCCCGGACCTATGCCCAGCAAGCCTTCAACCTGCTGGCAGCCGCGGTGCTGGCACTGGTTGGCCTGGGAATGGTGTTCATGCCGGGACTTGTCTGGCTGACTGCTGGCGGCTTCGTTGGCGACGCGCGTTTCGACCTGGCAGTGGGATATGGCTACATCGTCTTTCCTTACATCCTGTTCATGTCGCTGGCGGCGCTGTTTTCCGGCGTGCTGAATGCTACCGGTCGGTTTGCAGCCGCCGCCGCCGCGCCGGTCTTGCTCAACATTTTTGCCTGCGCGGCGATGACAGCAGGGGCTGTCCTGGGCGGTGATATTGTCGTCTGGCTGGTCTGGACCATTCCGGTTGCCGGTGTGGCCCAGCTGTCGCTGGTCTGGGCGGCAGCCGAAAGAGCAGGTATTTCATTGCGCCCTGGCCTGCCGCGCTGGAACCCTGAGATGCGTGACCTGATGCGGGTTGCGATTCCAGCCGCACTGGCCATGGGGGTCACCCAGATCAACCTGGTGGTGGGCCAATATGTGGCTTCGGACATCGAAAAGGCCGCCAGCTGGCTGTTCATCGCGGACCGGCTGTACCAGCTGCCGTTGGGTGTTGTGGGCATCGCTGTAGGTATCGTTCTCCTGCCAGCCCTTTCGCGCCGCTTGCGGGCTGGCGACCAGGAAGGGTCCCAGGATGCCTTGTCGCGTGCTGGTGAGTTTTCGCTGCTTCTGGCGGTCCCATCCGCCGTGGCCTTCTTGACCGTGCCGGGGCCGCTGGTCTCGGTCCTTTACGAACGCGGCGCCACCGGCCAGGAAGACGTCGCCGCCATCGCCGTTGCCGTCGCCATCTATGGCGCGGGCCTGCCGGCCTTCATGCTGCAAAAAGTGCTGCAGCCGCTTTATTTCGCGCGCGAAGACACCAAGACGCCGTTCCGCTACGCGCTGGTCGCCATGGTGGTGAACGCAGGCCTGGCCTTTGGTTTGAAACCCGTGCTGGGCTGGATTGCACCCGCCATCGCCGCCTCTGCCGCTGGCTGGGCGATGGTGGCTCTGCTGGCCCTCGGCGCCCGCAGCATGGGCGAGGAGGCGCGGTTCGACGACCGCTTCCGCCGCCGCGCCTGGCGCATCCTCGCGGCTTCGGCGGTCATGGGCGCAGTGCTCTATTCCGTGGCCGCATCTGCAGGGTGGTTGTTTACGCTGGACTACTGGCGCTATCTGTCGCTGCTGGGCCTAGTGGTTTTGGGCGGCGTGGTCTACTTCGTCTCAGGGCAGGTTTTTGGGGCTTTCCGCCTGTCGGAGTTCCGCAGCGCCCTCAGCCGCCGGAAGCAGGCATGAGCCGCCTGTCCTGCCCCGCAGGCACCGTGCTGTTCCGGCCCGGACAGGAATGCCCCGGCTTTGTCCGGCTCTTCTCGGGCACCATCAAGGTCACGCTAACGGCGGCGAACGGCCGCGAGGTTGTGCTCTACCGTGTCGGCCCAGGCGATATTTGCCTGCAGACCTTTGCCTGCCTGACGGAGGACCGCAGCTATTCCGCCGAAGGCACCGCCGAAACCGCCCTTGAAGGCGAGTTCCTCCCGCACGCGGACTTCCAGAAAGCGATGTCAGAGAATGAAGCGTTCCGGGCAGACGTCATGGCCGCCGTCGCCCGCCGCTTTGCCGATTATGAGCAGCTGGTGGAAGATATTGCCCTTACCGGCTTTGACGCACGCCTTGCCCGCGTGCTGCTGCGGCTGGGGCAATCCGGCAACCCCATCCGCACGACCCACGACGCCCTTGCCGCCGAAACCGCCTCAGGCCGCGCGTTTGTGACCCGCCGCCTGCGGGAGTTCTCCCGCCTTGGCCTGGTGGAAACACAGCGCGGGCACCTTCGCATCCTTGACCGTGACGGGCTAGACAATATCGCGCAGGATGAAGCTTGAGCTTTGGTGACACTGTCACCGACTTTGCGGAAACGGCTGCCTAAAACGGACTCGCAATTTCGCAAGTAAGTTCGAAAGGACAGATCCATGCCCCGCAACGAAGGCACCCTCGACCGCGCCCTGCGCATCATTTTCGGCCTTGTCCTGCTGTCGCTGGTCTTCATTGGCCCGCAGACCCCATGGGGCCTCATTGGCCTGGTGCCGCTGCTGACCGGCCTGATGGGCTACTGCCCGCTCTATCAGATCGTCGGTTTCAGCACCTGCCCTTTGAAGAAACAGGGTTGATCCTGCTATCAAATTGCACGGCGAGGGTGGCAAAGCTGCCGCGCGTCAGCCGGCCCGGCCCAACGGATGGCGATGCCCCCGCAAGGGGCTTCACCAGCGGGCGGGAGCATCCCGGTTTCAATCGTGGCGGATACGGTTGCGGATGCTGGCCCAGCCGCCCGGCGCCAGGAAAAACGACAGGCCAAAGCCGGTGGCAAATCCTGACAGGTCCGCCACCCAGTCCTTTTGGCCGCCAAACAGCAACCCGAAAAGCAGTTGTGCCCCCATCAGGAAAGCAATCAGTGAAAACGCTCGGCTCTGCTGTGCGCCGACCGAGGCCAATGAGCGCCACAACAAAAAGGTGAAGGCACCGATCAGCCCATAGACCGCTGGGAAGCCGCCGATCAAAGGCTGGCCACCACTGATCAGAAGAGCATAGCCCAGCGCGCCGCCGGCGCCCGACAGCAGGAAGATAATGACCATCGCCAGGTCACCCATCACCTCGCCCACCATCTTTCCCATCGCCAGCACAAACACACAAACAAACAGCGCATGGGTAAAGGCGCCATGCACGAAGACGTAAGAGACAAAGCGCTTAAGATGCTCCGGCAGCCAGCGGCCGCTTTCCTGCATCCACCAGAAAATCTCGCTGGAAAAGGCGTAGGACTGGATCGCCTCCAGCCGCCAGCCGATCGCCTCCGGCCCGCCAACAATACCGCGCGCGCCAAGCGATAACACCGCCTCTACCCCCATGATGATCAGAACCAGCGCCACCACGGCGGCGGGCAGCGGGTTCACTGGGGCCTGGTTCACTGGGGCGCTATGGGGCTCACTGCTCATTCGGACTCCTTGCGGCACGGAATCCCCCGCGCCTGTTGACCTATCCTGGCCCCATGGGTAAGCCACCGGGGTTGCTATTTCCAGACGGGAGTTCCGCCCAAATGAGCGAATCCGCCTTCACCCCGCGTGTGTTCTCGGGCATCCAGCCCACGGGCAACCTGCACCTCGGCAATTACCTCGGCGCGATGAAGCGCTTTGTCGATATGCAGGGCCAGGATTTCGAGACCATCTACTGCATGGTCGACCTGCACGCCGTCACCGTCTGGCAGGACCCCAAGGACCTGATGAAATCGACCCGCGAGCTGTGCGCGGGCTTCATCGCCGCCGGCATCGACCCGGAACAGTCAATCCTGATCAACCAGTCGCAAGTCCCCGAGCACGCGCAGCTGGCCTGGATCTTCAACTGCGTCGCCCGCATGGGCTGGATGCAGCGGATGACCCAGTGGAAGGACAAGGCAGGCAAGAACCAGCAGAATGCCTCGCTGGGCCTGTTTGCCTATCCGGCGCTGATGGCCGCGGACATTCTGGTCTACCACGCCACCCATGTGCCGGTCGGCGAGGACCAGAAACAGCACCTGGAACTGACCCGCGACATCGCTATCAAGTTCAACCACGACTATGGCGTCAACTTCTTCCCGGAAACCGAGCCGGTCATCGAAGGCGCCGCCACCCGGGTGATGAGTCTGCGCGACGGGTCTAAGAAAATGTCGAAATCGGACGTTTCCGACGCCTCCCGCATCAACCTGACCGACGACGCCGACGCCATCGCCAAGAAGATCCGCAAGGCCAAGACCGACCCGGAGGCGCTGCCCTCGGAAGTGAAAGGCCTGGAAGAGCGCCCCGAGGCGCGTAACCTGGTGAACATCTACGCCGCCCTGAACGAACAGACTGTTGATCAGGTGTTGGCGGATGTGGGTGGTAAGCAGTTCTCGGAGTTCAAGCCGATGCTGGCCGATCTGGCTGTCTCGAAACTAGCGCCGATTTCCACCGAGATGGCCCGCCTGATGAACAACCAGGATGAAATCGACCGCATCCTGGCCCGCGGGTCGCAGCGCGCGCGCGAAATTACCGCGCCGATCTTGCGCAAGACCTATGACATCGTCGGTATGGTGCCGCCGGCCGCACTGTAAGGCAAGAAGACAGGCGCCAGCGGCCCACCTCGAACCCGCTGGCGCAAATGGGCTTTACCAGCTCCGGCTCAACTGACGTCAGACGAAAACTTGTAGCGCGACACCAGCCCGTATTTCAGCGCAAATCCCTTCCAGGAAAACCGGCGCTTGCCTGATGCCACGCTAGGCTTTCCGGCCTGCCGGTCGAATTCATACATGTCGATTGCCCGCTCGGCGCAACCGCAGGCCTCGCCCAGGCCAACCTTATTGAAGTAGAACTTTGAGAAACTTTCAGGTTTTGCCATCTCACCCTCCTATGGGGAAAGCAGGCTAGCGTGCACCGCCGCAAACGCAAAACAAACTGTGCTGCGTATTCGCTTCAAGTTTTCGTGCAAGGCGTCGAAAGCCGTTAAAGCCCTTTGGCACCTTTCAAAATCAGCTCGGCGGCGAGCCGCGCATAGTCTTCCCGTGCCTGTGATCCGGCGCCGGAGTTCCACATGTAGTACCAGTTCAGCATGCCGAAAACAGACATTGTGACACCGCGCAACTTAGCAGAATCGCCTTCAAACACCTCCGGCGCAACCGCCGCCAGCGCATCACTCATGAACTGCACCATCTCGCGCTGGTAACCGCGCAGATGCCTCTGCTGCGCCTCGGGCAGCGCCCCCATAGCGCCCAGCTGCACTTGGTGCTCATGATCCGCACCCTGGTAGGCTAGCATGATCTCCGACACGATGCGGCGCAGCCGGTCCTCAGCGCTAAGACCTTCCAGGTCCACCCCGCAGACCCGGTCGCGCAGCTCGCAAAGGTAAGTATCAAGGAGGCCGTAGAGCACGGCATCCTTGCTGTCGTAATAGTGGTAGATGTTCGCCTTGGAGATCCCGCATTCGCGCGCCAGCTGGGTCATCGACGCACGGTCGTAGCCGGACTCGGCAAACACCTTGGCTGCCGACTTCAGGATCTGCGCGCGTTTCTCATCGTGGTCTTTTGCGATCGTGCGGGCCAAGGCTTACTCTCCCGGGTCAGGACTGGCTGCGGTTGTCGACGACGCGCTTGGCCTTGCCCTGGCTGCGCTCGACGGACCCCGGGTCGCCTACAATGATCTCGGTCGAAACGCCAACCATATCCTTGATCCGCTTGGTCAGCATCCGCGCTGCCGCGGTCTTGCTGAGCTCATCGGTGGCATCCGGATTCGCCTCAACAAACACCCGCATCGCGTCCATGCGGCCGGATTTGTAGAGCTCGATCTGATAGTAGGGCGCAAGGCCGCCGGTCGCCAGCAACTGTTCCTCTACCTGGCTGGGAAAGACGTTGACGCCGCGCAGGATGATCATGTCGTCGCTGCGCCCGGTGATCTTCTCCATCCGCCGCATCGAGCGTGCGGTGCCCGGCAGCAGGCGCGTCAGATCGCGGGTGCGGTAGCGGACCATCGGCAGGCCTTCCTTGGTCAGCGTGGTGAACACCAGCTCGCCCAGCTCGCCATCCGGCAGCACCTCGCCGGTCTGCGGGTCAATGATTTCCGGCAGGAAGTGGTCCTCCCAGATCACCGGGCCGTCCTTGGTCTCGACGCATTCATTGGCAACACCCGGCCCCATGATCTCAGACAGGCCGTAGATATCAACCGCATGCATGTCAAAGGCTTCTTCGACCTCCTTGCGCATCGCGTCGGTCCAGGGTTCGGCACCGAACACGCCGACCTTCAGCGAGCAATCCCGAGGGTCCATACCGACCTTATGGTATTGCTCCAGGATGTTGAGCATGTAGGACGGCGTCACCATGATGCCGTCAGGTTTGAAGTCGGTGATCAGGCCAACCTGCTTTTCGGTCTGGCCGCCCGACATCGGCACCACGGTCGCGCCCAGGCGCTCAATCCCGTAGTGCGCACCCAGGCCGCCGGTGAACAGACCATAGCCATAGGCGTTGTGCACCATGTCGCCCTTGCGCAGGCCCGAGGCACGCAAACTGCGTGCCACCAGATCCGCCCAGTTGCTGATGTCATTGGCAGTGTAGCCCACCACCGTCGGCTTGCCGGTGGTGCCGGAGGACGCGTGCAGGCGGATGATTTCACTGCGCGGCACCGCAAACAGGCCGAAGGGGTAATTGTCCCGCAGGTCGTTCTTGTAAGTGAAGGGGAACTTTGCCAGGTCCTTCAGCTCCTGCAGGTGGTCCGGATGCACCCCCGCCTCGTCGAACCGCTGCTTGTACATCGGCACGTTGTCATAGGCGTGGCGCAGCGACCACTTCAGCCGCTCTAGCTGAAGTGCGCGGATTTCGTCGATCGAGGCGATCTCGATCGGGTCCAGTTCACCCGTCTTGGGGCTCAGGTCTTCCATGGCGTCCTCCACACCTTATTCGTCAAACAACTGGCCTTTGACCGCTCGGGAAAAACCCCGGAACTCGGCGATCTGCTGGCCGTCCTGATTGGTCACTGTCACGTCATAAATGCCGCTGCGCCCGGTCAGGGAAATCTCGCGGGCCGTGGCAATCAGCTTGTCGCCCAGCCGTCCCGGCGCGGTGAAGCTGATCACGTTGTGCTGCGCCACCGTCGACTGGTTGCGGCTGTTGCAGGCAAAGGCAAAGGCGCTGTCAGCCAGCATGAAGGTCACACCGCCGTGGCAAATACCGTGTCCGTTGCAATGGTGCTGGGCAATGGTCAGCTCCAGCGTGGCCTCCCCCTCAGCCACATGGGTGATCTCCATCCCCGCCCATTTGGACGCATGATCTTCGGCCCACATGGCGGCGGCGGATTTTTCAGCGCGTTTTTTCGGGGTCATAGTTACTTGCCTTTGAACGCGGGTGCGCGTTTCTCAAGGAAGCTGGCCACGCCCTCAGCGTAATCCGCGCTTTCGCCGCAGGTCTTCATCGCGTCCGCCTCGATCTCCAGCTGATCCGGCAGCGTGTTGACCGCTGCCGCCTGGATGCATTGCTTGGTCAGGCCCAGGCCCAGCGTCGGGCCGTTGGCGAATTTCTCGGCCATGGCGCGGGCCTCTGCCATCAGCGCGTCATCCGGCAGCGCCTTCCAGATCAGGCCCCAGTCCTCGGCCTTCTTCGCCGGCAGCGGCTCAGCGGTCAGCGCCAACCCCTTGGCGCGCGCTTCACCCAGCAGCCGCGGCAAATGCCAGCTGCCGCCGGTATCAGGAATCAGGCCAACCTTGGAGAACGACTGGATGAACTTGGCGCTCTCTGCGGCCAGCACCATGTCGCAGGCCAGCGCCAGGTTGGCGCCCGCCCCGGCGGCCACGCCATTGACGGCGCAGATCACCGGGAAGTTCAATTCACGGATCAGCCGCACCAGCGGCGCATAGAACTTGCGTACCGTCTGGCTCAGGTCCGGCGGCCCGTCCATCTTGCGCGGATCACGGTCGCCCAGGTCCTGCCCGGCGCAGAAACCGCGCCCGGCGCCGGTCAGCAGCACCGCGCGGGCCCCGCCGTCACGCGCGGCCTCCAGCGCGGCGCGCAAGGCGTTGTGCATTTCCTCGTTGAAACTGTTCAGCCGGTCCGGGCGGTTCAGGGTGATCTCCACCCAGGTGCCGTGGTCCTCAACCAGAATCGTATCGCTCATCGCTCCCTCACCCTGTCAGCGGCGCATTTGACAAACTTCTTGCATAAACCGACCGGACGGTCAATATATCTCAGCATCGGATTCCAGCCAGCCGGCCCCGCGCCGGCCTGACGAAAAGGACAGCATCATGAGCCTTCTAGAGATTTCCAGCTTTGCAGCGGGTCAATGGGTCGCACCGGGCGCAGGCGCCCGCAACATCGCCAGCGCCATCACCGGCGAGGTGATTGCGTCAGCGGGCAACGACGCGCTCGACGTGCAGGCGATGCTTGATTACGCTCGCACTGTGGGCGGCGCCAACCTGCGCAAGCTGACCTTCCACGACCGCGCCCGGATGCTCAAGGCGCTGGCGGGCCACCTGAATCAGCACAAGCAGGCGCTTTATGATCTGTCGTTCAACACCGGCGCCACCCAGTCCGACCACATGATCGACATCGATGGCGGCATCGGCACCATGTTTGTCTTCGCCTCCAAAGGCCGCCGCGAAATGCCGGACGGGCATGTCTACCTGGATGGCGATGTGGAGCAGCTCTCCCGTAACGGCACTTTCTTGGGCCAGCACATCTGCACCCCGCTGCGCGGGGTCGCAGTGCACATCAACGCCTTCAACTTCCCGGTTTGGGGCATGCTGGAAAAACTGGCCCCCACCCTGCTGGCGGGCGTTCCCGCCATTGTGAAACCGGCCACTAACAGCTGCTACGTGACCGAGCTGGCGGTGAAACTGATGCTCGACAGCGGCATCCTGCCCGAAGGCGCGCTGCAGCTGGTCTCCGGCGGCCTCGGCGACATGCTCGACCATCTGACCATGCAGGATGTGGTCAGCTTCACCGGGTCCGCAAATACCGCGCTAAAACTGCGCGCCAACCCGGTAATCCTGGAGAACTCGGTCCGTTTCGTCGCCGAACAGGACAGCCTCAACGCCTCGATCCTCGGTCCCGACGCACAGCCCGGCACACCGGAGTTTGATCTCTTCATCAAAGAAGTCAGCCGCGAGATGACCACCAAGGCGGGCCAGAAATGCACCGCCATCCGCCGCATCATTGCGCCGCAGGCACAGGTGGACGCGGTGATCGAGGCACTGTCAGCCCGCCTGGCAAAAATCCAAATCGGCGACCCGCGCCTGGAAACCACCCGCATGGGCGCGCTGGTCTCGGGCAATCAGAAACGCGACGTGCTGGAGAAGGCCGCGATCATCGGTCAGGAGGCGGAGCGCGTCTTTGGCGACCCGGACAGCTTCTCCGTCGATGGCGCCGACGCCGAAAAAGGCGCCTTCGTCCCGCCGATGCTGTTCCACTGCGCCGACCCGGACAACGCTAGCCGCGTGCACGACACAGAGGCCTTCGGCCCCGTCTCCACCATCATGGGTTACCGCGATCTGGACCACGCCATTGATCTGGCCAACCGCGGCCAGGGCTCGCTGGTGGCCTCGGTCATCACCCATGACCCCGCCGTCGCCCGCGAGGTCGCCATCGGCGCCGGCGCCTACCACGGCCGCCTCTACTTCAACAACCGCGACTCGATGAAGGAATCGACCGGCCATGGCTCCCCCCTGCCCCACATGGTGCACGGCGGCCCGGGCCGGGCCGGCGGCGGCGAGGAGATGGGCGGCGTGCGCGGCGTCAAACACTACATGCAGCGCACCGCCATCCAGGGCTCGCCCGACATCCTGTCCGCGATTGGCGAGAAATGGGTTCCCGGCGGCACTGAGGTCAAAGGCCCCGCCCACCCTTTCACCCGCAAGTTCGGCGAGCTTTCCATCGGCGAGACCCTGCACACCGCCCCGCGCACCGTCACGCTGGAGGATATCGAAACCTTCGCCCATTTCACCGGCGACACCTTCTATGCCCACATGGACGACGAAGCCGCCAAGCGGAACCCGTTCTTCCCGGGCCGCGTGGCGCATGGCTACCTGCTCCTGTCCTTTGCCGCGGGCATGTTTGTGCAGCCGGATGAGGGCCCGGTTCTGGCCAACACCGGCCTCGACAACCTGCGCTTCATGAAACCGATTTCAGCAGGCGAAAGCATCAAGGTCCGCCTCACGGTCAAGAAGAAGACCCCCCGCAACGAGGAATACGGCGAGGTGCGCTGGCACGTCACCCTCACCAACCAGGACGGCGAGATCGCGGCAGAGTATGAACTGCTGACCATGAACGCCTTCTGAGCTTGTGCAAAAGTGGTAGGCAGCGGTAACGCTGCCGCACGCCCGGACTGGTCTAACCAGTCCGGGCGAACTATGTTTATCCCTATGAACGAACAGCATAACCCCTGGTTTGACGCCACCGTCCAGCAGCTGAACGACCCGCAGAACCAGCGGGTCTGGTCGGTCATCGTGTCGCTGTTCGGCGATCTGGCCCAGGACAAGGGCGCCCAGATCAGCGGTGGGGCGCTCACCCGCATCATCACCCCGATGGGGATCAAGCCCGAGGCAATCCGGGTGGCGCTGCACCGGCTGCGCAAAGACGGCTGGATCGAAAGCGAGCGCGCAGGCCGCGCCTCGGTGCATTACCTGACGGAATACGGCCGCAACCAATCCGCAGCCGTCACCCCGCGGATTTATGAACGCCGCGCCGCCGCGCCCGGCGACTGGCATCTGCTGATCGCCGAGGATGGCACCGGCCAGGCCACATTAGATGACGTGCTGCTGCTGCCCAATTACGTCGCAGTGAACCGCACTACCGCCTTGGGCCACGGCCCGGTCCCGCGCAGTCTGCACGACTTAATGGCCGCCGAGGTCAGCCACATTGCCGTCCCAGGCTGGCTCAAAACCCGGCTGTTTCCTGAGCCCTTGCGCGATGCCTGCGCTGCACTGCAGCGGGATTTGAGCCGGATCACCCCGCCGCCTTCCGGCCTGACACCTGCGCAGTCTGGCACCCTGCGTACGCTGATCGTGCACCGTTGGCGCCGTGTGGTGCTGCGTCATCCGGATCTGCCCGCCGGATTTCACCCAGAGGACTGGAACGGGGAAACTTGCCGCACCCTAGTGTTTCAACTTCTGGACCAGCTGCCGCTGCCAGCTCCTTCCGCTCTGGATGAACTGCCGGACTAGGCTCCAGTCAAACAGGCTGCTGAATCCCAAGGCCGCCACTCACGCGCCAACGCACCACACCCTACGCAACCTCATGTTTTAAAACAGATAACTTGCAGCGGCGGAAAAAAAACCGAAGAATCCGCATTTCCGCAGTTTTTCCGCTTGACCCAGCCCGCGCCATTCCGTAAATCGCCTCCACACAGCGAGCGGCGGAGTAGCTCAGTTGGTTAGAGCAGCGGAATCATAATCCGCGTGTCGGGGGTTCAAGTCCCTCCTCCGCTACCACCTTTCCTCTTAAAGCGTTTTTTCTGAATCCCTTTTCGGGAAAAGAGGTTGTAATTTCCGAGTGATACGCTTCGCGCATTTCAAACACGACTAAGCACGCAGAATGCCATGCCAAACTCTGCGGCCTCCAATTCCTGGCAGCGGGCGTATTCAAACCGAGCATTCAAATCGCAAATTTTGTGCACAAGTCCGTATCAGCCAGTTGCGGAACCGGGTTGCTGCCGGTGAACCTTCTGCACGATAAGACGTGAGTATATAATAGGCATAGCCAGTTACCCCGCCATATTGACCGGCGCCACCAGCTGTCCGCTGTGCCTTAGCTCCTCGCCGAACGGCCACCAGTCCATTGCCCAGCCAAGACCGCTTGCCACGGCCTGCGGCGCGTTGGAACGCGTTATCCATTTCCGCAACCGGTTTCCAGGACTGATCGCCCAGGCCCGCAGCATTAAACCAGCGCGACCATTCGTTTGCATAATGCTGACTGCGGATCAACGGTTCGGTCACCATGTCCTCGGGCCGCAAAGGCGCAGTGCGGGATTTCAGATAGCCCGGCGAGCTCACCGGCTGGATCACCTCATCAAACAATTTGACACAGCGTATCGCCTGCGGCGACTTGTCAGAGAAGACAATGGTGTGGACCACGTCACTGCCGCTCAGATTAATCTCTTCAGGGACGGTGACGATCCGGATGGCCACCCCAGGCAAAGCTTCGCGCAACTTGGGGATCAGCCGCATGTTGGCCAGCGACTGGAACATATGCACCTAAATCATCTGCTCCAGTGTGTTTCCGGTATAAAGGGCAAAGGCCGAATTCATGGCATCCAGCGCCTGGCCCACCGGCGCCAGCAGCGCCCGGCGCTCCTCCGTCAGCTCTGCTTGCTGGCCGCTGCCGCGCTGGAGCAGCGGAGCGCCACCGAATGGCTCCAAAGCCCGCACCTGATGGCTGATTGCCAAAGCGGTGATATTCAGTTCCTGCGCCGCATCCACATTGCGGCCCAGCCTGGCGACAGCCTCAAAGGCCCGGATGGTGGTAAAAGGCGGGATCTTGCGTGGCATGTCACGAGGTCCGTGAACGGGTAGGTTGGCACAGGAGCCAATTTAGACCGGCTGACAGCACAGATCCAGCAGCTGCCGGAACCGGGGACCGTCCAGGCTATCGAACCGCAAGGCCAGCTCCGTAATCGCCTCAGCCCGGGCCTGACCCAGCACCGGAGCGGCCAGCAAATGGTATTTCTGCAAGATCTCCGCATCGCTAAGCGGCAGATCCGCATCTCCGCGCGGAGTACGCGGGGCGTCTTCGATCCGGCGGCCGTCCTTCAGCACCAGTGTGACCTGCGCCCAACGCTTGTCCGTGCTTATCCGGGTCATCTCTGCATCGTCAATCAAGGTAACTGCGCGGCTGACCCGCAGAATGTCCGGATCGCGCAGCGCCGCGTCGCTCAACTCCTCTGCCCCCACCTGGCCGCGCACGATCATCGCCGCCACCGGGAAGGCGATAGCATAGGCGAACTCATCCTGGTTCCGCGGCTCATGCCCGGCCAGCCGCGTGGCATAATGAAAGGTGCGGATTTCCACGCTTTCCACCTGCTCATGGCTGAGGGCGTGAGCCCGCATCATCTCCTGCACCGCATCCAGCGAGGGATGCGCCCAGCGGCAGCAGGGGTAGGCCTTGTAGTGCGTGTGCTCTGCCAGCCGCCAGCCCAAGCCAAGATCCGCCCAGAATTCCTTACCCTCTTCACCCTCGCAAGTCAGCGCGGGCGCCCCCGTAAAGCCCTCCATCGCCAGATAGGCCGCGGTGACACCAGAGGGCGCGCCCCAGCCGACCCCATCGCGCACCATCGACGGGTGGTCGATGCAGCGCATCATCTGGCTGCGCGGACCGTGGTATTCACCAATACCTGCGGCCTGGCGGATCTGTTCCGCAGTGCCACCCAGAAGCTTGGCGCCCGCGGCGGCAACCCCGACCGCCGTCCAGGCGCCGGAGGTGTGGTAGTCGGCGCAGGTCGCATGCTGCACCAGCCCGGCCCGGTAGGAGATTTCATAGGCCGTGGCCAAAATTTCTGCAAAGCGCTTGCCATCTACTCCCCGGCCTGAAGCCTGTACCATAGCCATCATCGCCGGAAAGATGGCCGAACCGGCATGGCCCTTGCAGGGCGTGGTCCCGTCATGAGCATCAATCGAATCGATGGTAAAGGCCCCCGCCATCGCTGCGCCCGCCGGGCTGACCGCGCGCCCGTCCATCAGCATCCGCGACGTCCCAGCGCCACCTGCGCCGAAGAGCATCGGCGCAACCCGGCGGGCGATGCCCGAGAGGTCGGTCGCCGCACCGGCGGCTGCCACGCCCATAGTGTCCAGAAAGGACCGCCGCAGCGTCCACAGCACCTGATCCGGCAAGCCGTCAAAAGACAGCTGTGCTGCAAACTGGTCGAATTTCAAGGCCATCTGCTCTGCACCTCCTCCGCGCGTTTGCTGGGTCCAAGGCCACGCGGGCAGCAACCGCTGAACCTGCTGCGCATGGCTGCGGCAAGTTCAGCCCTATCCAGAGCCGTGCGTCAATGCTGCAGGATCTAGCTTAAGAAGGTCCGGGTCCGCTCGCTTTGCGGGTTTTCGAAGAACTGCACAGGGTCATTCTCTTCGATGATCTCGCCCGCATCCATAAAGATCACCCGGTCCGCCACCGCCTTGGTAAAACCCATCTCATGGGTCACGCAAACCATCGTCATCCCATCCTGGGCCAGTTCGACCATAGTATTCAGCACCTCGGAAACTATCTCCGGATCTTGCGCCGAGGCGGGCTCGTCGAACAGCATCACATTGGGATTCCCACTGGCCTTTCGGGATCGACTGAATGCCCGCACGGAAAATCTCGGTCATATAGGCGCCATAGCACAGGGTCAGCGCCAGGATACCGGCAGGCACGCTATCAAACACATAGCCCAGCTGGGCAAGTCCAGGTAAACCAGAAATACCTGCATCAGGTTCGATAAGCCGCGGAAAAAGGAGGCGCAGAAGCTGGCGATCGCATAGGCAAATCCAATGGAGGACAGCTTGGCCACCGCGCCGATGATAGCCAGAACCGAGACCAGCGCAATCGAAATGGCGGAGACATAAAGCGTGGTGAACACGCCTTGGCTGACCATGCACCAGGCCTCCTTACGGATAAACTCGAAGTCCAGGTTGACGCGGTAAAAGAAAACAAGGAACAGGCAAAGAAGCTGCAACCAGACAATGACGGCCTGAAGGCGGAACTGCAGAAAGCCGACCACCACCACGCACAGGGTGAAACGCAGCGCCAACACTACGCCGATGGCGAATTAGCCGTAGTACCCGGCCTCAGCCGGCGCGCCGATGACCAGGCGCCTCTGCTCGCCAAACACAGTGCCATTCAGGTTCAGCACGGTGAAAACAGCCGCGGCGGCGAGCATCACGGCAATCACTTTGGGATTGCGGACCAGCGGGCCAGCCGGAATTTCCCTTACTTCGTGTTGGTGTAGTCGACGCCGTACCATTTTTCGCTGAGGCCGCTCAGCGTGCCGTCGGCGCGCATGTCCTCAACGATGCCGGTCAGCTTGGAGTTCGGCTCGGCATCGCCCTTGTCGATTGCAATCGCCAACGGCTCATAGAACACCGGGTCGCTCACGCTCTTAATCGGAAAGTTGTTTTCGATGCCGTTCAGAATCGCAGGCAGCGAGCCAACCATGCCGTCCAGACGGATGCCGTCGTCCAGGCGCAGGCCGTCCATCACTGCGGTCGAATCCTTGTGGGAACGCAGCTTGCCCAGTTCGATCTGGTCTTCGAATGATGGCACACACGCCGCGTCGATAGTCAGATCGTGTTGCAGGTGCAGCTCGAAAACACTGGCGGCGGTCGCGGCCATTTTCTTGCCGCTCAAGTCCCCCAGATTGGCGGCAGGGCTGTCCTTGTGCACCGATTCGGCGGCCGGGGTGTAGTAGTAGACAGTCAGAAAATCCAAGACTTCGATGCCCGCCTTCGCCGGGGTCATCGAGCCCGCGGACACACCCCAGCAGCCGTTCCAGTTGCCTGCGGTGATGATATCGCAGGCCGGGGTCACAAGCTCGACCTTAACGCCCAGGTGCTAGGCCAGCTCGCGGGCCGCATCGACGTTGAAGCCGTCCATTTCGTTGTTGCCGTTCAGAAAGCTTTGCGGCGCCCAGTTAGCATCTGCCGCTACTTTCAGCGTGTTTTCCGGCGTGATCCAATCCAGCGCCTCGTCGGCCGGGCTGGCACCCGCGGTAAAGGCGGCGGCCGTCAGAGCTGCGGCCAGGGTCAATGCGCGTCTCGTGCAAGCCATGTGAAACTCCCATGTTGAATCTCTGCAGGAAACGGGCCGGTTGCCAATGCCGCCGCTCTGTTCTTTTCGTGTCATTTGCATGAGCGGATCCCCTCTTGCCGATTGCACCGGTTCCAGCACCACAAACTGAAGCAGAAAACCCCGAGGGATTCTCCCAGCCTCAGTTTTTCGAAGCACTACACCCGAGAAATCTGGAATAATATCTGAATAGGGGAATGACTTGATGAGATTTCAGCAATAATGAGGCAGAAGCACTGGCTGAAAGGCACGCCCATGCGACGACGCATCCCCTCAATCACTTCTATGCTTTGCTTTGAAGCGGCAGCCAAAACCGAAGGGTTCGCCCGTGCCGCAGAAGAGATGAACGTGACCCAAAGCGCGGTCAGCCGTCAGATCCAGATCCTGGAGGCCTTTGTCGGCCAGTCGCTTTTCACCCGTTCCAAGCAACGGGTCAAGCTGACCGCAGCGGGCCGCAACCTGCTGGCCGAACTGTCGCCGCTCCTGGAGGAGCTGGAGCTGACCATCCTGAAAACCAAATCGCATGACAGCGCCGAAGGCAGCCTGAACATCGGCGTCTATCCCACCTTGGGCAGCCGCTGGCTGATGCCGCTCATCATGGGGCCAAAGGCGGAAAAGATCCGCCATACCCTCAACCTCATCACCTACCTGAAAAACACAGAGATCGACCCTAGCCTGGTCGACCTCGCCTTTGCCCAGGGCGACGCCTCCTGGCCCGGCTACCGTGCCGACCGTCTGATGAGCGACGTCCTGGTCGCCGCCGGAGCACCAGACCAATTCCCCGAGCCGCTAGAGGATCCGGAAGACCTGCTCGGCCACCGGATCCTGCAGCACTCCACCCGGCCGCTGTCCTGGCAGATCTGGTTCAAGCTGCAGGGCAAGAAGCTGCCGCGCAGGATCATCGGCCCGATGTTCAACCAGTTCGAAATGCTGATCGACGCAACCAGAAACGGCCACGGCATTGCCATCATTCCGGAAATCCTGATCCGCAAGGAACTGGAGAACGGCAGCCTGGTGCAGGTGCACCCGTTCAAGGCCTCCGACAGCGCCTATTACCTGCTGACACCCGAAGCTAAGGTCGGGGTAGTCCGGGTGGAACGCATGCGGAGCTGGTTCCTGGAACAGATGCAGACCTCCGGCCAGCCGGGCTGAGCAGCCCAGGAACCCGCTAAAAAACCGCGCCCGAAGCCCCACCAGTGGCCCAGGAAAATTCCTAGGCAATGAAAATTACTCACCGGCGCAGCTGCGCTGCGCTTGCCGGAACTGGACCGTGGTGGCATTTGAAAAAGGTTCATCAATTTCATAAATTAGAGGCTACCCGCCTCAAGCGGACGCACACCACCTGCCCCCAGCCAAACCGGACCGGATACCGGATCTTGCCGCAACTTGATGCGTTTTGGTAATCACCTGATGAAAAAATCCAGCTTTCCAAACCGCAAAATCTGAATATGGCTTAAGGAAACACCGCGCCATTTTGGGAGATGCCGCAATGACCTTCATGCCACAGATCCAGGACCGTGACGTCGAACTGATCCAGAATGCCATGTCTGAAATGCCCGACTACAAATCGGTTGCGGAATTTGTGCCCGGCCCCGGCATCGCCCGGTTGGAGCTGAAATTCGACATCGGGAAACTGCAGGAAGCGCTGGAAGAATGCCTGAAGCGCGAAGCCTTCATGGGCGGGATGCAGGATCAGGGCTTTGCCGCGCTGCCGCTGACCCAGCGCCCGGGCCAGACCGAATGGACCCCCAACGACCTGTCCGGCCGCTACTGGCTGCGCGCCGATGAGCGTTACGTCGAAGAGCCGCGCGAGGAGCTGGTGCCGGAAATCGACTTCTCCGAGTTCAATCCGAAATTCAAAGGAACCTATTTCGAACATGTGCACGAGGAACTGACCAAGCGCTTCCCGATCGGCCGCACCCGGATCCTGTCCAAGGGGCTGTACAACTGCAACTCCTGGCACCGCGACCCGGAACCGCGCCTGCACATCCCGCTGATCTCGAACCCCGGTTCGCTGTTCATCGTGAACCACCACGTGACCCACCTGCCCGCCGACGGTTCGGTCTATTTCACCGACACCCGCGCCTACCACACCGCCCTGAACGGCGGCGAGAAGCAGCGCGTGCACATCGTTGCGGCGCTGGCATACGATCAGGTCACAGAATGAGCGCTTATGGTTATGCCGCCGCAGATGCAGCCACAAACTGCATCTGCGATCTGCGCAGCGACACTCTGACCAAACCCAGCGCCGGAATGCGCGAAGCAATGATGGCCGCGCCGCTGGGTGATGACGTCTATGGCGAGGACCCGACGGTCACCCGCCTGGAACAGGAGCTTGCCGCACGCCTGGGCAAGGACGCCGCGGTGTTCTTCCCAACCGGCACCCAAAGCAACCTGGCCGCCGTCATGGCCCATTGCGGCCGCGGCGACGAGATGATCAGCGGCGACCGCTACCACCTTTACTGCGATGAGGCCGCAGGCGTGTCGGTTCTGGCCGGTGTCTCGATGGTGCCGGTTGCCACCTCTGATGACGGCGGGCTGGATCCCGGCCGCATCGCCGCCGCGATCAAGGTGGACGATCCGCATTACGCCCGCAGCCGTCTGTTGAGCCTGGAAAACAGCGTCGGCGGCCGGGTCGTGCCGCTGGAGCGGATCGAGGCAGGCGTCAAGGTCGCGCGTGAAGCTGGGCTGGCCGTGCATCTGGACGGTGCCCGCCTGTTCAACGCGATCACCGCCCTGGGATGCGGCGCCGCCGCCTTTGCCGCACCGTTCGACACCATCTCCGTCTGCCTCTCTAAGGGGCTGGGCACTCCTGCGGGCTCGGTTCTGGTTGGCCCCGATGCCCTGATGGGCCAGATCCGGCGCAACCGCAAAATCCTTGGTGGCGCGATGCGCCAATCCGGCGTGCTGGCCGCCGCCGGTCTCTATGCGCTGGACCACCACGTAACTGAGCTGGCCAATGATCACACCCGGGCATCCCGCCTGGCCAAAGCGCTGCGCGAAACCGGCATTGGCGAGGTCTCGTCCCAGACCAACATGGTTTTCCTGACACCCGAGGCAGAGGACCACGCCCGCTTGATCAGCCATATGGCTGAGGCTGGCATCAAGATCGGCGGCCAGTCCCCTGCGATCCGGATGGTGTTGCACCGGGATGTGGACGACAGCGCCCTGGATGCCGCCATCGCCGCCTTCCGTACTTTCACCCCTTGCTAACCCGGCCCCGCCTGCGCCCAAGGATATCCGCATGACCGACGCAACCAGCTTCATCCTCAACACCCGCGGCGAGGACTTGCCGCAGGCAGCCGTGCAGGACGCGGTGCGTGCTCTTGCAGACACCCTTGGCGTCGCCATAAGCGCTGTGCAGACGGATATGTCCCGGATCATCGGCACTCATGCGTAAACCATGTTTGGCGGCTAGGCCGCGCAAATCTGGCCGGAAGGAAAAACCTCCAGCGCCGCCGGTGCGGCGCTGGCCAATGCCACCACCATCGACTCGCTGAATGCTCATGACGGGCGCAAGCAGACCAAAGACCATGCCGGCTGCGGCGTTATCCCCGCCACCGTTGCGCTGGCACAGGCCGAAGGCCTGAACGATCCAAAGGAATTTCTGACCCTCGTCACCATCGGTCATAATACCGGCACCCGCGCCGGCATCGCTTTGCATCGCAGCGCATGCGACTACCACACCTCGGGCGCCTGGGTGGCACTGGCGTCCTGGGCCTGGACGCCGCCCGCACCCGCGGGGCGCTGGGGATCGCGGAACACAACGAGCCGCGCAGCCAGATGATCGTTGCATCGACGCGCCGACCATGGTCAGGAGCGGTTCCGGCTGGGGCTCGATGGCCAGCATCTCCGCAGCCTATCTCGCCCGTGAAGGTTGAGTGTCTCATCTGAATTGGCCCACCGTTATGTTTAGGAAACGGAGGACTGAGAATGGTGAACAAGCCTGAGGAAATAGTTCAGAAGCTGCGGCAGGTTGATGTGCTCTTCAACCAGGGGGGGGCAGCGCGTGGATGCGAGCCGCGAAGTGCGCATCACTGAGCAGACTTACTACCGCTGGCGCAAGCAGTTTGGCGGGATGGGAACCGGCCAACTGAAGGAACTCAAACGGCTTCAGAAGGAGAACGAACGGCTGCGGAAAGCCGTCTCGGATCTGACCCTGGACAAGCTCATCCTGACGGAAGCTGAAAAGGGAAGCTTCTGAGCCCTGCCCGCCGCCGGGCTTGCAGCGAGATGATACGCAGCGAGATGAAAGTGTCGGAACACCGGATCTGCCGTTTGCTGGGGCAGCATCGATCAACACACAGGTATCAATCGCAAGGCCGGGAAGAACGAGCCATTGAAGGCGCCATTTGCGACGGCACAAATGCACCTGGCGCACCATTTTTCCGCAGGCGCGCCAGGTAAACACTGCACCGGTGGTTGCAGGTGCAGCGGGAGGAGGCCTATTTCTTGTTGTGGAAGATGTTCTTGTTGTGGAAGATGAAGCCGATGAAGTTCAGCAAAAGCTGCGCCGCCAGGATCTGAGTGCTTTCAGTCGGATCATAGGCCGGGGCCACTTCCACCAGATCGATGCCAACCACATCACCGCGTTTGCTGAGACCCTGCAGGATTTCCAGCACGTCGTAATACTGGAAGCCGCCATGGCTGGGGGTGCCGGTGCCGGGCGCGATCGAGGGGCAGAAGGCATCGATGTCGATGGTCACATAGTAACGTGCGCCTTCGGGGATGCGGTCCAGCACCGCCTCCGTGCCGAGCTTGCGCACCTGGCGCACCGACAGGATGTCGGAGCCGCGCTCGCGGGCGTCGATGTAGCCTTCCTTGGCGGTCGACGACACGTTGCGGATACCCAGCTGGGTCATGCCGGTGACGTAATCCTTTTCAATCGCGCGGCGCATCGGGTTGCCGTGGCCGTCGGTGACGCCCTTGCGCTCATCGACAAAGTCCAGATGCGCGTCGATCTGGATCACATGGATCGGGCCGTTCTTAGCGCAGTCTTCCTTGTAGGCATTGATGCAGGGGATATTGACCGAATGGTCGCCGCCGATGGTCACCGGAATGGCGCCTGCATCCAGGATCTTCTTGACGCCATATTCGATATTGGCGTGGCTTTCCTCAGTCTTGGTGTGGATGATGTCGGCGTCGCCGAGGTCAACAATCCGGACGTCCGCGCCCAGATAGGTGGCGTCGTCCTCGTGATCATAGGCTCCGGCATGGCCGAAGCTGAACAGCGTCGAGGCCTCGCGCACCGCCCGCGGGCCGAACCGCGCGCCGGAGCGGAACTGGCAGCCGAAATCAAACGGCGCGCCCAAGATCGCCACGTCGGCATTGATGTTGTCCCAATCCTCGATATAGGGTTTCTTGCCGAAGGTGGCGATGCCGACAAAGGGCAGGTTCAGGCGGCCGGATTCGTAACCGTGTCCAGACATGTTTCTCTCCAGTTTCTTGTTTTAGCGGTAAGCCAGTTCCGGCAGGAACAGGGCGATTTGCGGGAAGATGACCAGCAGCCCGGTCACGATCAGAAGGATGATGAGGAAGGGTGGCACACCGCGCACCACTTCGACAAACGGTCTGCGGAAGACTGCGATGGCGGTGAACAGGTTGCAACCGAATGGCGGGGTTGCGGCGCCAATGGCCACCTGCAGGGTGATCAGCACACCGACCAGCACCGGGTCGAGGCCCGCCGCCTTGATCATCGGTGCAAAGATCGGCACCAGGATCAGGATCACCACAATCGAGTCCACGAACATGCAGCCCACGAAGAAGGCGATGTTGACGGCCAAGAGCACCATCAGCGGCCCGGCCTCATCCAGACCGAGCGAGGCGATGATTTGCTGCGGCACCTGGGCAAAGCTCAGCGTCCAGCTGAAAGCCGCACCCGCCGCGATTAGGATGAACACAACCGAGGTGATGGCACCGGTCGACAGCGCAATGTCCCAAAGGTCGCGCAGTTTGACCGAGCGGAAGATCAGCACCTCCAGCACTGCGGCGTAAAGCACGCAGATCGCTGCAGCCTCGGTAGGTGAGAACACTCCGCCGTAGATGCCGCCAACGATGATCGCGGGGAAACCCATCGGCCACAACGCCCGCCGCATGGCGGTGAACCGCTGGCCCCAGCCCTCGCGCGGCAGCACGGGTATGTCGTGGCGGTAGGCGTAGACCATGCAATAGGCCGAGAACAGCACCACGATCAGCAGCCCCGGCACGATGCCCGCGATGAACAGCTGCGAGATCGAGGTGCCGGAGACCACGCCATAGATGATCATGCCGATAGAGGGCGGAATCAGATAGGCCAGGTCAGCCGCATTGACGATCAGGCCGATGGCAAAGCTGTCCTTGTAGCCGGACTTCAGCATCCTGGGCCGCATTGCGCCGCCGATGGCCACCACGGTCGCCTGGGTCGAGCCGCAGACTGCACCGAACAGCGCGCAAGCCGAGGTCACCGAGATCGCCAGCCCACCCTTGATATGGCCCATGAAACTCATCACCACGTCAATCAGCCGGTTGGCGGAATGGCCGCGGGTGATGATATCGGCAGCCAGGATGAACATCGGCACTGCAATCAGCGCGGCAGGCTTCACCCCGCCGATCATCTGCTGGATCAGGATCTGCATGTTCATGGATGGGAAGTAGACAAGGAAGCCCAGCACCGCGGCCGAGATCAGCGGCATCTTCATCGGGAACCCTGCCAGCAACAACAGGATCATCACGGCAAGCATCAGTTCGGTCATTGCTTTTCCTCCCCGCCCCGCATTTCTTCACCGGCGTCTTCATAGCGCTGAATGGCTGCGGCGGTTTCCGGATCTTCGTAGCTGTCCACCTCCAGGTAAGAGACATAGATCTCCTCCTCGGCGAAATTCAGATTGCGCAGCGCGGTCAGCAGATACTGGAACGAGGTCAGCGCCAGCCCGATCACCACCCAGACGTAAGTCAGGTACAGCGGCACCTGCAGCGCCGGGGTGATACGGCCGCGGCTGGCGACCTTCTGCACATATTCCAGCGCGTACCACGCGAGCAGCGCCATCATCGCCGCCGTGGTCGCGGCAATCACCACCATCAGCCCCTTGCGCATCTTCACCGGCAGCGCGTCATAGATCGCCGACATGCGGATGTGGATGCCCTTGCGAGTGGCATAGCCCAGCCCCATGAAAGTGACGATGACAATCAGGAACTCATTGAGTTCTTCAGAGAAATAGATCGACTGGTTGAACACGTAGCGGCCAAAGACATTGGCGATTGTGTTGCCAGCCATCAGGATGATCCCCCAGCCCAGGATCCAGACCTCGATACGCCCGATGGCACCGTCAATCTTTCCCAGAAAGCCGAAGGGAGCGGGTTTGCCGTCTTGCATGATATCCTCCCTTGGTGCGGCCCCGCACAAATGCGCGCGGGGCCTGAAAGCGGGATCAGTTGCCCGCCAGCTCTGCCTGCAGCGCGTCCAGCAGCTCCTGACCGCGGGCGCCTGCGGTCTCGACATAGGCCGCGGCAGTGTCGCCCGAACGGGCACGGAAGACGTCACGCTCTTCTTCAGTCAGAACCACCAGGCCGATGTCCGGCTTGGCTTCCTTGATCACGTCCAGGCGCGCCTGGTTGAAATCGGTGACCACGCCGTCGATGAAGCCGGTCATGTCCGCCATGGTGTCGCGCACCAGCTGCTGACGGTCCGGAGTCAGGGTGGCAAACCAGTCGGAGCCTGCGACCACAGTGGTCACCAGTTCCTGCTCACCGGCCCAAATCAGGTGGCTGGTGACTTCATAGAACTTCATTTCTTCGATGGTCGGGATCGGGTTCACCTGGCCGTCGACCGCTCCTAGCTGCAGCGCGCCGAACACCTCGCCAAACGGCAGCGGAGTGGGGCTTGCACCCATGTTCTTGTAGGTCTCCAGCAGGATCGGCGACACCATCACCCGCATCTTGAAGTTCTCGAAGTCCTCCGGAGTGCGGATCTCGCGGTTGGTGGTCCAGACCTGCGGGCCCTCGGAATACATGGTCATCACTTCCAGGCCGCGTTTCTGGAAGTCCGCGTTCAGATCGCCATAGATAGTGTCCGAGCTGCTGAGGATCTTCGAGATCGCCGCCGGGTCGGAGGGCAGCAGATAGGGCAGCAGGAACACCTGGCTTTCCGGCACGATGGTGCCCAGGTTGCCGATCGAGACGTTGGTCAGCTGGATGATGCCGTCCGCCGCCTGCTCAACGGTCTCGGTCGGGGTGCCCAGGGTTCCCATCGGGTAGACGCTCACGGTCACATCGCCATCGGTCGCCGCCTCGATGCGCTTTTTGAACTCCTGCGCATAGGCGTCCATGATCGAGCCCGGAATTTCTTCGATGGCGAATTTCCAGTCTTCGGCAAACACGGCGGCTGGCGCCAGGCTCAGCAGCGCCGCAGCGGCGGTGGTTTTCAGGGTTTTCAAGGTAAAGGCCATGCGGGTCTCCTCCCAGTTGGCTTGGTTAACGGGGTCGGGAGGCACCTCAGCACGAGCTTAGGGATTGAAAAATATTACGTTGATTATATTTGCATGAAAGATTTTTATGTAATGCCTCCCATAACCAGACGGCCATATCATGAAGCTGTTGCACAACACGCTGCTGGAAACTTTTGTCACCGTCGTTGATTGCGGCGGATTTTCTGATGCGCAATATGCCCTTGGTGTCACGCAATCGGCCATCAGTATCCGCATTCGCGACCTTGAAACCTCGCTGGGCTACCGGATCTGCGAACGCGGCCGCGGCGGCTTCCGTCTGACGGAGCGCGGTGAGATCGCTTATCAGAAAGCCCGCGACATTCTGCGCAGCGCGCGCGATTTCGATGCCGAGCTGCTGGAGCTGCGGGATACCATTGCCGGGGACCTGCGGATCGGCACCGTGGATTCGATCGACAGCCTTCCCAGTTTGAAATTTGCAGAGGCCCTGCAGCAATTCCTCGCACGTCCGAATGAAGTCAGGATTGAAATTGTGGTTGCCTCCCCTGCCGACCTGACCCAGCAGCTGATCACCGGTGAACTGAATGTTGCCGTGGCGCCGTTTCGCAGCCAGGTGCCGGAGCTGGAGTATTCAGAACTGTGCTGTGAGGAGCACAAGCTTTACTGCGCGCAGAAGCATCCTTTGTTTGCTGTACCGGACAGTGAAATCAGTCTTGAAACCATCGGGCAGTATCCGTTGTGCCAGCGCTCTTATGACATGCTGGTTTCACCGAAACTTGGATCGCCGGAACCAACGGCGGTTGTGGCCAACATGGAGGCCATGGCGATGCTCATTGAAACCGGTCATTTTCTGGGGCCGCTGCCCACACATTTTGCCTGCAGGCGGGTTGCAGACGGCAGGTTTCGGGAAATCAGGAACAGCCAAATGCAATGGACCTCAACCTTTTATCTCGCAACGCGCCGTGTTCATGTGCTGAGACATGCCGTGGAGCTGTTCGCCCAAGACCTGCAGAACGCTTGCCTTGCTGAAAGCAAGCCGCAGGCATGAGGCAAGACGAAGCACGTCTGCTTGCCGGCTGCAAACTTACAGAAGGAGACAGTGCCTGCAGCGCCGGTGCGGTCAGGTGAACGTGTTACGATTCTCTTGACTCAGAAAATCCGTTTTGCCATTCAGCCAAAGTGACCGGTTCCGCGAGTGTTTCAATGCGCAGCGGAAGAAATAGGGAACACGGTGCGGCGTACCCAAAAGGGACCAAATCCGTGACTGCCCCCGCAACTGTGAGCGGTGAGTGACGCTGAACATGCCACTGGGAACTGTCCCGGGAAGGCCAGCCGAACCAGGACCCGCGAGTCAGGAGACCTGCCGGACGCGAGGAATGGGACTCTGCTTGCAGAGGCCCTCTCTTCTTTTTCAAACCGGACGCCGGGGTGCGCGTCTGGCCCGGGCGTTGTTTCGACAATTCCGTGCCGCTACTCCCCGTTGTTCATTCCTGATTGCAGGTGCGCCTGCGTCGTCGAATGAGGACGAAATGAAACTGAACTACCTGGCCGCTGCTCTGGCCGTTTCCCTGCCGGTTACCGCATCGGCGCATTTCCAGCTGAACTACACTGAACAAGCGCTGATCGAGAAGCCCGGCGATGTCCCGATGGGCCTGGTGTTCTGGCACCCGATGGCGAACGGCCATGCGATGGACATGGGCAAGCCGGAAGAGTTTTTCATGATCCACAAGGGTGAGAAGACCGACCTGACGGACCGCCTGGAGCTCGCCACCTTCAAGGGCGTTGAAAACGAAGCCTCGGCCTATAAGGCCTCGGTGCCGGTGAAACGCTCGGGCGACTATGTCGTGGTGACCGTGCCCGCGCCTTACTACGAGGAAAGCGAGGACATCTACATCCAGCAGATCGCCAAGGTCGTGCTGAACCGCAACACCCTGCCCACCGACTGGGACCAGCCGGTTGGCCTGGCCACCGAGATCCTGCCGCTGAACAAACCCTACAACGTCATCGTCGGCTCCACCTTCTCGGGTCAGGTTCTGGCCGACGGCAAGCCGGTTGCCGGTGCCGAGATCGAGATCGAATTCATGGCGGCTGAGCCGGATCTCGAGAAATTCTCCACCACCAGCCCGACCGTGGGCGAGATGCCGGGTGGTGCGATTGTTGCCATCGCCGACCAGAACGGCGTGTTCTCCTTCGGTATCCCGAAAGCGGGCTACTGGGGCTTTGCGGCTCTGGGCTCGGGCCCGGCGACCGAGCATGAGGGTAAGGAACTCAGCCAGGATGCTGTGCTGTGGATCCACGCTGAAGAGCTGAAGTGAGACTGACCCCATGCATATCGTAGACGGCGCACTGTCGAACCCGGTTGTGATCGGCGGCGCGGTTGCCGCCGTCGGCGGTATTGCCATGGGTCTGCGCAGCCTGCCGCTGGAGCGTATTCCGGCGGCGGGGGTGCTTTCGGCCAGTTTCTTTGTGGCCTCGCTGATCCATGTCCCGATCGGTCCCAGTTCGGTTCACCTGATCCTGAACGGGCTGGCCGGGCTGGTGCTGGGCTGGGCCGCCTTCCCGGCCCTATTTGTCGGCCTCTTGCTGCAGGCGGTGTTCTTTGGTTTTGGCGGGCTGACCGTCTTGGGCGTGAACGCTGTGAACATTGCCTTGCCAGCGGTTCTGGTCGGATTGATTTTCCGGCCGCTGCTGGCGCGCGGCTCGCCGCTGCAAGGGGCGGTCTGGGGCGGCATCGGCGGCGGGCTGGCGATTGCTCTGACGACGCTTGCCGTGGCAGTGTCGCTGATGCTGTCCGGCGACGAGTTTATCCTGGCGGCCAAACTGGTGTTTTTCTCCCACATCCCGGTGATGGTGATCGAAGCGCTGCTGTCCGGTGCCGCCATCTTCCTGGCCCGCCGGGTGAAGCCCGAACTGTTCATCGACACGAAAGGAAGCCTGGCATGATCCGCGCCTGTGTTCTGATCCTGGCGCTGCTGGCGCCGATACCGGCCTTGGCGCACAACGTGATTTCCTCGGTGTTCCCGTCCGGTTCGGACATCGAGGGCGAAGTGGGCTTTTCCAACGGCGATATGGCCGCGGACCTGCTGATCGAAGTCTTTGACGCGGCCGGGGCCAAGCTGGGCGAAACCAGGACCGATGCCGACGGTTTCTTCCTGTTCACCCCGGCATCGCCGGTCACGCATGTCTTCCGCGGTGATCTGGGCGCAGGCCATGTGGCAGAGATCATTATGGAAGCTGCAGACGTCGCACAGATCATGGGCGAAAGCCCGATCGAGACCGCAGCCAGCCCGGATGCGGCTCCGGTTGGGGCTGCCGGCCTGTCCGACCAATCCCGCGCCGAACTGGCCCGGATGCTGCGCACCGAGTTGCGGCCGCTGCGCCAGGAGCTGACCGCGTTCAAGAACAAGTCGGACTTCCAGTCCGTGCTGGGCGGCATCGGCTATATCCTCGGCCTGTTCGGCCTGGGGTTCTACATCGCCGCTCGCCGCAAGATCGGCGCCAGCGCATGACCTATGTGCTGACAGGCAGCGACGCGCCGCTCAGCGGGTTTGGCGGCTTCCGCGCGAAGGTCGCAAGGCTTGACCCTAGGGCGCGCATCGTGATGGCTGCCATCTACGCAGTGGTGGTTGTCTCGCTCAGCAATCTGCTGGTGCTGGCGGCGGCGCTTGGCCTGTCGCTGTGGCTGCTGGCCTTCTCCGGCCTGCCGCCGCGGAAGACGCTGAAGCGGATGGCGATGATGGACAGTTTCATCATCTTCATGCTGGTAATGCTGCCCTTCACCATCCCCGGCACCCCGATTTTCTCCATCTCGGGGCTTGAGGCGAGCTGGGAAGGCCTGCGCCGCGCAACCGAAATCGCCCTGACCGCCAATGCGGTCATTCTGGCGGTGATGACACTGGTCGGGTCCATGGAGCCAGTCACCATGGGGCACGCGCTGTTTGCCCTGAAGACCCCTGTGCGGCTGGTGCATCTGATGATGTTCACCATCCGCTACATCGACGTGCTGCGTGAGGAATACCAGCGGCTGCGCATCTCGATGAAGCTGCGCGGCTTCCGCCCCGGCACCAACTGGCACACCTACCGCAGCTATGGCTACCTTGTGGGGATGATGCTGGTGCGCGCCATCGAGCGTTCAGAACGTATCCTGGCCGCGATGAAATGCCGGGGCTTTTCCGGCCGCATCATCTTGCTCGAAGACTTCCGCCTGCGCCGCGCCGACCTGCTGTTTACCCTGGCGCTATCCTGCGCATTAGCCGCCCTGATCTGGGCCGAGGCCTCCTATGCCGCTTCTTGAACTGAACGATATCCACTTTGCCTACCCCGGGCTTGACCCCGTGCTGCAAGGCGCCTCGATGCAGCTTAAAGCTGGTGAGCGGCTGTCGATTGTCGGCCCAAATGGCGCCGGCAAATCGACGTTTCTGAAGATCATCATGGGGCTGATTGCACCTGCCAGCGGCACCGTTTCAGCCTTTGGCAAACCATGCCGCACTGAGACGGACTTTCACGATATGCGCCGCCGCGTGGGCTTTGTGTTCCAGGACGCTGACGACCAGCTGTTCTGTCCGACTGTGGCCGAGGATGTAGCTTTTGGCCCGCTGAACCTGGGCAAGTCGAAACAAGAGGTGCTGGCGATCGTTGACAATGTGCTGTCCCGCCTGGGGCTGATGCACCTGCGCGACCGGGTCACTCACAAGCTGTCGGGAGGCGAGAAGCGGCTGGTGACGCTGGCCACGGTGCTGGCGATGGAGCCCGAAGTGCTTATCCTTGATGAGCCAACCAATGCGCTGGACCCGGAAAACTACGCCCGGCTGACCATGATCCTGCTGGAGTTGGATCAGGCGATCCTGCTGGTCAGTCACGACCCGGAATTCCGCGCGCAGGTCGCCCCGGATGGGTACCGCCTGCGGGATCGGCAGCTTGCGCGGGTTTAGGACATCCGCGAACTCTCATCGGCCGATGTCATTGCCGCTAGATCTGGCCGCGTGGTTCAAAGCCGCTAGCACGGCACCGCTGCAAGACTGCGCGACGTGTCAACGGCGGCGCAAGAGATTGCGATTGATGAAGATAATCCCACTCAGTACACACTGATCATCGACACGAGGTTTGCCGTGTGATTTCGGGATAAAGGGGGCAAGACGCGCCATCTGCGCATCTGTCAGCCAGAAAAGATCAGACATGTTCACCGCTCGGTTTTCGAACCGTGAATCACGCTGCCAAGTGAAAATCAATGGGTCCTGACCCTAGTGAGACTCGGAACTTGGCAGGTTTTTGCTCCGACAAGTTAGACGACACGGCATTTGATCGCAGTTGCTCGTTTGTCGCTGGAGTACATCGCATGTTGCCGCTCGGGTCGTTCACCGGCTGTGCTATTATCAGGAGCGAAACGGTTTGGCGACCAGATCCACGGCAATTCAGCGAAACACAGCGCGCAATTTCAAGACAGTAAACGTTCAACCACGCGCCGCCCGAAATCATGTGTCGGTCCTTCCCAATGCGGGCTAAGGCGGCCGCCGTCATAGGCAGGGGACAGCCGGCCCTGCTGCAGCAGTTCGAGCATGCCAAGATCCTCCCGGTTGAGGTCATCCCACATTTGCATCAGCTCGGCCCGTGCTTCGGCATGATCCTCTGAAGTCGCAGCATCTCCGATCAGAAAAACATGCAGCTCTTCACGTGTTTTGTTCGGTGCAATCGGATAGCTGACGAGCACTGTAAATTGGTCAGGGAAGACTTCGGCCGCGAAATGCGGGAAGCACAGGAACCAAAGACCGCGTTTGGCATCTTCTGAGGACAGACCGGGATAGTGCGGCAGACGATCGCCGCGCCCCTCGCCCACTTCGGGAAAGATATAGTCGTTGTAGAAGACATGCCGGTCCCATTCTCCCGACCACCGCACGTTCATCGGTGCGAATTTCAGCAGTTTGGGATGGACGGCGAAGACATGGTATCCTTCCATGTAATTCTCGTAGACCAGCTTCCAATTGGCCTCGACTTCGAAATCAATCTTTCCGGCCCAGCGGATGGCCGAGAAATCATAGCCCGGGGTGCGCTCCAGCATCGGTTTCAGCCAGTCCACCAACGTATCCGCATCGCCCGAGATATTGACGAATATGCAGCCGTTCCAGACCTCGCATCGGACCTCGATCAGATCCAGCTTTTCGCCGCCCCCGTCCTCGAAACGGTCCATTACATCCGGTCCGTTGAAATGCGGCCGCGCCCGCAACTTTCCGTTCAGGCCATAAACCCAGGCATGATACGGGCAGGTCAGGGTTGATCTCCTGCACGGTTCGCTCACCAGCTTTGCTCCGCGATGCCGGCACACATTGTGCAACGCACGAATGCCCCCGTCCTGGTCGCGCAGGATAATCAGAGGCACCCCGCCGATTTCGAGCGGTTTCATGTCGCCGCGCTCAGGCAGCTCCGCGGCTGCCCCTGCAAACACCCATGAGCGGCGAAAGCAATGCTCCTGCTCCAGGGCCAGCCACTCGTCGGACCAATAGGCGGCGTTCGGCAGACCGCTCGCCTCCTCAATCGGGGCAAACGTCTGAGCGAACCCTTCCTCGCCCAGCAGTTCCTTGACCTTTGTCAGGACCGGAGTGTCTGGAAAGTTACCGTCCACGGGATGCGCCTTTCAGAAAATACTTGCGAGTTTGGGAAAAATTTGCACTGTAAATTTTCATGATCGTCAAGAAAAATCATCAATCGGGTACCAATGTCTCACTCCACCGGCTGGGTGAGGACCTGCGCGCCCTGCGCAAAGCACACAATATGACCCTGAACGATTTGGCTGACGCCTCGGGGCGTTCCGCCTCATTTCTGTCCAAGATCGAACGCGGTCTGGCCCGTCCCTCCGTCACGGCCCTGCAAGAGGTCGCGGAAGCTCTTGGAGTTCCGGTCGGCTGGTTCTTTGAAACCGATGGTCCTGCCCCCGCCGAAGAGCGCCCTTTCATTGTGCGCGCGGACAGGCGCCGCAAGCTGACCTATTCCGGGCTGTCAGGCACAGACTATATGGGGTTCGAAGATCACCTGCTGTCCGCCAGCCTGGACCGGCAGCTGGCAATGGGCATTTCCACCTATGAACCTGGCGGCAGCACCGGTGACGACCTTTATACCCACGAAGGGGAAGAGGCTGGGATGGTGTTGAAGGGGGAGATCGAACTCACCCTAGACGATCAAGTGTTTCACCTGCGAACCGGCGACAGTTTCAGCTTCTCCGCTGATATCCCCCACCGGTACCGCAACCCCGGCAAGGTTGAGGCCCAGATCATCTGGGCCAACACACCGGTTTCCATGAAAAGATAGCAGATGAGTGATCACGCGCGTGTTGTTGTAATTGGCGGTGGCAACATGGGCGCAAGTGTCCTGTACCATCTGGCAAAGGAAGGATGGACAGACGTTGTTCTGGTGGAAAAGGCAGAACTGACCTCGGGGGCGACCTGGCATGCGGCGGGGCTGGTCAGCCGGATGACGGTGGGCCATGCCCTTGGCATCTGCCATGACTATGCGGTCGATCTGTACAAAACCATCGAGGATGAAACCGACCAAGGCGTCAGCTGGCACAATTGCGGATCCTTGCGCGTGGCTGCGACCGAGGACCACCGCGCCTGGTTGATGCACACGCGCGATGCAGTGCTGGCGCGCGGGCAGGAATGTCATTGGGTCAGCCCCGAAGAGATTGCCAAGCTGAACCCGATCTACGACACCTCACACATCATCGGCGGTATCTACACGCCCGATGATGGCCATGTTGATCCATCCGGCACCTGCCAAGCGATGGCCAAGGGCGCGCGGATGCGGGGCGCAAAGGTGATGCGTCGCAACCGGGTGACGGATGTACAGCAGCTGCCTTCAGGCGAATGGAAGGTGGTGACCGAACAGGGCGACGTCATCTGCGAACATGTGGTCAACGCGGGCGGCTATCACGCGCGTCAGATTGGTGCATTTTCCGGCCTCGATCTGCCCATCGTGCCGATGCAGCACCATTATGTTGTCACTGATGCGGTGCCCGAGTTTGAGGCCATGGGTCACGAAATACCCGTCACCCGTGACGACTATTTCACCGGCTATCTACGCCGCGAACAGGGCGGCGCGCTGATCGGGCTATATGACACTCATGACGCGCTGGCCAAATGGCGCGAGGGCTGTCCATGGGATAGCGAAAATGAATTGTTTGAACCGGACTACGACCGGATTACGCCGTGGCTGGAGAAATGTTTTGAGCGCTACCCCAGCTTGATGGAGCGAGGGATCAAGCGCATCGTCAACGGGGCCATCACCTATACACCAGACGGGTATCCGCTGGTCGGACCAGCTCCGGGGCTGCGCAACCACTGGCTCGCTTGTGGCGCGACCGTGGGGATTTCCTGGGGGCCGGGGATGGGCCGGGCGCTGGCGCAATGGATGGTGCATGGCACGGCCAATATCTCAATGCGCGGCTTTGATCCGCGCCGGTTCCATTCCCGTGTGGATGAGGACTATACCTATCAGCGCTGCCGCGAAAATTACATGACCCGCCTGTCGCTGCCCTTTCCGCAGCTGCAATATGAAACCTGCCGCGAGATTCGAAACTCCGGCGTGCATGAGCGCACCAAGGCGCTGCATGCGGTGTTCGAAGAGGCGGGCGGCTGGGAACGCCCGCGCGTTTATGGCAAGCCCGAATGGGGCGGGAAAGAGCCGCAATCCTGGAAGCGCGGCCCGTCGTGGGAGGCGGCCTTGGCCGAGGCCCGCGCGGTGCATGAGGGCGTCGGCATCGGCGATTTCTCTGCTTTTTCCAAGTTTGAAATCACCGGTCCCGAAGCCGAAGCTTACCTGAACCGCCTCTGTGCCAACCGGATGCCAAAGAAAGTCGGCGGCACTTGTCTGACTCTGCTGTTGAATGAGCAAGGCACGATCGAGGGCGAGGCGACGATTGCACGACTGGCCGAGGATCGGTTCTGGTTCGTCACCGGCGGCCCCTCGGAACGCCGGGTCTGGGACTGGATCACAGTCCATCAACGCGGTTCCGAGAATGTGGTGGTCAAGAACCTGTCCGATGACTGGGGCATCCTGACCGTGGCAGGCCCGAAAGCGCGCGAAGTGCTGGGCCCGCTCAGCGAGGCATCGCTGGAAAATGACAGCTTTGGCTGGCTCAATGCGCGCGAGTTAACGATTGCGGGCGTTCAACTGATTGCGCTGCGCCTGTCCTTTTCGGGTGAACTGGCGTGGGAACTGCACGCGCCCATGGACCAGCTTGGCGCGCTCTGGGATGCGATCTGGGACGCGGGCCATCACCACGGCTTGGTCCCCTTTGGATCAAAGGCGCTGGAAATGATGCGCATGGAAAAGGCCTATCGCGGCGGGCATGAACTGGCCAATGACGCCAGCCCCGTCCACACCGGCCAGATGCGATTTGTGAAATTCGACAAGGAGTTCGTCGGCAAAGACGCGCTGAGCAAGCTGGCGGAAACCGGTTGCAGTTCGGTCGTTGCGTATCTCGATATTGAGCTGGACGGCACCGATGTGCTGGGTGGCGAGGCGGTCTATATGGACGGCGAGAAGGTAGGTTCCGTCTCATCGGGCGGGTTCGGCCCGGCGACTGGCCGCAATCTGGCCTTTGCCTTTGTCAAACCAGAGGCGGCGCAACCCGGTACAACGCTGGACGTGATCGTATTTGGCCGGATGTGCAAGGCCAATGTGCTGGCCGATGCGGTGCTCGACCCCAAAAACGAAAGGTTGAAGGCATGAACATCACCACCGGCTTGGCCAAAGCGACGTTGCTGGCACCCGAGATCGACTGGACCAAGCTGAACGATTACCGCATGGGCCGCATTCTCGAGGCCATGGCGGAACAGGATGTCGAACTGGCCGTCATCACAAACCCGCTGACCATGCGCTATGCCGTGAACTACCATGAATACATGCAGTTCCAGGCACGCATCCCTCTGATGATGCTTATGATCTTTGCCGATGGCCCGGTGGTCTTCAGCGGTGCCTTCATCAAGGATCTGGACCACGTCACGGAATACATCCCGATGTTCGGTCTTGCGCCCTTCCTTGCGGGGTTTGACCAGGTGGAGAATACGCGCAAGTTCGTGGATTTCGTCAAAGGCCGGCTGGACGGCAAGGGCCGCTGCCGCGTTGCGCTTGACCGTCTGGACGCCTCTGCCGTTCAAGGGTTGATGCAGGCCGGGTTCGAAGTCGTCGACGCGCCGGGCTTTCTGGAAAAGGCCCGTTCCATCAAATCAGCGGAAGAGATTGTGCTGTGCCGCTACGCCATCGACGTGGCGCAGCTGGGCATCTCAAAGATGCACGAGGCGTTCCAGCCCGGCATCTCTGAAAACGAGCTATGGAGCATCCTGAGCCAGGTCAACATCGCCCATGGTGGCCTGTGGTCTGAAGCGCGCATGCTGGCCTCGGGAGAGCGGACAAATCCCTGGCTGCAAGAGGCAAGCGAAAGGCGCATTCAGAATGGTGAGCTATTGGGCTTTGACACCGATATGGTCGGCCCCTTTGGCTACATGTCGGATATCTCCCGCACCTGGTATTGCGGTGAAGGCAAGGCGCCCGACGAATTCCGCGACCTTTACAAACGCGCGCTGGACGAGATCGAGCACAATAAGGCCAATGTGCGCCCCGGCGTGTCGTTCAAGGAGCTGGTGGACAAGAGCTTCCGCCACCCCGAAGAATTCCACACCCACCGCTACCCCTGCATCATGCATGGCGTGGGAATGTGTGATGAATACCCTTATGTGCCCTATCCCCAGGACTGGGACGACATCGGCTATGACGGGATCATCGAGGAAAATATGATGATCTGTGTCGAGGGATATGTCGGCTCTGATCGAGGCGGCAGCGGCGTCAAGATCGAGCATCAGTTTCTAGTGACGGCCAATTGCCTCGAACAGCTTGATACCTATCCATACGACAAAAACTTGCTGGACTGAGACCTGAGAGCGGCCCTTTCCGACTGACGTCCTTTTGATCACTGGAACGGGACCGGCCAGTTTAGCGAGGTAGTCCTAACGACCGGATTACCAGCCGCGCTGCAGTGTCCAGCGCCATGCTGCTGCAGAATACTTCGTTCTGCGAGCGCGCGCAGAAACTGTTCGCGGTTGCGGCATCTGATATCCGGCAACGCAGCAGGCTTTACTGAACCAGTCCTTCACGGGCGTCGCTTTGGCTAAACCCGAAGCCGTACATTCGCAGCGCTCAGGTCAGAATATCGAGACACGGTAGGAGCCACCCTTCGCCGCACATAAAACTTGGGCGAAGTGGATCCTTCGCTTCGGTCACTGGCAGCGGCCAGGGAATCTGGAATCGGAATGTGGTTAGAAGTTTTCCACCCACGGCCGCATCTCCAGCTCCCATGACCAGGCAGACCGGTCCTGTTGCAGGAAGTGCCAATAGCTCTCAGCAATTGCGTCCGGCGACAAACGCGAGTCCGGGTTGCCGGGCTCGTCCATATAGCCGGGGCGGTCAGCGTTGCGGATGCGGCCATCAACAACCATGTGCCCAATGTGGACACCTTGGGGATGGAGTTCGCGTGCCAGCGATTGAGCAAGTCCGCGCAGGGCGAATTTGCCCATGGCGAAGGTGGCCGACTGAGGGTAGCCCTTCATACCTGCCGAGGCTCCGGTGAAGAGAATTGCACCGTGGTTATGGGGGACCATGCGCTTTGCGGCTTCCTGGGCGGCATAGAACGCGCCCATGGCGTTGACTTGCATCGCGCTTTCAACGCGGGCGGCGTCCAACTGGACAAAGGGCTTTCGGATGGCACGTGAGGGATTGTAGACCAGCACATCCGGCGCTTGCGCCCTATCCAGCTCCGCAAAGAGTTCAACAACCTCCTGATGTCGGCTTGCATTGCAAGAATAGGCGGTTGCCTGAATGTCCTCAGCCAATCCGGAAAGATCAGATGGCTTCCGTGCTGCCAGGCTCACACGAAGCCCATTGGCATGGAACAGGCGTGCAAGAGATGCGGACAATCCCGGACCGGCGCCGATGATCAATGCATGTCTGTAGGTCGGCCTCATGGTCCTGCCTCCTCAATTTTGCGCCGCAATCACAACGGCTTCGTATGGCTGCGGCCTCTGCCCGATGGTGTTGGGTTTTGCGTCGAAAGGCGCGCGCAACGAGTTGCCGGAAATGTCTTCAAGATCCGGATCGATGCGGAGGCGTACTGCAGCTGACCAGGGTCTCTTGGGGACAAAACGCCATGTCAGGCCGTCCGTTGTGACCGTGCCTGGAATTTCTGTTCCTGAATCATCCAGAACGTCTATCAGCCTGGCGGAGGCGCCGCGGTCCATGACCCGGTCGAAGGTAATGACAATAGGGGTTGCGGTGCCGGTCTCCGGGCTGGAGATCTGCCAGCCATCTGGTCTCACGGCCGTTCTCGTTGCGGGACCAACCCTAAAGGGCAGCTCCAGACGGTCACCAAGAGCAGCGCCCTCAGCGCTGACCATAATGCCTGCCACGATGAGCCGGTAGCTCTCTCCAACCCTAAGCGGGGCGCCGTCCGTTTGATTTGGACCAACGCCCTGTTTGATCCGGCCGGGATCAAAGAGCAGTGTCAGGCGGCGCTGGCTGCTGTCCCAGAGCTCAGCGTGCAAATTCAGAAACGGGCTGTCCACCCGGCTGCCGTCAGCACGTTCCAGCCAGATACTGCCGCGGATCTGCCCGCGGGCCATTGGTTCGGAGAACATCAGATAGAACCGCAGCGTATTGGCGGGCACCTGGGCTCCGGCCGGCGCATGCCAAACAAGTTCAGGCGTTTTGATTTCGCCACCAGGCAGAGCGATTTTGGTTTCAAAATCACCGAGCCGGACCAAATATTCGGCCCCCGCCCGCAAACTGAAACGCGGGTCGATAACCAGCGTCCCGCCCTTTGTCCGGACCGACAATGCCATGCTTCGGCTGCGATCCGCCGCAGCATGCTGCAGGCGGACTGCTGACGGGGTCTCTATCAGGTCTTGGCGTTCCTTCTCATCCAGTCCTGATACAATCACGGAACCGCTGGCTGCATCGAATTCCGCACGAACCTCTGCCGCCGCTGCGAAGGGCGGGAGGAGCAGTGCGGCAAGCATCGCTTGCCGCACCATGAAGCGCTGCACAGACATCAGTTGTACTGCAGCGGGGGATCGACGTGGAAGCCAAACGGATCCGGTGCGCCTTCCCAGTTCATTTCGACAACATGGTCCGAGCGTTCGAAGAACATCGGCATCGCCAGCGTGTGCATTTCGAGGATGCGCGGATTTTCGGGGTTTTCACGCACGGTCACCGCCCAGGCGTCGTCAACGGTGTCGATATGGACCACGCCGCTGATCGGAACCGGGGTGTATTCCGCTCCGCCAATGCCAAAGAGAGGCTGAACACCTTCGCCAGCCGGCATGGCTTTGGCGGTCGCCAGAGTATCAAGCGGGTAAGAAGCCGCACTGCGGTGGGTGTTTGTCACCAGAACACTCTGCTGGCCGGTCCAGGCGTTGGTGTAAGCAATAGTGTCGATGGGCGAGTTGCCGTAGCCAAGCTCCGCGATCATCGTGCCGCGCACCTGCTTGCCGTCTTCCAGGTCGGCCAGCGGGATACGTACAACGGGAGTGCAGCCATAAAGCGCGATCATGGTCGCCTCACCCTCAAGCTCGACAATGGTCTGGGTGATGATGGGCGCCCGGGTCTCCCATTGCGCGTGAACCGCATGCCAGATCTCGATCTTGGAGGCTTCGGCTGTGCCGTCAAACGGATAGCTGATCCGGCGCAGGGTCGAGTCGAACTCTTCGTTCGACACGCCAGCGACAAAGACCTCGCCATTGTAATAGTCTATGTCAGTGATCGCGAGCTGATAAAGCTGGCGGCCGAATTCGATGGTTTCGCCCTCCGGCAGCGCACCAATGCTTTGAGCCGAATGTTCTGCCTTGGCCAGGTCCACAAGCTCGATTTCGCCCTGGTTGACCTTGACGATCAGCGCTTCGGCATCCGGGCCCAAACCCCGGTGGACGGACAGGAAGATCTGTTTGGTCGGCTTATGCACCACCATGTCGTTGATTTCGACCTCGTTAGCCGGAACGCCAAGGAGCGCGCCGATTTCGGCGCTGATGTCTTCAAAGATCGTGCGGCCTTCAAAGGTCTTGGCGCGGCCAAGCTCATAGGAGCTCTGGTCGGTGATCTGCGCATCGCTGAGTTGGAACGCATGCACAACACCGGCACGGCCGTCACCGACAAAAAGTGTATTGGCGTCGTTGAACGTGAGCGCGCCTGCGGATTTCAGGACTGGCGCGTCTGCAAAGGCCGCGGTTGCAGCCGAAAATGTCAGCGCAATGGCGCTGGAAGTCTTGAGGAAGTGGGGCATTGGGCTCTCCGTTGTTGTCATGGACCCAAAGATAAAGGGTGCCCAAAATGACAACAGACCTCGAAATTGGAACGAAACGTTCCAATCTGCAGAACTACCCCAAGACGTCTTTTCTGGACAGGAGGCCAGGGATGACCTCCTCGGACAGCTTGATCGCCGCATCGATGCGGGCAACTCGGCGTGCGCCCTGCCGGTAGGTAAGGAATACCGGATGGGGCCGCACGCGAAAGCCGGGCAAGCACCGCACCAGCCTGCCGGAGGTCACGAGATCGCCGAGCATGAATTCAGGGATTAGTGCAAACCCCAGTCCAGCCAGAGCAAGATCCAGCAGAATGTGAAAGCTCATCACCGCCAGAGGGCCGGAAACAGAAACCGGCGTCTCTTCCGCAGCGGTTTCAAACTCCCACACGGCTCCCGGGCGATCTCCGCGGAAGGTCAGGCAGGGGGCGTTGGCCAGATCTCTCGGATGCGTCAGCCTGTACTCCGCACACACCTGAGGCGCGGCGACAAGAATACGCCTGAAGGATCCCATCTGACGCGCGATAAGGCGGTCATCATGGACTGTTCCGATCCGGAACGCGATGTCGATGCCGGGATCCTGCATGTCCGCAAAGCCGTAGTCCGGACGCATCACCAGGGTCAGATCCGGGTGGCGCTCGCGTGCGAGCGGGAAAAGCTTCGCCGCGACGAGGCCGCCGAATTCATGCGTTGCGGCAAGATTGACCTGTCCCGATATGCCGATGCTTTCTTCGCGAGCGATGTCTTCTATCAGATCGATTTCAGCCAACACCGACGCTATCCGGTGTTCGAGACGCTCACCAATTGGAGTCAGCTTGACCGACCGCGCCCCGCGCTCAAGAAGCTTTACGCCCAATTGCTCTTCGAGCTGCGCGACATGCCGGCTGACGCCGGACTTGGCAATCCCTAGCTGGCCGGCTGCCGCACTTATTCCGCCAGCCTTGGCAACCGTGTGAAAGCTGATGAGCGTTGGCAACCCAAGCGTTCTAATATCCTGAACCATGGGCTCAATCATATCCCACTGTTCTGAATTTATGGCAACACGTATCTGTTTCTCATCAAAGGCCCGAAGCGGGCGAACATGGAGATAGAAACATGAACATCCTGATCACCGGCGCCAGCAGCGGCTTTGGCAAACTGATCGTCGCGGAACTTCTGAAAGCGGGCCACAAGGTCGCTGGCACAGTCCGCGACCCTCAGGGCCGCAACGCCGAAGCCGCAGATCTTTTGCGGGACCTGGGCGCGGAAATTGTCGACATCGATGTGACGGATGATGCGTCCGTCGAAGCTGGTGTCACGGCTGCAAGCAGCCGTCTGGGCGGGATTGAGGTGCTGATCAACAATGCGGGCGTTGGTGTTCACGGTCTCCAGGAAAACTTCTCGGCGGCTGATTTTCAGCGTGTCTTCGACATCAACGTCTTCGGCCCGCAGCGTATGATGCGCGCCGTGCTGCCGCAAATGCGCGAGCGGGGGGAAGGCCTGATCCTGAACGTCACCAGCGTTCTGGGCCGTGTCACCCTGCCGTTCTATGGCCCCTATAATGCGACCAAATGGGCGTTGGAGGCGGTCAGCGAGAACTATCGTGCGGAACTCAGCCAGTTTGGTGTTGATGTTGCAATCGTTGAACCCGGCGGTTTCCCGACGGAGTTCCATGGCAACCTGATCCTGCCGTCCTCAACCGACCGAAATGAGGGCTATGGCGAAATGGCCGACGCTCCGGTGGCGGCACGCCAGCAAATGAATGAGTTCCTTGCGGCCAACCCTCAGCAAAATCCTTCGTTGGTGGCGGAAGCTGTCGTTTCCGTTGTTGACGCAGCTCCTGGCATGCGCCCGTTCCGCACCGAGGTGGACACTGTCGGCATGGGGGATCTTGTCAAACCAATGAACGATCTCGCGGCAGCCAGCACCGAAGCGCTCTTCACAAATTTTGGCATGGCAGACATGCTGAAACTGAACGTTGCAGCCAGGAAAGCCGCTTGAAGCAATAGGCTGGCCGGGAGTGCTCCGGCCAGCCGCCGAGCCACCGCTACTTCCCCTGTATTCCTGAAAAGGATGATCAACATGACACACCCCGCGTTTCAATCTTCATCCGTTGCGGTCATCACCGGTGGCGCGTCGGGTATTGGCCTTGCCGCCGCGACCAAGTTCGCTGGCATGGGAATGAAAATCGTCGCAGTCGACCGCGATACCGATAAGCTGGCCGAGGCCGAGGTGATCCTGCGCGTCGCGGGTGCGGCAGACGTCCTGACGGCCTCCACTGACGTCTCCGACCGTGTGCAGCTCGAAGCTCTTGAAAAAGAGGTAACGGGACGTTTCGGAGGCGCGGATATCCTGATGAACAATGCCGGTGTCGGCGGCCGGACGTCATGTCTGACCGCACCTGACATCTGGGAGAAGATACTGGGTGTCAATCTTTGGGGAGCCATCCACGGCACACAAGTGTTCGTGCCAGGCATGATCGAACGGGGCCGTCCCGGCGCAATCATCAACACCGGGTCCAAACAGGGGATTACGACACCGCCCGGAAACCCGGCTTACAATGTGTCCAAGGCCAGTCTGAAAGTCTTTACCGAGGCACTGGCGCACGAACTGCGAAACACCGAAGGCTGCCAGATTTCAGCGCATCTGTTGGTGCCCGGCTTTGTTCACACGGCGATGATCGGTGCCACCGAAAAACCCGCCGCCGCATGGACAGCGGAGCAAACGGTGGATTTCTTCGTGGAAAGCGTAAACCGCGGCGATTTCTACATCCTGTGCCCAGACAACGACGTGCCGCGCGCGCTGGACGAGAAACGCATCGCATGGGCCGTCGGCGACATTATCGAAAACCGTCCGCCGCTCAGCCGCTGGCATCCGGACTATGCCGACTCTTTCGCTGCTTTCATCGCGCAGGAAAGCTGAACGAGCGCATGGCAGCACCGTAGTAGACGCAGCACGCGGCTGACGGTGCTCGCGTCGCATCCAGAAATGAATCCGTCCAAATTTTGCCCCCCGGACCAAGTTGACCGTGCAATTGATCCCGAGGATATGGGTCCGATACTTCGGGCTCATGGATCTGCTGCTTGGTACTATAATTGGAGAGACAAATGGCAACTCGTGGTTATTGCTTGTGCAAAGGGACGCGGTGGGAGTTTGAAGGCGAGGTAACTTGGGCCTGCTACTGTCATTGCGACGATTGCCGCAGAAACTGCGCCGCACCGGTCGTCGCCTGGCTTGGCGTACCGGTCAAGAACTTCAAGTGGACCGGAAACGAGCCGAAGACCATTGAAAGTTCCAAAGGCGTGTTCAGGCATTTTTGCAACGACTGCGGATCACCGATTGGATTTGAAGCTGATCATTATGCAGGAGGGATGCACCTATACGCAGCGTCCCTGGAACACCCGGAGGATTTCAAACCGACCTTTCATGTGAACTATCAGAGCAAACTGCCCTGGCTTCAGATGAACGATGACCTGACAAAGTACGAGGGGACATTGCTTCATGCACCCGAGGATTTGAGCGACTACCACTCATAGGTTGGTTCTGCGCGTTCTGGAATGCTGCACGCTGCAAGCTGAACGACAGGACATTTCCTCCAGTCCACCCTCAGTCCTAAGCACTGCACTGGCAACGCGATTGTACTATCCGAGTGAATGTCCAATTGGCGAGCCAGTCAGTCCCGGCCCACCAATCCTCGCCGGTTTTTAGAACTTTCCGTTCCCATGTACCATCTCTGCCGGTGTGGGCGAAACAACGTCCCAATGCTCTACAATCAAACCGTCCTCAACGCGCCAAAGATCGAAGAAAGCCCAGGGTTTCATGAACCGTTTGTATTCGTCGTCCGTGAAGGTGTGGCGGGGCGTATCCACGGTCTTCTGCTTCGGCATCACCGGCAGCACGTTCAGGATGCCGTCTTCCACCGCCAGGGTCAGGACCTTGCGGATGATGATGGTGTGTTTGGCCTTGGTCGATTCTGCCAGCCGCTTAGGCCGGTTCTCGTCCAGGTGCATCAGGTAGTCCCGAACCTTGCCGGTGGTGATCTTCGTGACGTCATACTTACCGAAATAGCAGATCAGCCCGTCTTTCGACCGGTTCAGCAGCTTGTTGTCGCCGTCCGACCACTTGGACTTGCCCTTCTGAATGCCATCAGCTTCTTGGCATAGTGCTCAAAACTGGTGGCTTTCTTCTGAGCATGGTCGCTGTTGGCCTTGCTGCGGTATGAGTCGGCAAACTCATAGGCCACTTCAATCGCTTCGAGACGCGATGTCTCCTTGGACGACCGGTGGACATGTTTCCCTGCAATCGGGTCCCTGAACCGAATAAGCCAATATGGGCTTCGGGCTGTCAGCAGGATGGCCAGCCCTTTCCGGAGATGCTTGATCTTGAGTATTCGGTTTTTGGAATCTTGGGACAAATCGAGCCCGTCAGAGGAGTGTATAACTGTGTGTAACTTTTACGGGTGAAATCTGACGATCTCAACAGGCCAAATAAATCAACTATTTCAATGATTTGAAATGGTGCCCGGGGGCAGTCCTAAGGGCGGTGTTGACCGGGTTCTAGGCCCGTTACAGGCACCGCCGTGGCCATATGCATCAGCAAAATAAGG
>NZ_JBSWYB010000009.1:0-145703 GCF_056160905.1 Leisingera sp. ABD4_442 | reverse complement strand
CAGCTGCGCTGCCCGCCGCGCCTGCGCCACCCCCTTCCTCTGACGTTCGCGTAAGGCGGGGAAGGCTGCGGACTTAACGCAGCGCTATCATCGCAATGCCGATGGCAATCAGCACCGCCCAGCCTAGGCGGCTGAGGCCGCGCGGCTCCTTCAGCACCAGCGCCGCCAGGATCACCGAGACCGGGATCGACACCTGCCGCACCGCACTGACCGCTGCGGCCTCAGCGCCCAGCTGGAACACCCGCAGGATCAACAGGTAAGACAGGTAGGACGAGAGTCCCGCAAACAGGATGCGCCAGGGGTGCTGCGCCCAGCCGCGCACCACACCAAGCAAGGGCGCCGACTGCCCCCGGTCTTCCCAGGCGCGCAAGGCCCCCATCGCCAGCGTCACCAGGATATAGGTCCAGAACAGAAACGGCGCGCTGGCGGCGCCTTGCATCGCTGCCGCGTCGGAAACTGAATAGGCGGCTGAGCCCAGCATCGCCATTGCCGCCATGGCAAAGGCGCGCGGATCGTCCAAGAGCCGCCCCTTGCCCTTCTGGATCATCAGCCCGGCCCAGATGATCAGCCCCATCCCCAGAAGCGCCGCGCCGGTATAGCTGCGGTCCAGCACCAGCCAGCTGAACGCGGCAATCGCCAGCGGCGAGGAGCGCACGATCGGGTAATAGGCCGACAGGTTCCCCCGCCGCAGCGCCGACAGCGTGCCGTAGTAGTAAACCGTCAGCCCCAGCGCCGAGACCAGCACCAGCGGCCAGACCCCGGCGGGCAGGGCAGGGCTTTGCCCCGCCAGCGCCATATGCACAGCGGCAAACACCACCCAGCTGAGGCACACCCCGGTATAACAGGACACCGGATGCGCCACGCCCTTCAGCGTCAGGTCACGCAGCGGGTGGGTGGCCGCCGACAAGAGAACCAGCAGGATCCAAAGCAGTTCCACTTAGAAGGCAGCCCCCTGGCCGGGCCGGTCCAGATAGGCGTCGAAATGCACCGTCACCTGATCATCGCTCACCTGCACCACGCCATAGGCCATCGGTTCGACGCTGTACTCGCCTCCGGCCCGCTCCGGCACCAGCGGGATCTGGTGGTTGGTGCTGGGCAGCGAGGTAAAACTGTAGCCGCGCCAGTTCACATAGGTCATCCGGTGAATGTGGCCGTAAAAGATGTGGCGGATGTTGCGGCCCTTCTGCAGCACCGCAAAGAACGCCTCGGGGTCGCGCAGCCTGATATCGTCCACAAAGGGCAGGCCGATATCAAAGGGCGGGTGGTGCAGGAAAAGGAACACCGGCGCATCGCCCGCCGCCTCCAGCTCTGCCTCCAGCCAGGCCAGCCGGTCTGTGCAGAGCTCCCCGTCATGCACGCCCGGGCCCCCGGTCAGCGTGTCAAGGAACAGGAACCGCGCGCCGCGCGCCGCATGGCTGTGCTGCACAAACCCGCCGCCGTCGCGCGGATGATCGGCAAAGACGTCCAGGAAATTCTGCCGCACATCATGATTGCCCAGCATCAGAAAGACCGGCAGCGGAAACGCCGCCAGCTGCTCCTGCAGCCAGCCATAGGCTGCGGGATCGCCCTCATCCGCCAGATCACCTGAAATAACGCAGAATTCCGCGTCCTTGTGCCACTCGGCAATATCCGCCAGCACCCGCATCAGATTCGCCGCCGGATCGCCGCCGTTCAGCGGCACGCCGGGCGCCATCAGGTGGATATCCGTCAGATGGATGAATTTCATGACACCGGTCCCGCAAAAAGCTGCTGATCATGCCGGCGATAAAATCAGCAGATTCAAGAAAGGGATAGCCTGAAAACGTCAGCCTCCCGGCCGGACCGCGGCAAACCGCAGCCCCAAAAACAAGAAACGGCGGCGCCCAGGGAGGAGGAGGGGCACCGCCGTTCTGTCAAACACCGGGTATCAGGGAGGAGGAGACCCCGGTGATCCAAGCCCGGCTTTCGGCCGGTATAGGGTGCGGCGGCATCAGGGAGGAGGAGGATGCCACCGCGTAGGACAGGCTCTCAAGGGAGGAGGAGAAAGAGCCTGATCTCTATCAGTTGTTTTCGTAAGCGGCCTGATAGGCGACGCGCTTGATTTCGGACCGGTTCAGGCCCAGGTCTGCCAGCTCGCGGCCGGACAGGGCCGACAGCTCATTGACGGTCTGGCGGTACAGGCGGTAACGGACGAACTTGACCAGCAGGGCATCCAGGAAGCCCACCGGGGACGCAATGTTCACCGCGGAAATCTGTTGTGCTGCTGCCATCGTTCTGTTCCTTCGTCTAGCCGTCTCGTCTATCGCCGCTGTGGCGTTTCTTGAATGGTAATTTAGGGATATGCTGCGGATGCACAATCCCGTGCTTCGTCATTGCTGCTATGCGGCATGTGCATGGGTGGCGCAGGGTAGGTCTTTGTAATTGGCCAAGATTTTCAGCCACCCATTATGCGGCTGTATAATTTCTGGGCAGGCTGGTGCGCGTCGCGCATGGCTCCCGGGGCAGCGGATTGACATATCTGCCGCCCTGTTGCTGCGGCAAACGCGCAAGCCGGGTTTCCTGTTCCGCGGGGCACACATATATATGGGCCGGATTTGACGCAGGAGAGCAGCCATGAGTGTCACACAGGAACAGATTCGCGCCGTGCTGGAGCGGCTGGCGCTGCCCGATGGCGGCACCCTGGTGTCGCGCGACATGCTGCGGGCGCTGCGCATCGAGGGCAGCAAGGTGAGCTTTGTGATCGAGGCGCCCAGCCCCGAGATCGCCAAGCTGATGGAGCCCCTGCGCAAGGCCGCCGAAGCGGCAGTCCTGTCGCTCGACGGCGTTGAGACCGTCTCCGCCGCGCTGACCGCCCATGCGCCGCAGCAGCCTGCGCCCAGCCTCAAGGTCGGCGGCCATCCGAAACCGCAGGCGGAGCCGCTGAAACCTGCGGGCGTCAAGCGCATCCTGGCGATTGCCTCAGGCAAGGGCGGGGTGGGCAAATCCACCGTGTCCTCGAACCTTGCCGTGGCACTGGCCAAACAGGGCCGCAAGGTCGGCCTGCTGGATGCCGATATCTACGGCCCCTCCCAGCCCCGCATGATGGGCGCCAGCGGACGGCCTTCCAGCCCGGACGGCAAGATCATCGAGCCGCTGCACGCCCATGGCGTCACCCTGATGTCGATCGGCTTCATGGTCGATGATGCCAAGGCCGTGGTCTGGCGCGGCCCGATGCTGATGGGGGCGCTGCAGCAGATGCTGGGGCAGGTGAACTGGGGTGAGCTGGACGTGCTGATCGTCGACCTGCCGCCCGGCACCGGCGACGTGCAGCTGACGCTCTGCACCAAGGCAGAGCTTTCGGGCGCCATCGTCGTCTCCACCCCGCAGGATGTGGCGCTCTTGGATGCGCGCAAGGCGATGGACATGTTCAACACCCTGAAAACCCCGGTGCTGGGGCTGATCGAGAACATGTCCTTCTTCACTTGCCCGGATTGCGGCGGCGAGCATCACATCTTCGGCCATGGCGGTGTCGCGGCTGAGGCTGCAACCCTGAGCCTGCCGCTCTTGGGCGCTTTGCCGATCGACTTGGAAACCCGTCTGGCCGGCGACAGCGGCACCCCCATTGCGGCGGGCGAGGGGCCCATGGCCCAGGCCTATGCCCGCATCGCCGAGGGGCTGGTCAAGGGCGGCATGGCTTGAGGCCTCCGGACGGCCTCAAAAGCAGCCCTATTCAATATGTGTGCAGGCCCGCTGCTTTGGCGGGTCTTTTCCGTTCCGGGGCCCTGCGGATGGGCGCCGATGGGAAAGCGGCCGGATCTGGGACCGGATGGGGCCTGCGGCCCGGCGCGGGACTTCATGGGGCATTTGGGATTGCATGGGAGGCCTGGGAATTCACGGGATCGCCGGGAATTCATGGGAGCCATGGGAAATCATGGCCCGCTACCAGCACTGCACCCCTTGCAGTTGCGAATCACATGGCTTTGAACCGCTTTTGCGGGGTGCCTTCAGTGCCTCTGCAGGCCGGATGCGGCGAACATAGGGGGAACTTGCCGGAAAACTGGAGCCAGGATGATTGAATCCCGGGAAACTATGGGAAATAAATCTCGCCTGCAACTCGCATCTATATCTAGTGTTTGCGCTGGGTTTATTCACAACAAGTTCCGAATATTGCCCTGAAAGTGCCACGAATCTCAGGCGGCTCTCCGGAATCTCTGTCAAGGATTCGACGATGTCCCATAAAAAACAGTTGCGGGGCCATCAATTCCCATAGTATCCCTACTTCATCAGATGAGACGAGGGACGGGGCGCCAAACGACCCCAGAGCCAAAAATAAAATAAGCAGGTTTCATACAGGCCTTCGCTTTCATCGAACAAGAGATCCGGCGCGCGGGCGAGCAGACATCCCCCCAGGTGGCGCGCGCAGTCGGACATCCCGCAAAGCGGGCCAAGGCGGCGGGTTGATCAGTGGCAGCAGATCAACCCGCCCCTTTTCATTCTGGGGAACGGATCAACGCGAGGGACGCGCGAAAAGGACGGTAACTTGGGCCGCAGGTTCAGAGGCGAAAGCCACCATAAGGTGGACACAAAGGGGCGGGTGTCGATTCCGGCCTCCTTTCGCCGTGTGCTGGAGGCCGCCGACCCCAACTGGCAGCCCGGCCAGAACCCGGAACTGGTGATCGTCTACGGCGACAAGCGCCGCAATTTCCTGGAATGCTATACTATCGAGGCGATCGAGGAGGTCGACGCCAAGATCGACCAGCTCCCGCGCGGCTCGATGCAGCGCAAGATGCTGCAGCGGATGTTCCACGGCCAGTCCTTCCCGACCAATGTCGACGAGACCGGCCGCTTGGTTCTGCCCGCCAAGCTGCGCCAGAAAATCGACCTCGATGCCGAGGCCTTCTTCATCGCCGCGGGCGACACCTTCCAGATCTGGAAGCCTGAGACCTACGAGGAAGAAGAGCTGGCCAAGGCCGAAGAATGGATGGAGGACCTGCCCGAGGACTTCGATCCGATGGAATTCCTAGACGGCGCTGGGGGCGCTTAAACAATGACCCAGGACCAAACTGCTGCCAATGGTCCCCATATCCCGGTTCTTCTCCGCCCGCTGCTTGCCGCCGTGGCGCCCGTCACGGGCTGCTGGCTGGATGGCACTTTCGGGGCCGGCGGCTACACCCGCGGCCTGCTGGAGGCCGGGGCACAGCAAGTCACCGGCGTTGACCGCGACCCGCTGGCGTTCGAGCTCGCAAAACCCTGGGCAGGGGAGTACGGCACCCGCCTGATCCTGCAGCCCGGTGTCTTCTCCCGCATGGATGAATACGCCCAGGACCTCGACGGGGTGGTGCTGGACCTTGGTGTTTCCTCCATGCAGCTGGACCTGGCTGAGCGGGGCTTCTCCTTTATGAAGGACGGCCCGCTGGACATGCGCATGTCGCAGTCCGGCCCGTCGGCTGCCGACCTCATCGCCGAACTGACCGAGGCGCAGATCGCCGACATCCTGTTCCACTACGGCGAGGAGCGCGCCAGCCGCCGCATCGCCAAGGCGATTGTCAAAGAGCGCGCGCTGGAACCCATCACCACCACCCTGCGCCTGGCCAAAATCATCGAAAGCTGCCTGCCGCGCCCCAAGCCCGGCCAGTCGCACCCGGCGACCCGCAGCTTCCAGGGGCTGCGCATCGCGGTGAACGCCGAATATGACGAGCTGTTCGAGGGTCTCCTGGCCGCTGAGCGCGCGCTGAAACCGGGCGGCCTCTTGGCCGTCGTGACCTTCCACTCGGTCGAAGACCGCATGGTCAAACGCTTTTTCCAGCACCGCGCGGGCAAGACCGGCCGCGCCAACCGCTACGCGCCAGAGCAGGCAGAGGCCCCGTCACAGTTCGAGCTGGTCACCCGCAAGGCAGTGGGGCCGGACGATCAGGAGCTGGCCGAAAACCCCCGTTCCCGCTCCGCCCGCCTGCGGGTCGGGCGCCGCACTGACGCCGCACCGGGGCCGATCACGGCCAAGGAACTTGGAATGCCGCAGCTGAAAGAGGCGCGCAAATGAAGACCTTGCTGTATGCCGCAACCTGCCTGGCCGTCTTTGGCCTCGCCTTCTGGGCCTACCGCGAAAACTACGCCACCCAGCAGGTGCTGAAAGACACCCGCGCGCTGCAGCGCCAGATCGGCGCCGCCCAGGTGCGCCTCAGTGTGCTGCGCGCCGAATGGGCCTATCTCAACCGCCCGCAGCGCCTGCGCGAGCTGGCAGAGATCAACTTTGACAGCCTTGGCCTGCTGCCGCTGCGACCCGACCAGTTCGGCCGCGTCGATGAGGTCTCCTATCCGGAGCCGGAGGAGCTGATCATCACCGATGGCGTCGAAGTTTCCGGCCTGAACGCGGAGGACTACCCATGATCCGCACGCCGCTGCGCCCGCTGGCCCGTATCCTGCACGCCCGCGCATCGGGCGAAAACCCGGACGTGATCGAAAAGGAAAACATCAGCCTGCGCCATCAGGAAATGCAGGCGCAGGCCCGCCAGCGCGCCGAGGGGCGGCTCTTGGTGCTGGGCCTGTTCTTTGTCTTTGCCTTTGGCGCCATTATCACCCGCATGGGCATGACCGCCGTGTCGGAACCGGCTGAACCCGTCGCCAGCGTGCCTGGCGCTGCCATCGCCGCGCAGCGCGCCGACATTGTCGACCGCAACGGCAGCCTGCTGGCCACCAATTTCGAGACCCATTCCCTCTATGCCCAGCCGCCGCAGATGATCGACCCAACCGGTGCTGCGGAGAAGCTGGTGGAGATCTTCCCCGACCTTGACCGCGAACGCCTGATCAAGGATTTCACCAGCAAGCGCAAGTTCCTGTGGGTGAAGAAGAAAATCAGCCCTGAGCAGCTCCAGGCGGTGCATGACATCGGCGATCCCGGCCTGATGTTCGGCCCGCGCGAAATGCGGCTTTATCCCAACGGCAGCCTTGCCGCCCATGTGCTGGGCGGCGCCGGTTTCGGCAAGGAAGGCGTGAACGCCGCCGAAGTGATCGGCGTTGCCGGCGTGGAGCGCCAGTTCGACGACTACCTGCGCGACCCGGCCAACGCGGGCAAGCCGCTGCAGCTGTCGCTCGACCTCACTGTGCAGGCTGCAGCCGAGCAGGTGCTCTATGGCGGCATGAAGCTGATGAACGCCAAAGGGGCCACCTCGATCCTGATGGACGCTCATACGGGCGAGGTGATCTCGGTGGTCTCCTTCCCGGACTTCGATCCCAACGACCGGCCGCGCCCGCCGGCCTCGGGCTTTGACCCTTCGGTCAGCCCGCTGTTCAACCGCGCGGTTCAGGGCGTGTATGAGCTCGGCTCCACCTTCAAGATCTTCACCGCCGCCCAGGCGATGGACCTGGGGCTTGTGAACGCCGACACCGTGATCGATACCCGCGGCCCGCTGCGCTGGGGCCGCTTTGCGATCCGCGATTTCCGCAACTACGGCAACGAGATGTCGGTGACCAAGATCATCGTCAAATCCTCCAACATCGGCACCGCCCGGCTGGCGCAGCAGATCGGGGTGGAGCGGCAGAAAAGCTTCCTCGACACGCTGGGCATGCTGGACCCGACACCGTTTGAAATCTCCGAAGCCGCAGGCGGCAAGCCGCTGCTGCCGCCGAACTGGTCGGAACTGTCAGCGATGACCATCTCTTATGGGCACGGCATTTCCACCACCCCGATGCATTTGGCGGCGGGCTATGCGGCGGTGGCCAACGGCGGGCGTTACGTGGCGCCAACGATTCTGAAACAGAACGCTCCGCAACTGGGCGAACGGGTGATGAGCGAAGCCTCTGCCAGGGCAGCGCGCAAGATGCTGCGCAAGGTGGTCAGCGAAGGCACCGCGTCATTTGCCGAGGTCGAGGGCTATCAGGTCGGCGGCAAGACCGGCACCGCCGACAAGCCCAAGCCCCGCGGCGGCTATTACGATGACAAGGTGATCGCCACTTTTGCCTCGATTTTCCCGGCACATGACCCGAAATACGTGCTGATCGTGACGCTGGACGAACCCTCCATCATCGCCCATGGAGAGGAGCGCCGCACCGCAGGCTGGACGGCCACCCCGGTGGCGGCAGAGATGATCGGCCGCGTCGCGCCTTTGCTGGGGCTGCGTCCGCAAGTTGAACCGGCAGAGGTGACTGGTATAACCCTCACCTCGAACTGAATAAGGTAGAGGGCCGCCATGAGCACCAGACCAGACCAGCCCCAGAACCAATTGAGACTGAGCCAATTGGGGCTTACGGCCCGGGGCGGCGCTGACCCGCAGATCAGCGGCCTTGCGGTGGACAGCCGCGAGGTGCGCGAGGGGTTCCTGTTCGCCGCCCTGCCGGGCAGCCAGGTGCATGGCGCCAAGTTCATCCCCGGCGCGCTGGAGAAAGGCGCCTGTGCGGTTCTGACCGATGCTGCAGGGGCTGAGATTGCGGCCAAAGTGCTGGACGAAAGCCACGCCGCGCTGGTGGTGGTCGAGGATCCGCGCCAGGCGCTGGCCTATGCCGCCGCACTGTGGTTCGGCGGCCAGCCGCAGACTGTGGTGGCGGTGACGGGCACCAACGGCAAGACCTCCGTTGCGACCTTTGTGCGCCAGATCTGGGCTGAGCTGGGCCATGAGGCCGTCAACATGGGCACCACGGGCATCGAAGGCGCCTGGAGTTACCCGCTGGCCCATACCACGCCGGAACCCATCACCCTGCACCGCGCGCTGGCTGAGGCCGCCGCGGCAGGTGTCACCCACGCGGCGATGGAGGCGTCTTCCCATGGCCTCGACCAGCGCCGCCTGGACGGGGTGCAGCTGGCCGCCGCAGGCTTCACCAATTTCACCCAGGATCACCTGGACTATCACGAGACTTTCGACGCTTATTTCGCTGCCAAGGCGGGCCTGTTCCGCCGGGTGCTGCCGGATGAGGGCGTGGCTGTCATCAACATGAACGACCCCCGCGGTGCCGAAATGCGCGCAGTTGCCGCCGCCCGCGGGCAGGAGGTGATTTCTGTGGGCCGCGGTCTGGGCGATTTGAACCTGATGGGGCTGCGCTATGACGGCACCGGGCAGGACGTGCGCTTCTCCTGGCATGACAAGCCCTATCAGGTGCGGCTGAACCTTATCGGCGGCTTTCAGGCGGAAAACGTGCTCTTGGCCTGCGGGCTGGTGATTGCGGGCGGCGAGGACCCGGAGCGGGTGTTTGAAACCCTGCCGCACCTGACCACCGTGCGCGGACGGATGCAGCTGGCAGCCTCGCGCGACAATGGCTCAGCCGTGTTTGTCGACTACGCCCATACGCCCGATGCGGTGGCCAGCGCCATCAAGGCGCTGCGCCCGCATGTGCTGGGGCGGCTGGTTGCTATTGTAGGTGCGGGCGGCGACCGCGACACCAGCAAGCGGCCCCTGATGGGAGAGGCGGCGCATCGGAACGCCGATGTGGTGATCGTGACGGATGACAACCCCCGCAGCGAGGACCCGGCCATCATCCGCGCCGCGGTGAAGGGCGGCGCGCCGGATTGTATCGAGATCGGCGACCGCGCAGAGGCGATCCTGCGCGGGGCTGACATGCTGCAGGCGGGCGACGCGCTGATTATCTGCGGCAAGGGGCATGAGACCGGCCAGACCGTGGGTGACACGGTGCTGCCCTTTGATGATGTGGAGCAGGCCAGCATTGCCGTGGCCGCGCTGGACGGGAGGATTGCATGAGCCTTTGGACCGCATCTGAGGCCGCCGCCGCAACAGGCGGCAAGGCGCAGGGCGACTGGGCCGTCTCAGGCCTGTCGATCGACACCCGTACCATCGAACCCGGCGATATGTTCGTGGCGCTGAAGGCCGCCCGCGACGGCCATGACTTCGTGGCACAGGCGCTGGAAAAGGGCGCCGGTGCAGCGCTGGTCTCCCGCATTCCCGACGGGGTGCCCGCGGATGCGCCGCTGCTGATCGTTGAGGACGTGCAGGCGGGGCTGGAGGCTTTAGGCCGGGCGTCGCGCGCCCGTACGAACGCCAAGGTCGTTGCGGTCACCGGCTCGGTGGGCAAAACCTCGACCAAGGAAATGCTGGCGCGGATGCTGTCCGATCAGGGCCGCACCCATGCTGCCGTTGCCAGCTACAACAACCACTGGGGCGTACCGCTGACGCTGGCGCGGATGCCGCGCGATACCGAGTATGCGGTGATCGAGATCGGCATGAACCACCCCGGCGAGATCGCGCCGCTGGCAAAACAGGCGCGCCCGCATGTGGCGATGGTGACCACCGTGGCCGCGGTGCACTTGGAGGCGTTTGAAAACGTCGCAGGCATCGCGGCTGAGAAGGCCGCGATCATGGAGGGGCTGGAGCCCGGCGGCGTGGCGGTGCTGAACGCCGATATTGCCGAGGCCCATGTGCTGCGGGATGCGGCCGCGGATCTGGGCGCAACCGCCCGCTGGTTCGGCGAAAGCGCTGCCGGCTACACCCTGCTTTCCGCCGGCATCGAAGGCGAGGAGACCGTCGCCCGCGCCACTGCAAACGGGCGCGCGGTTGAGCTGCATATTCAGTCCCTTGGCGCCCATTTCGCGATGAATGCGCTGGGCGCGTTGGCCTGTGTCGAGGCGCTGGGGGCTGATCCGGCAAAGGCCGTCGAAAGCCTTTCCCTGTGGTCGCCGGTCAAAGGCCGCGGCGTTCGGGAGGCAATCCGGCTCGAGAGTGGAGACGTCACCCTGCTGGATGACAGTTATAACGCCAACCCGACCTCGATGGCGGCAGCGCTGGCGGTGCTGGCGGCGACACCGGGGCAGGGGCGCCGGATCGCTTATGTCGGCGACATGAAGGAACTGGGGCCGCAGGAGGTGCAGCTGCACGCCGGGCTGGCGGAACTGGACGCGGTGCAGGGCATCGGCAGGATCCACTGCATCGGCCCGCTGATGCAGGCTCTGCACGAAGCCTTGCCAGAGGAAAAACGCGGCGGCTGGTACGCAACCAGTGCCGAAGCGGTGCCGGGCCTCGCAGAAGAAATCCGCGGCGGCGATATCGTGCTGGCCAAGGGCTCGCTCAGTATGGGCCTCGCCAGGATTGTTGACGGCATCCGCGAAATGGGCCACTCCGGCCCCACACGAGAAAACGCGTAAAGAACGAGGGGAAGAGCAAAATGCTCTATTGGCTGACCGCTTTGTCGGACGGGGGGGATGTTTTCAACCTCTTCCGCTACATTACCTTCCGCGCAGGCGGCGCCTTCATGACCGCGCTGATCTTCGGCTTCCTGTTCGGCAAGCCGCTGATCAACGTGCTGCGCCGCAAGCAGGGCAAGGGCCAGCCGATCCGCGACGACGGGCCGGAGGGGCATTTTTCCAAGGCGGGCACTCCGACCATGGGCGGCCTCCTGGTGGTTGGCGCACTCTTGACTGCGACGCTGATGTGGGCGCGCTGGGACAATCCCTTTGTCTGGCTGGTGCTGTTTGTGACCCTGGCCTACGGCCTCATTGGCTTTGCCGATGATTACGCCAAAGTGTCCAAGCAGAATACGGCGGGGGTGCCGGGCAAGCTGCGGCTGGCGCTGGGGATCCTGATTGCGGTGGCGGCATCGCTGTGGGCCGCGGCCTATCATCCGGAGCCTTTGCAGAACCAGCTGGCGCTGCCGGTGTTCAAGGACACGCTGATCAATCTGGGGATCTTCTATGTGCCGTTTTCAATCTGCGTCATTGTCGGCGCCGCCAATGCGGTGAACCTGACCGACGGTCTGGACGGGCTGGCGATTATGCCGGTGATGATTGCGGCCGGAACCCTGGGGGTCATCGCTTATGCGGTGGGGCGGGTCGACTTTACCGAATACCTGGACGTGCATTACGTGCCCGGCACCGGCGAGATCCTGATCTTCTGCGCGGCGCTGTTCGGCGCGGGCCTGGGTTTCCTCTGGTATAACGCGCCGCCCGCGGCGGTGTTCATGGGCGACACCGGCTCGCTCGCCCTGGGCGGCGCGCTGGGCGCCATTGCCATCGCCACCAAGCACGAGCTGGTGCTGGCCATCGTCGGCGGGCTGTTCGTGGTTGAGGCGCTGTCGGTGATCATTCAGGTCCTTTACTTCAAGCGCACCGGGCGCCGCGTGTTCCTGATGGCGCCGATCCATCACCATTATGAGAAGAAGGGCTGGGCCGAACCGCAGATCGTGATCCGCTTCTGGATCATCTCGCTGATCCTGGCGATGATCGGCCTGGCAACGCTGAAGGTGCGGTAGACACGCCCTTTGGCTGCCGCGCCGTGTCTTCGGCGGGGCAGTTTGCAATCTCTTTTCTATGGAACCGCCCGGGGCTGCTGCTGCGGGCGGTTTGTCTTTGGTAAGGAAGGCGGCGCCGCCAAAGGGGCGGAGCATCGGATGGCCCTTGCCAAGGGACCATGCCCGTCTATCGGCCTCATGCGGACCCGCCCTGCACCCAATGAACAGGTGGTCTGAGGGGGCCGGTCTCCTGGTCTTCCCGTTGCAACGGGTTGAACCTAACCCGGCCGCGTGAAGATGTGGTGAGGGCAGCGTACGGTGGGTGCGCAACACCTGCCAGTTGCAGCCTCCCGCCCGGCAGCACGCCGGGCAGCGCCCGAACCGCCCCCACGGGGCGGGCGCTTTACGCCCACCCCTCGGTTCGGGTGCGGCCCTCAGTGGAAAACGCTAGCTTTCAACTTCTATGCGATTTGATATTGTCCGGCTCAATTGAGCCTTCAGAGCGGATTGAAATGGAAGTTATCAAGGACGTCTTCGACGCATTCTCACAGCGGATCAGCAGCCCATTCGCCGGATCTATCCTTCTCGCATTCCTGTTTTGGAACTGGAAGCCGGTTTGGTTTCTGTTGTTCGAGGATGCAACAGTGGCCGAGAGGATTGGCTACTTCGAGGCGCATTCAACCCTGATGAGCCTCTATTTCTGGCCACTGGTGACAGGCGTTGCTATTGCCATGCTTCTGCCTTGGGTGCGCTACATCGGTGCTGAGGTTGCAAAGGCGCCGAATGGAAAGCTCAAGGCGTTGCAGGCGGGTGAGGCCAGTCCCGGCGGATCGAGCATTTCAATGCGTCAATTGAGGAGGAGCAGGCCAAGTCTGCTCTGAAGGTCGCCCAGATCAAAATGGCACTTGAGGAGGAGAAGGCTAAGGTCGAGCTTGAGGCTGCAAAAGAGCAGGCCTCAAAAGAAGCGCAGGAGCGTCAGGAGCAAGCAATTCTGGAAGCAGCTGCAAGATTGGCGGCGGCTCGTGAGATTAGCCCTGAGGCTGAGGAAGACTTGCGTGAAGCCCGTTCGGAGAGTGATAGAGCTGTTGATGAGGTTGCCCAAGAGGGTGCAGCTTTGACTGCATCAGAGGTTTTAGATTGGCCCTTTTCACAACAAATCCTTAGGACCGCGTCCAACGTTAACGATGGCCATATTAGGCAGGTTGGATTTGGCCTATCCTACTATGACGTGTTGAAGCGCGACAACGTGACCAAGAGAATCGGTGAAAATCATCGTGACGCATTAGCTCTTGGTGTAACGATCGAAAATCTCGCGGAGGCTGGTCTTCTGGTAAGGCGAAATGACAAGCAATTTGAAATGACACAGGCTGGCTACGATATGTTGGATAACATTCGTATGCACCAAGAGGAGCTAGAGGAAGTAGGCTAACCTTCGTTCTGTCCCATGTTGGAAAGACCTAATGTGCCCTTCCTCAGTTTCTCCGTCCTGCTTGCATTCCCGCAGCCTCTCTGTACAGGGTTAGCCGCAGATTACGGACGTGGGAAAGGGCAGGCGATGATCCCGGTCAAAGGATATGAGGGCGCCAAGGTTGCGGTGCTGGGGCTGGGGCGCTCAGGGCTGGCGACGGCGCGCAGCCTGCGCGAAGGCGGGGCTGAGGCCATATGCTGGGACGACAACCCGGCGGCGCGCGAGGCCGCAGAGGCGGAAGGCTTTACCTGCCGCGATTTGCATAAAGCCGGCGCCTTTGACGATGTGGCAGCGCTGATCACCTCGCCCGGCATTCCGCATCTCTATCCCAAGCCCAACCCGGTGATCCGCGCCGCGATTGAGGCGGGTGTGCCGGTGGACAACGATATCGGGCTGTTCTTCCGCTCCTTCGCCGATGCCGGGTGGCAGAGGTACGACCAGCCGCCGCGGGTGGTGGCGGTCACCGGCTCCAATGGCAAATCGACCACGGTGGCGCTGCTGCACCACATCCTGCAGGAGGCCGGGCGCGAAAGCCAGCTGGCAGGCAATATCGGCCGGGGCGTGCTGGACATCGACCCGCCGGGCGAGGGCGGTGTGGTGGTGCTGGAGCTGTCGAGCTATCAGACGGAACTGGCCCGCGCCCTGACGCCGGATGTGGCGGTTTTCACCAATCTTTCACCCGATCACCTGGACCGGCATGGCGGCATGGGCGGTTATTTTGCGGCCAAGCGGCGGCTGTTTGCCGAGGGCGGGCCGGACCGCGCGGTCATTGGCATCGACGAGGACGAGGGGCTGTTTCTGGCAGGCCAGCTGTCGGAAGGATTGGGCGACGACCGGGTGATCCGGGTGTCTGCGGCGCGCAAGCTGACCGGGCCGGGCTGGCAGGTCTTTGCGCGCAAGGGGTTCCTGTCCGAGTACCGCAAGGGGCGGCAGGCGGCCTCTATCGACCTGCGGGACATGACCGGCCTGCCGGGCGCCCACAACCACCAGAACGCCTGCGCGGCCTATGCGGCGGCGCGCACCCTGGGCCTGGCGCCGCGGCTGATCGGCGAGGCGATGGCAACCTTCCCGGGCTTGCCGCACCGCAGCCAGACCATCGCCGGGGCAGGCGGTGTGCGCTATGTGAATGACAGCAAGGCCACCAACCTGGACAGCGCCGTGAAGGCCCTGAGCGCCTTCAAGAACATCCGCTGGATCTGCGGCGGGCTGGAGAAGGACGGCGGGCTGGAACCGCTGCGCGGGCAGACCGGCAATGTGGTGAAAGCCTATGTGATCGGCCGCGAGGCGGCGGGTTTTGCCCTGCAGCTGGATGTGGAGGCGGAGGTTTGCACCACCATGGCGGCGGCGGTGGAGCGCGCAATGGCGGAGGCTGAGGAGGGCGACACCGTGCTGCTGGCGCCTGCGGCGGCGAGCTTTGATCAGTATGACAACTTTGAACAGCGCGGCGATGACTTCACGGCAGAGGTGAAAAAGCGGCTGGGGTAGCAGGGGCTTCAGGCTCACCCAAGCGGAAAATCCGCCTCTGACCCGCCATCGCATGGTCTTTGCCTGCCAGAGCCATCCCCCGTGCTCAAGCAGAATGGCCGTCTCCCCGCCAAGGCGGGGCCCCTCGGCAATTCCGCGTGATCCCGTGCGCTGTCCCCGGCCGCCTGTGCCCAAGCGAAGGCGGCTCCGAAGCAGAAAACCCTGAGGGACAGGGGGCAGCTCAGCCGCTGGCGGCGATGGCGGTGCCGGCGGCATGGCCCGACGCCCAGGCCCATTGGAAGTTGTAACCGCCAAGCCAGCCGGTCACATCCACCGCTTCGCCGATGGCGTAAAGCCCGGGGGCGGCTTTCGCCTCCATGGTCTTGGAGGAGAGGCCATCGGTGCAGATGCCGCCGAGGGTGACTTCCGCCGTGCGGTAGCCCTCAGTGCCCGCGGGCAGCAGGCGCCAGTTCTGCAGCGCCTCGCTTAAGCCTTGCAGCGCCGCGTCGGACTGGTCGGCGAGGCGGCCCTTGAGATCCAGGTCCGGTTTCAGGAAATCCACCAGCTTGCCGGGCAGGTGGCGGGCAAGCTCGGTGGTCAGGTCGCGGCGGCCCTCAGCCTGGCGCTGTTCGCGCAGGAGTTCGTAGAGCGGTGTTTCAGGGATCAGGTTCACGGTGATCTCCTCGCCCTCGCGCCAGTAGGAGGAAAGCTGCAGCACCGATGGGCCGGAGAGGCCGCGATGGGTGAACAAGAGCGCCTCGTCAAAGGAGCTGCGCGCGTTTGACAGGCGGGCAGGCAGGGAAACGCCCGCCAGCGGTTTGAAGCGCCCGTCCGGGAAGGTGAAGGGGACCAGCGCGGGGCGGGTTTCCGTGACCGCCAGCCCGAACTGGCGGGCGAGGTCATAGGCAAGGCCCGTCGCGCCCATCTTGGGGATCGACTTGCCGCCGGTTGCCAGCACCAGGTTGCGGCAGGTGACGGTCTGCGGTTTGCCCTCGCGCAGCAGTTTGACGATGTAGCCGTTTGCGGTCTGCTCCACGGCCTCGGCCGAGGTGTGCAGCCACAGGTCCGCGCCGGCCTCCTGCATCTCCTGCACCAGCATCGCGATGATCTGTTTGGAGGAGCCGTCGCAGAACAGCTGGCCCAGGGTTTTTTCGTGCCAGGCGATACCGTGGCGGTCCACCAGTTCGATAAAGTCCCACTGCGTGTAGCGGGCCAGCGCCGATTTGCAGAAATGCGGATTGGCCGAGAGGTAGTTCCCCGCCTCGGCATACATGTTGGTGAAATTGCAGCGGCCGCCGCCGGAGATGCGGATCTTTTCGCCCGGTGCCTTGGCGTGGTCGATCACCAAAGTGCTGCCGCCTGAGTGGCGCGCGCACATCATGCCGGCCGCACCGGCGCCGAGAATCAGAGTGTTCACCTGCATGGCGCGCATCCACCACGGAACCGGGGGCGGCGCAAGGGGAAGGCCGGGGCGGGATCGCCTGGCAGATTGGCGCCGGCCCGCGGGCGGCTTCTTGCTGTCAAGATGGCCTGCCGGCGCGGCGGTGGTTTTCCGCCGAACTGTGTTCTTTTTCTGGCGCGCTGGCTCACGTTTCGTTACAGTTTAGCTGAGACCCCGAAAACGGGGCGGAGCGAGGCATATAGTGGCGGTATTCCCATGACTGAGATGGTCTATGGCGCGGTTCCCGTGCAGGCTGGTGAGCCGATTCTTCCCAAGTGGTGGCGGACGCTGGATAAATGGACAATGTCCTGCATCCTGATGCTGTTTGTGATCGGGCTGTTGCTGGGGCTTGCCGCCTCGGTGCCGCTGGCGGAAAGAAACGGGTTCGGCAATTTTCACTATGTGCAGCGGCAGGCGGTTTTCGGCCTGACGGCGCTGATGGCGATGCTGATCACCTCGGTGATGTCGCCGGTGCTGGTGCGGCGGCTGGCGGTGCTGGGCTTTGCCGTCGCTTTTGTGGCGCTGGCGTTTTTGCCGATCTTCGGCACCGATTTCGGCAAAGGCGCGGTGCGCTGGTATTCGCTGGGGTTTGCATCGCTGCAGCCCTCGGAATTCCTGAAGCCCGGTTTCATCGTGGTTGCCGCCTGGATGATTGCCGCTAGCCAGCAGATCAACGGCCCGCCGGGCACGCTGATGTCCTTTGCGCTGTGCATGATGGTGGTGATGATGCTGGTCCTGCAGCCGGATTTCGGCCAGGCAAGCCTGATCCTGTTCGGCTGGGGGGTGATGTATTTTGTCGCCGGGGCGCCGATGCTTTTGCTGGTCTGCATGGCCGCTGTGGTCGTGATGGGCGGGGTTTTTGCCTATAACAGCTCTGAGCATTTTGCCCGCCGCATCGACGGCTTCCTGAACCCCGATGTCGATCCGACCACCCAGCTCGGCTATGCCACCAACGCGATCCGCGAGGGCGGGCTGTTTGGCGTCGGCGTTGGCGAGGGGCAGGTGAAATGGTCGCTGCCGGATGCCCATACGGATTTCATCGTGGCCGTGGCAGCCGAGGAATACGGGCTGGTGCTGGTGGCGGTTCTGATCGCGCTTTATGCCACGATCGTGGTGCGCTCGCTGTTCCGGCTGATGCGCGAGCGCGATACCTTCATCCGCCTCGCAGGCACCGGCCTCGTGTGCATGTTCGGCGTGCAGGCGATGATCAACATGGGGGTTGCGGTGCGGCTCTTGCCCGCCAAAGGCATGACTTTGCCGTTTGTCAGCTATGGCGGATCTTCGCTGATTGCCACCGGAATTGCAGTGGGTATGCTCCTGGCTTTTACCCGGACGCGCCCGCAGGGCGGGATTGCCGACTACCTGAACGGCCGCGGCCGCTGACGAGAGAGAAAAGAGACCAGCTGCGATGGCACAGAAAATGCTCTTGATGGCTGCCGGGGGAACCGGCGGCCATATGTTTCCTGCACAGGCGCTGGCCGAAATGATGCTGGCGCGCGGCTGGCGGGTGAAACTGTCGACCGACGCGCGCGGCGCGCGCTACACCGCGTCCTTCCCCAGCGCGGTTGAAATCTCGCAGGTGTCCTCTGCCACCTTTGCCCGCGGCGGGCTGCTGGCCAAGGCGCTGGTGGCGCCGAAGATCGCCGGCGGTATTGTGTCGATGATGATGCAGATGCGCCGTGACCGCCCCGATGCGGTAATCGGTTTCGGCGGCTACCCGTCGATCCCGGCGCTGGGGGCGGCAACGCTGCTGAAACTGCCGCGGATGATCCATGAGCAGAACGGCGTGCTGGGCCGCGTCAATCAGCTCTTCGCCACCCGCGTGGCGGGGGTGGCCTGCGGCACCTGGCCGACCGCGCTGCCGGAAGGGGTTGCGCATGAGCATGTGGGCAACCCGGTGCGCAGCGCAGTGAAGGAGCGGGCGGGTGCTGGCTATATTCCGCCGGGGGATTACCCGATGTCGCTGCTGGTCATGGGCGGCAGCCAGGGCGCGCGCATCCTGTCCGATGTGGTGCCCGCGGCCGTCGCGGCGCTGCCGGAGCATATTCGCCGCCACCTGCGGGTGTCGCATCAGGCGCGCGAGGAGGACCAGGAGCGGGTCAATGCGTTTTACGCCGAGCACGGCATAAACGCCGATGTGCAGACGTTTTTCACCGATGTGCCCGCCCGCATGTCGGAGGCGCAGCTGGTGATCTCGCGCTCCGGCGCGTCTTCGGTCGCGGATATCTCGATCATCGGGCGGCCCTCGATCCTGATCCCCTTTGCCGCCGCCGCAGGCGACCACCAGACCGCCAACGCCCGCGGGCTGGTTGACGCCAATGCCGCCGTGATGATTCCCGAAAGCGCCCTTGATATCCCGGTGCTGGCAGAGCATATGGGCGCGATTCTGAGTAACCCGCAGGCTGCCGCGCAGATGGCAACCGCTGCACTGAGCGCCGGAGTCCCCGATGCTGCCGAACGTCTGGCAGCACTGGTGGAGCAGCTGGCCGAGGAAGGATAAACGTTATGAACCCTGCAACCAAACTGCCTGGCGACGTCGGCCCGATCCATTTCGTGGGTATCGGAGGCATCGGCATGTCGGGCATCGCCGAGGTGCTGTTGAACCTTGGCTATGTGGTGCAGGGCTCGGACCTGAAATCCTCCAAGATCACCGGCCGGCTGGAAGAGCTGGGCGCGCGGATTTTCGTCGGCCAGAAGGCGGAGAACCTGGAGGAGGCCGCGGTTGTGGTGATCTCCTCCGCCATCAAGCCGGGCAACCCGGAGCTGGACGAGGCCCGCCTGCGCGGCCTGCCGGTGGTGCGCCGCGCCGACATGCTGGCAGAGCTGATGCGGCTCAAGTCCAACGTCGCCATCGCCGGTACCCACGGCAAGACCACCACCACCACCATGATGGCAGAACTGATGGTGGCGGGCGGCTTTGACCCCACGATCGTCAATGGCGGCATCATTCACGCCTATGGCTCCAACGCGCGGATGGGGCAGGGCGAATGGATGGTGGTTGAGGCGGATGAGAGCGACGGCTCCTTCAACCGGCTGCCCGCAACCATTGCTGTCGTTACCAATATCGACCCCGAGCATATGGAGCACTGGGGCGACTTTGACCGGCTTCGCGACGGCTTCCTGGAGTTTGTCTCCAACATCCCGTTCTACGGCGTTGCCGTCTGCTGCACCGACCATGCGGAGGTGCAGGCGCTGGTGGGCCGGATTTCCGACCGCCGGGTGGTGACTTATGGCTTCAATGCGCAGGCGGACGTGCGCGCCGTCAACCTGACCTACAAGGCGGGTGTGGCGCATTTCGACGTGGTGCTGCAGGCCGAGGACCGGGTGATCGAGGGCTGCACCCTGCCGATGCCAGGAGACCATAACGTCTCGAATGCGCTGTCGGCTGTTGCGGTGGCGCGGCATCTGGGAATGAACAGTGTTGAGATCCGCGAGGCGCTGGCAGCATTCGGCGGCGTCAACCGGCGCTTCACCAAGGTGGGCGAAGTGAACGGCGTCACGATCATCGACGACTACGGCCACCACCCGGTGGAAATCGCCGCGGTGCTGAAGGCCGCGCGCCAAGCCTGCGAGGGCCGGGTGATCGCCGTGCATCAGCCGCACCGCTATTCGCGCCTGTCGAACCTGTTCGACGATTTCTGCGCCTGTTTCAACGAGGCCGACGTGGTCGCCATTGCCGAGGTCTTTGCCGCTGGCGAGGACCCGATCGAAGGCGCCAGCCGCGATGACCTGGTGGCAGGCCTGATCCGCCACGGCCACCGCCACGCCCGCGCCATCCTGAACGAGGAAGACCTGGAGCGCCTGGTGCGCGAGCAGGCGCGGCCCGGCGACATGGTGGTCTGCCTGGGCGCCGGCACCATCAGCACCTGGGCCAACGGCCTGCCGGACCGGCTGCAGAAATGAGTGGTGCAGGCAGGTCAGGGGGCGCTGCCCCCCGCCGCCCTTGGCGGCTCCCCCCGGGGTATTTCCGGCCAGAAGAAGCGGGTGGCGGCGCATGACATGGTCGCTGACCCTGGCCGCCGTCTGGGCGCTGGCAGCCAATGTGCTGGCGATGATCCCCAGCCGCGACAACCACTGGCGGCGCGCCTATGTGCTGATTGCGCTGGGCATTCCGCTGCTGGGCTATGTGACCTATGAAAACGGCCCCTGGTGGGGGCTGGCGGTGCTGCTGGCTGGGATGTCGGTGCTGCGCTGGCCGGTGATCTACCTGGGCCGCTGGGTGCGGCGCGTCACCGGTTTCTGAGCGGCGCAGCCCGCCCTGCCGTATTTACAGTTTCTTTGAGGTCCTCTGCTAAACAGGCAAGCATACTTCGTATTTCCTGTTTCAGGCCAGCGTGTACCGGCTGGCGGTGGAGACCTCTTTTGGTTGCTGTATCTGCACTTTGGCTGGCGTTTGGTGTTGTTTGGCTGGCGGGTTTGTACCGGCTGGGCCGGTCCAGGCGCTCTGATCTGGCGGCGGCAGTGGCGGCGGTCTGGCTTGCCATCCTGGTTTGGCTGGCAGCGCGGCTGCTGTTTGAGGCGGAGTCCGGCCGCCGGATGGCGATATCCCTTTATCTTGGCGGCCACCTCGTCTACGGACTGTGTTCGCTGGCAGGCTGGAACTTGGGACGGAAACGACGATGGCGGCGCAAATTGAAGGGATACTACCGGCGGCTCGCGGGCGGCTGACAGAGGGCAGGCCGCTGGCGGAGCTGACCTGGCTGCGCGTGGGCGGGCCTGCGGACTGCCTGTTTCAGCCTGCGGACGTTGACGACCTGGCGGATTTCCTGCGCGGCCTCGATCCGGCAGTGCCGGTGTTCCCGATCGGCGTCGGGTCGAACCTGATTGTGCGGGACGGCGGACTGCGGGCGGTGGTGATCCGGCTGGGCCGCGGATTCAACGGGATCGAAGCGGCAGGGGATACCGTCACCGCCGGCGCTGCGGCGCTGGATGCCCATGTGGCCAGGCGCGCGGCGGATGCGGGGATCGACCTGACCTTCCTGCGCACCATTCCCGGCTCCATCGGCGGTGCGGTGCGGATGAACGCGGGCTGCTACGGCAGCTATTTGGCGGATGTTTTTGTCTCGGCCACCATCGTGACCCGCCAGGGTGAAATCCGCCAGATCACGGCAGAGGAGCTGGAGTTCCAATACCGCCAAACGGCATTCCCCGAAGGGGCGGTGCTGGTGTCTGCCACCCTGCGCGGCCCCAAGGGTGACCCGGCAGAGCTGCATGCCCGGATGGAAGCGCAGCTGAAGAAACGGGATGAGACCCAGCCCACCAAGGAGCGCACTGCAGGCTCCACCTTCCGCAATCCGGCCGGGTTCTCCTCGACCGGGCGGGCGGATGATGTGCATGACCTGAAGGCCTGGAAGGTGATCGACAACGCCGGCATGCGCGGCGCCCGGCGCGGCGGCGCCCAGATGAGCGAGAAGCATTCCAACTTCCTGATCAACACGGGTGGCGCATCTGCCGCAGATCTGGAAGGTCTGGGTGAAGACGTGCGGAAAAAGGTTTACGAGAATTCCGGCATCACGCTAGAGTGGGAAATCATGCGGATTGGTGATCCGCTTCCCGAATAGCCGGAAAACCTGAGTGCTGACAAAGGCTTCTGTTGCCGCAGCCTGAGGAGACCATAGGCCCCTGAAAGGGCGCGGGCAGCGGCAATTGTTAAACGTGGTAAAGGCAACATTAACGCCCCGGTAACATTTCGGGCGGTAGGGTGCCGAAGAGGCGGCAATGATATGCCGGTGCAAGGGGCGCAGTGCCCCGCGGAAATCAGCCGGGCCAAACCGGCGCAAAAACATAAGGCGGGCCTGTTCGGGCTCCAAGAAACAGGGGCATGAAAGCCCCGCATGTATTGAGGCGCTTCGTGGTGAGTAAGTCGAGCAGGGCACTCCCGAAAGTCGCGGTGCTGATGGGCGGACCGTCAGCCGAACGCGAGGTATCGCTGTCCAGCGGCCGTGAATGCGCGGCGGCGCTGCGCGGTGAGGGGTTCGAGGTTGTTGAGGTGGATGCAGGCGCCGGCCTGCACGCGCGCCTGTTGGAGGTGGAGCCGGATGTGGCGTTCAACGCGCTGCACGGGCGCTGGGGCGAGGATGGCTGCGTCCAGGGCGTGCTGGAATGGCTGCAGATCCCCTATACCCACTCCGGCGTGCTGGCCTCGGCGCTAGCGATGGACAAACAGCGCTCCAAGGAGGTCTACCGCGCCGCCGGGCTGCCGGTGGTGGAAAGCGGGCTGTTTGCCAAGGACGACGTGAGCGCCGGCCATGTGATGGCGCCGCCCTATGTGGTGAAGCCCAACAACGAGGGCTCCAGCGTCGGCATCTATATTGTGCAGGAGGCCGCCAACGGCCCGCCGCGGCTGTCGCAGGAAATGCCCGCCGAGGTGATGGTCGAGACCTATGCGCCGGGGCGTGAGCTGACCACCACGGTGGTCGGGGACCGGGCGCTGACGGTTACTGATATCCTGACCGACGGCTGGTATGACTACGACGCCAAGTATAAGCCCGGCGGCTCGCGCCATGTGCTGCCGGCGGATCTGCCGCGGGAAATCTTCGACCTGTGCCTGGAATACGCGCTGAAGGCGCATGAGGTGCTGGGCTGCCGCGGTGTCAGCCGCACCGATTTCCGCTGGGATGAGGCGCGCGGGGCCAATGGGCTGATCCTTCTGGAGACCAACACCCAGCCCGGCATGACGCCAACCTCGCTGGCGCCGGAGCAGGCGGCTTTTTGCGGCATGACCTTTGGCCAGCTCTGCGCCTGGATGGTGGAGGATGCCTCATGCAACCGCTGATCGGGCGCTTCCGCAAGCCGGAGGAAGGGCGCTGCGACCCGGCGCCGTCGCGGCTGAAGTACCGGTTGCAGCGCTGGATGCTGACACCGGGGATCCGTGTCGGCTTGCGCTTTGGGGTGCCGTTCTGCCTGATCCTGGCCGCGGGCAGCGCCTATCTGGCGGACGAGGGCCGCCGCGATGTGCTGCAGGGGCTGGTGAATGACGCCCGCGCGGCGATCGAGGAACGGCCGGAGTTCATGGTCAACGTGATGGCGGTGGACGGTGCCGGCACCAGCGTGGCGCAGGACATCCGCGAGGTGGTGCCGCTGGATTTCCCGGTCAGCTCTTTTGATCTGGACCTGGAGCAGATCCGCGATGTGATCACCGGGCTGGACCCTGTGAAGACCGCCAGCGTGCGGATCCGCCCCGGCGGCATCCTGCAGGTGGACGTCGAGGAGCGCGAACCGGCACTGATCTGGCGCAGCCGCGAGGGGCTGGCGCTGCTGGACGAAAGCGGCATTCACGTCGCTGAACTGGGCCGCCGCAGCCTGCATCCGGACCTGCCGCTGATCGCGGGCAAGGGGGCGGACGGCGTAGCGGCAGAGGCGCTGCGGCTGTTTGCAGCGGCCAAGCCGCTGGGGCCGCGGTTGCGCGGGCTGGTGCGCGTGGGAGAGCGGCGCTGGGACGTGGTGCTGGACCGCAAGCAGCGCATCATGCTGCCGGCCGAACAGCCGGTGCGGGCGCTGGAGCGGGTGCTGGCGGTAAGTGAAGTACAGGATTTGCTGGAACGCGATGTGGCGGCGGTGGACATGCGCCTGGCTGGGCGCCCCACCGTGCGGATGACCGAAAACTCAGTGGAAAACTGGTGGCGGATCCGGCAGCTGAACGGGGGCGGGCAGTAACATGACAGATCTCTATCAATCCCAGCGGGCGATGCGGCAGATGCGGCGTCAGGCGATGCAGCGCGGTGTGGTTGCTATTCTGGACGTGGGCAGTTCCAAGATCGCCTGCCTGGTGCTGCGCTTTGACGGCGCCGGCAAGCTGAGCGAGGACGGCTCCATCGGGGCCCTGGCCGGGCAGTCGGGGTTCCGGGTGATCGGCGCGGCGACCACGCGGTCGCGCGGCGTGCAGTTCGGTGAAATCACCGCCATGCAGGAGACCGAGCGCGCCATCCGCACCGCGGTGCAGGCAGCGCAGAAGATGGCCGAGGTGCGGGTCGACCATGTGATCGCCTGTTTCTCCGGCGCCAATCCGCGCTCTTACGGGCTGGATGCGCGGCTGGATTTGGAGGGGCAGGAAGTCTCGGAGCATGAGGTCGCGCAGGTGCTGGCCTCCTGCGAGGTGCCGGAATACGGCGCGGGCCGCGAGGTGCTGCACGCGCAGCCGGTGAATTTCGCGCTCGACAACCGTTCCGGCCTGGGCGATCCGCGCGGCCAGATGGGGCAGACCCTGGCGGTCGACATGCATATGCTGACGGTGGATGCCATCGCGGTGCAGAACCTGGTGCGCTGCATCCAGCGCTGCGATCTGGAGCTGGCGGGGATTGCCTCCTCGGCCTATGCCTCCGGCTTTTCGGCCTTGGTCGAGGATGAGCAGGAACTGGGCGCCGCCTGCATCGACATGGGCGGCGGCTCCACCTCGATTTCGGTCTTTATGAAGAAGCATATGATCTATGCCGACGCGGTGCGTCTGGGCGGCGATCACATCACCAGCGACATTTCGATGGGGCTGGGCGTGCCCTTGGCCAATGCGGAGCGGATCAAGACCTTCTGCGGCGGGGTGCATGCCACCGGCGCCGATGACCGCGACATGATCGACATCGGCGGCGATACCGGCGACTGGGAGCACGACCGGCGCACCGTCAGCCGGGCGGAGCTGATCGGCATTATGCGCCCCCGCGTTGAGGAAATCCTGGAGGAGGTGAGGGCGCGGCTGGATGCGGCCGGGTTTGAATACCTGCCCAGCCAGCAGATCGTGCTGACCGGCGGCTCCAGCCAGATCATGGGGCTGGACGGCTTGGCGAGCCGGATCCTGGGCCAGCAGGTGCGGCTGGGGCGGCCCTTGCGCGTCCACGGCCTGCCGCAATCGGCAACCGGGCCGGGCTTTGCCTCTGCTGTGGGCCTGTGCCTGTTTGCCGCCCATCCGCAGGATGAGTGGTGGGATTTCGAGATGCCTGCCAGCCGCCATCCGGCGGGCACCCTGGGCCGGGCGGTGCGCTGGTTCCGCGACAACTGGTAAGCCGGAGTTCAATTCAACCGGAATGCGCATTGGGGGCGTGACAGCGCCCTTCTGACCCGTTAGGTTGTCATTAACGTCCGCGGCAAACGCGGCGATTCAGCAGGCCGGGCAGTGGCCAGCCAAGTTTCGGAACACATCTCCTCTGCAAAGCGATTTTGCGGGCGGAGAGGTTTTGTTGTGTGTGGCTTGTGCTGAATCCCCAATATCTGCTAGGGACGGCGAAATACCGCGTTTCAAGCCTTAGAATGAGGCTGTATTTTGTAGCACAGAGTGCTTTTTGGGATGACGCATCATCCGCTGCGCGGTAAGATTATGGTGAATAGGACAGGAATAAGCCCTTTGCGGGAAGGGCGGGTAACACAGGCGGTATGAGCATGACGTTGAATCTTTCGATGCCCGGGCAGGAAGAATTGAAGCCGAAGATCACGGTGTTTGGTGTCGGCGGGGCCGGCGGCAACGCTGTCAACAACATGATCGAAAAGGAATTGGACGGCGTTGAATTCGTCGTGGCCAATACCGACGCGCAGGCGCTGCAGCAAAGCGCGGCCAAGGCCCGCATCCAGCTGGGTGTGAAAGTCACCGAGGGCCTGGGCGCTGGCGCCCGCCCGCAGGTGGGCTCGGCCGCGGCTGAGGAAAGCATCGAACAGATCGTCGACCACCTGGCGGGCGCGCACATGTGCTTTATCACCGCGGGCATGGGCGGCGGCACCGGCACCGGCGCCGCTCCGATCATCGCGCAGGCCGCGCGGGAACTGGGCGTGCTGACCGTGGGCGTTGTCACCAAACCGTTCCAGTTTGAAGGGCTCAAGCGGATGCGTCAGGCCGAAGCAGGCGTCGAAAGCCTGCAGCGCGTGGTCGATACGCTGATCATCATCCCGAACCAGAACCTGTTCCGCCTTGCCAATGAGAAGACCACCTTCACCGAGGCGTTCTCGATGGCGGATGACGTGCTGTACCAGGGCGTCAAGGGCGTCACTGACCTGATGGTGCGCCCGGGCCTGATCAACCTCGACTTTGCCGACGTGCGTGCGGTGATGGACGAGATGGGCAAGGCGATGATGGGCACCGGCGAGGGCGAGGGCGAGGACCGCGCGGTCCAGGCCGCCGAGAAGGCGATTGCCAACCCGCTGCTGGACGAAATCAGCCTCAAGGGCGCCAAGGGCGTGCTGATCAACATCACCGGCAGCCACGACCTGACCCTGTTCGAACTGGACGAGGCCGCCAACCGCATCCGCGAGGAAGTGGACCCGGACGCCAACATCATCGTCGGCTCCACCCTGGACACCGGCATGGAAGGCAAGATGCGCGTGTCCGTCGTGGCCACCGGCATCGACGCAACCGATGTGAACACCGATATGCCGGTGCCGCGCCGTCCGATGTCGGCGCCGCTGCGTCAGACCGTCAGCGTCGAGGACACCCGCACCGCGGGTCCGCTGGAGCTGGAAACCCCGGTTGCGCAGCCTGCCGCCGCTGAGGCCGCCCCGGCGCCTGCTGCCGAAGCTGCACCGGCTGAGCCCGCCGCCGCGCTGGAAGAGCCGGCGCTGTTTGCTGAAATGAACGTTGAGCAAGCCGCGGCGCAGGAGCAGGCCGAAGATATCTTTGAAGAAATCGAGCCGATGGGCGACGACGGCCTGCCGCCGCCCGCATATCAGCCGCAGGTGCCGGAATTCCGCCCGCAGGCAGATGTTGCAGCCGAACCGCAGGCCGACAGCTTTGTCGCCCCCAAGGCGCCGGCGCCCGGCACCCCGTCGCCGCAGGCGCTGGAACGTCTGCAGGCCGCGGCCCAGCGGGTCCAGCAGCCGCAGGCGCAGCAGCGTCCGGCAGCCCCCGCTGCCCCGGCGCCGCAGCCGCAGTCCCAGGCACAGCAGCCGCAGGCCGAGGGCCAGCGCCGTTTTGGCCTGAACTCGCTGATCCACCGGATGACCGGCAGCGCAGAGGCTCCGGCGGCGAAACCGGGCCCGCAGGCCGTGCGCCAGCAGCCCGCAATGCAGGCGCAGGCCCCGGCAGCCCAGCCGCAGCCGGTCCAGCAGCAGCAGGCGGATCCGGATCAGGAGCGGATCGAAATCCCCGCTTTCCTGCGCCGCCAGGCTAACTGAGGCATCACATATCAGTTCTGAAAAGCCGCCTTCGGGCGGCTTTTTTGTTATTAAGATTAGGGGCTTGCGTGGTTCTAAGCGGTGTTTTGCTTATCTGTTACAGCCATGTTTCAATCCGTTACAAAGATTGAGTTGTGCGTTGTTAAGCAAAACCTTAACTCTCATCCGCAACACGGCCCCGCGAGGCCGGAAACAGTGGAACGAGGCGCAACGTGCAAAATACGCTCAAGGCATCGGTGGCATTCGAAGGGGCCGGCCTGCATTCCGGCAAACCCGCACGCATGGTTCTGATCCCGGCTCCGGCGGGGCACGGCATCGTTTTCAAGCGCACCGATATCGCATTGGGCAACACCCTGGTTCCGGCCCGCTGGGACCTGGTTGAGCGCAGCCCGCTGTGCACCCGGCTGGTCAACACCTCCGGCGTCAGCGTCTCCACCGTTGAACACATCATGGCGGCACTGGCCGGCTGCGGCGTGCACAACGCGCTGATCGAAATCGACGGCCCGGAAGTGCCGATCGTGGACGGTTCCTCCGCCCCGTTTGTGCGCGGCATCATGAAATACGGCGTGCAGCGCCAGGGCGTGCCGATCACCGCCTTTGAGGTGCTGAAGCCGGTCACCGTCGAAAAGGACGGCGCCCGTGCCACCCTGTTGCCGTCGGACCGTCTGACCATCGAATTCCACATCGACTTTGCCGAGGCTGCCATCGGCCGCCAGAGCAAGGTGCTGGACATGCGCAACGGCAGCTTTGCGCGTGAGCTGTGCGACAGCCGCACCTTCTGCCGCCAGGCAGATGTTGAAACCATGCAGGCCAATGGCCTCGCTCTCGGCGGTGTGCCGGGTGAAAACGCCGTTGTCTTCGACGGCGAGCGGGTCGAAAGCGGCGCCGGGCTGCGCCATGCGGATGAGCCTGTGCGCCACAAGATGCTTGATGCGCTGGGAGATCTGGCGCTGGCTGGGGGGCCGGTCTTGGGGCGCTATGTTGGCGAGCGCGCGGGGCACGCGCTGACCAACACCTTGCTGCGTGCCCTGTTTGCGGAGCCGGGTGCGGTCCGGGCCGTCGCCTGCGATGCAGCGATGACCGCACGGCTGCCGGGGCAGGGTCTGATCTGGTCGGAAATTCCGGCTGAGCAGCGGCGCGTGGCATAAGGCAGAAACCTGAAACGAGGGGCAGGCTGGCCCGGGACGCGACTGTCCCGGGCCTTTTCCTATGCCGCATGGCGCAGGCAGGCGTTTGCAGGGGCAAGGAATGGAAGGGCAGCCTTGACCATTGCCGGCTTTCTCTGCCATGTGAATGCGGAAGTGGCGAAAGGCGTTTTGCGCGCCATTTGAATATGCTAGAGACAGCGTAACCGGGGCGGACACCCGTAAGGCAATGACGGTGAGGTGAGGCGACATGAACGGCATCAGGGCGGGAGCCAAAACCCTCGGCGCGGTGCTTCTGATGGCGGCCCTTGCGGGCTGCGGCGGCGATGGCGGCGCAGTGAAACGCGGCGAGTCGCTGGAAGCCTTTTCAGCTGAGCACATCTACCAGCGCGGCGAATTTGAGCTGGCCAACCGCCAGCCCAAGGATGCGGCCTATTACTTCTCTGAGATTGAACGCCTGTATCCCTATTCCGAATGGGCCAAACAGGCGGTGATCATGCAGGCCTTTGCCTATCATTCGACCAAGGATTACGAGAACAGCCGCGCGGCCGCGCAGCGGTTCATCGACTTCTACCCGGCGGATGAGGATGCGGCCTATGCCCAGTATCTGCTGGCGCTGAGCTATTACGACCAGATCGACGAGGTGGGCCGCGACCAGGGGCTGACCTTCCAGGCGCTGCAGGCGCTGCGCACGGTGATCGAGGTTTATCCCGACAGCGAATATGCCAATTCGGCGATCCTGAAGTTCGACCTGGCCTTTGACCATCTGGCGGGCAAGGAAATGGAGATCGGGCGGTATTACCTGCGCCGCGGCCATTATACCTCTGCGATCAACCGGTTCCGGGTTGTGGTGGAGGATTTCCAGACCACCAGCCACACCGCCGAGGCGCTGCACCGGCTGGTCGAGTCCTATTTGTCGCTGGGCCTGACGGCCGAGGCGCAGACCGCGGCGGCTATTCTGGGCCATAACTTCCAGTCCACCGATTGGTACGAGGACAGCTACCGGCTGCTGGGCGCAAACGGGCTCAAGCCCAAGGACCGCGGTAACAACTGGCTGAGCCAGATCTACCGTCAGACGATCAAGGGGCGGTGGCTGTAACGGCTGCCGCGGCAATTGGGGCGGGGCAATGCTGCGCGCGCTTGATATCCGGGATATCCTGATCATTGATCACCTGGAGCTGAATTTTCAGCCCGGGCTGAATGTGCTGACCGGCGAGACCGGGGCCGGGAAATCCATTCTGCTGGATTCGCTGGGGTTCGTGCTGGGCTGGCGCGGCCGCGCTGAACTGGTGCGCCAGGGCGCCAAACAGGGCGAGGTGCTGGCCGAGTTCGAACTGGGCGCTGACCACCCGGCCCACGCCATCCTGGAAGAGGCCGGGCTGCCGGGCGGGGATGAGCTGATCCTGCGGCGGGTGAACACCGCCGAGGGGCGCAAGACCGCCTGGGTCAATGACCGCCGCTGCTCGGGCGAGGTGCTGCGGGCGCTGTCGGAAACGCTGGTGGAACTGCATGGCCAGCATGACGACCGGGGGCTGCTCAATCCGCGCGGCCATATGGCGCTGCTGGACCAGTATGCCGGGGTGCAGGGGCTGCTGGCAGAGGTGCGCGGCGCCTGGTCCAATGCAGCCAAGGCGCGCAAGACGGTTGCCGCCACCCGCGCGGCGCTGGAGGCTGTGCGCGCCGAGGAGGAGTTCCTGCGCCATGCGGTGGCAGAGCTGGACAAGCTGGATCCGCAACCGGGCGAGGATGAGGCGCTGGACACCCGCCGCCGCCAGATGCAGGCGGCCGAGCGCATCCGCGGCGACATCGCCCGCGCCCATGCGCTGCTGGGCGAAGGCGCCGAGGGCGCCATGGGCGAGGCGCAGCGCTGGCTTGAGGGCGTTGCGGGCCAGGAAGACGATACCGGGCTGGACGAGCCGCTGGCGGCGCTCAGCCGCGCGATGATCGAACTGGGCGAGGCGCAGGACGGGGTCGAACGGGTGCTGGACAGCCTCGACTTCAATCCGGGTGAGCTGGAAGACTGCGAGGAACGGCTGTTTGCGATCCGCGCCCTGGCCCGCAAGCATGACGTGCAGGCGGATGAGCTGGGCCACTATGCCGGAACCCTGCGCGCCAAGCTGGCGGCGCTGGATGCGGGCGACCAGAATCTGGCGGATCAGGAAGCCGCGCTTAACGCGGCAGAGGACGCATACCGGCAAGCGGCCAAGCAGCTGGGTGCAGTGCGCCGCCAGGCCGCGTCGGTGCTGGACAAGGCAGTGATGGCAGAGCTGGCGCCGCTGAAAATGGAACGCGCGGTGTTTGAGACCCGCATCACCACGGCGGAGCCGGGGCCGGATGGCATGGATGCGGTGGCCTTTACCGTGGCCACCAACCCGGGCGCGCCTGCAGGCGCCCTGAACAAGATCGCCTCGGGCGGCGAGCTGAGCCGCTTTCTGCTGGCGCTGAAGGTCTGCCTGCGCGGCGAAGATGCCAGCAAGACCTTGATTTTCGACGAGATCGACCGCGGGGTTGGCGGCGCCACCGCCGATGCGGTGGGGCGGCGCCTGCGCAGCCTGGCGGGCGGCGGCCAGGTGCTGGTGGTGACCCACTCGCCGCAGGTGGCGGCGCTTGGCGGCCATCATTGGCAAGTGCGCAAGCAGGTGGTCGATGGCATGACCCTGTCGCAGGTGGTGCCGCTGGCCGAGGCCGAACGGGTGGATGAGCTTGCGCGCATGGTCTCTGGCGATACCATCACCGAGGAGGCCCGCGCCGCGGCCCGCGCATTGCTGGCCGGATAACCTGCCAAAGCTGCCGGGCAGGTGAGGGTTCTTTAACTGGATTTATGGCACTTTCACGCCATTAAGAAAAAAGACCCGCTGACAGCTTATGGTAGACGAAATCCGCTCCTCTCTTTCCGCATTGTTTTTGCAGTGGCTGGCCGGCCTCAAGGACATCTGGCGGGTGCTGCGCCACCGCGGCCCCAGCCAGTTCCAGTTCTGGCTGATCGCGCTGCTGATCGGCATCGCCGCGGGCTTTGCCGCGCTGTTCTTCCGCAAGGGAATCGCGGCGCTGCAGGCCTGGGTCTATGGTGCGCCGGATCTTGATTACCTGCATTCCTACGCGCAGGGTCTGCCCTGGTACACGCTGGTGGCTATCGCCGCAGGCGGCGGGCTGGTGGTGGGTCTGATCCTGGACCGGTTCACCCCGGACGGGCGGGTGCGCTCTGTTGCGGATGTGATCGAAGGTGCGGCGCTCAATGACGGGCGGGTCGAGCACAAGGAGGGCCTGGCCTCGGCGCTGGCGTCGTTCATCACGCTGTCCACCGGCGGCTCTACCGGGCGCGAAGGGCCGGTGGTGCATTTGGCCGGGGTGATCTCTACCTGGGTCAGCAACCGGATCAATGCAGACGGCATCACCGGGCGCGACCTTTTGGGATGCGCGGTGGCGGCGGGGGTCTCGGCCAGCTTCAACGCGCCGATTGCGGGCGCACTGTTTGCGATGGAGGTGGTGCTGCGGCATTTCTCGGTCAACGCCTTTGCGCCGATCGTGGTGGCCTCGGTGGCCGGAACCGTGATCAACCGGCTGGAATACGGCGATGTGACCGAGTTCACCCTGAACACGCCGGGCGCCTTGCAGTTCTATGTGGAACTGCCCGCCTTCCTGATCCTTGGCCTGATCTGCGGCCTGGTGGCGGTGGCGCTGATGAAGGCGATCTTCTTTGCCGACAAGGTGGGCAACACGGTGCAGCAGCGGCTGCATCTGCCGCGCTGGCTGCGCCCTGCCGTCTCCGGCGCCATGCTTGGCGTGATTGCGGTCTGGTATCCGCATATCATCGGTGTGGGCTATGAAACCACTGTGCTGGCGCTGACCGGCGGGCTGCTGCTGGGGCAGGCGGTGATCTTTACCGCGGTCAAGACGGCGGCCGTTGCCATCACCATGGGCGGCCGCATGGGCGGCGGCGTGTTCTCGCCTTCGCTGATGATCGGGGCGCTGACCGGGCTGGCCTTCGGGCTGATTGCCACCGCGGTGCTGCCGGATGTGTCCGGCACCCATACGCTTTATGCCTTTGCCGGCATGGGGGCGGTTGCGGCGGCCGTTCTGGGGGCGCCGATATCCACCACGCTGATCGTGTTTGAACTCACCGGCGACTGGCAGATCGGCCTGGCGGTGATGGTCTCGGTCTCCATGTCGACGGCGCTGGCGTCGCGGCTGGTGGACCGGTCGTTCTTCCTGACCCAGCTGGAAAAGCGCAATATTCACTGCGCCGCGGGCCCGCAGGCCTATTTGCTGGCATTGATCCGGGCCGGGGCTGTGATGCGCCCGATGGGCGACAGCCGCTGCGCCAGCCTGGAGGACTGCGAGGCCCTGGCAGAGCAGGGCCTGTGCATCCGCGCCTCCGCCTCGCTGGAGGCGGCGATGCCGGTGTTTGACCGCGCGGATGCGGCCTATTTGCCGGTGATGATGGATGACGGCGGCAGCGAGGAGATCATCGGCGCGCTTTATCACGTGGACGCGCTGAAGGCCTACAACCGGGCGCTGGCGGCCACCGCAGCAGAGGAACACCGCTGAACCTGGCGGTGGCAAACTACCGCCGAAGGGGAAAATCCAGGAAATCTCCCCTGATCTGTGAGAATTTCGCTACAGGTTCCGGATTGTGGTAAAGAAAGTCTTAAAAATTTAGTTGCCCTGCCCAGGCCGCTGTCTCAACATCACGATTGCGACATAACAAGACTTACTCACTTTGGGTGGAAAATCATGCGCAATTTCGAAATCGGCCCGCAAGAGGCTGATGCGAAACACAAGGCGGACGAGCGGGCAAACGAGCGGGCAGCACTGGAAGCGGCTATCAACTACGCGATCCAGTGTGCGCGGGAAACGGATATCCTAGGCGCAGGCGATGCGCTGGAGGAAGCAAGGCTGAACCTCAGCCGGGCCGTTCTCACCTAGCCATCCCGGCTTCTGCCAGAACATCGAACCGGCCCGCGCTGCTTGGCCGGACCGGCGGCTGCAACCGGAATCGGGGCAGGCGCCTGGCATCCCTGCAAAACAAAAAACACCGGCGCAGGGCGCCGGTGTTTTGCGTTTCGGCTATGGCTCCGCACCGGGGCAGGCCTGTCCGGTCAGACCTGTTCCACCTTGACGGAGTCGCTCAGAACAAAGGCCAGGTGGCCCTTGATCTCTGCCACGGCCTCAACCGGGTCCTCGTAGCTCCAGGCGGCGTTTTCAGTGACCGAGGATTTGTTGGCGATCGAGAAATAGCTGGCGTCGCCCTTGTGCGGGCAATGGCTGGACTTGCTGGTGCGGTCCAGGAACGCCATGGCGATGTCTTCGCGCGGGAAATAGATGACCGGATCCAGATCGCCTTCTGACAGCTCCAGAGCATTGGCGGTCTCCCCCAATACGGCGCCGCCGGAGCGGACAGTCCAGGTGCCTTCGGCCTTACGGATACGGATCGTGGTCATGCGTGTTTTCCCATTCTCTTCGGTCTTGTCGTCTTTTGTTCAGTCTATCTCACAGCCTAAGTAACAAAGATGTGTCACAAGGCGGCAGTTGCGGCATCAAGCCACGCCTTTGCGGCGGGGCTAAGCCGCGGGCCGATTTTTGCCGCCACCTCCTGGTGGTAGGCATTCAGCCAGTCTTTTTCGCAGGCTGTAAGCATTGCCACGTTTACCAGCCGCCGGTCAATGGGGGCAAAGGTCAGCGTGCGCCAGCAAAGCATCTCGCGCTCCGGGTCGCTGCTGTCCAATGCGGGGGCTTCCTGTGCAACGATCAGGTTCTCGATGCGGATGCCAAAGGCGCCCTCGCGGTAGTATCCCGGCTCATTTGACAGGATCATGCCGGGCTCCAGCGGCACATGGCTGGTGCGCGCCAGCCGCTGCGGGCCTTCGTGGACGCTGAGGTAAGCACCGACGCCATGGCCAAGCCCGTGGTTGAAATCCTGGCCTGCCAGCCATAGCGGCATCCGGCCGATGGCCTCGATGTCGCGGCCCGCCAGCCCTTTGGGCCAGCGCAGACGGGACATAGCGATCATGCCCTGCAGCACGCGGGTATAGGCTGCGCGCTCCTCCTCGCCTGGGGTGCCGATGGCGATGGTGCGGGTGATGTCGGTGGTACCGTCCAGATACTGGCCGCCGCTGTCCAGAACCAGCAGGTGGCCGTCCTCCAGCCGTGTATCGGTCTCTTCGGTCACGCGGTAATGCATGACGGCGCCATTTTCGCCGGTGCCTGCGATGGTTTCAAAACTGATGTCGCGCAGGGCAGGGTCTTCGCGGCGCAGGGCTTCCAGCTTTTTCACCACGTCGATTTCGGTGATGGTCCCAGGCGCCTGCGAATCGAGCCATGCCAGCATCTCCGCAATCGCGGCACCATCGCGCAGGTGGGCGGCGGCGCTGCCTTCGATCTCGGCTGTGTTCTTGCGCGCCTTGGGCAGGGCGCAGGGGTCGCCTGCAGGCACCAGCCGGTCGCCAAGCGCATCGGCCACGATCTGCGGCACGGTGCCGGAATCGGCCGCAACAGAGCCGTTGAGGGCGGCGGCGGCCTTGAGGAAGTCCTCAGGCGGATGCACCGTGACGGAGCTGTCAAAGTGATCCTGCAGGCCCGCCAGCTTCCCGGCTGCCATAAACAGGTCCACCCGCGCATCGCCATGCAGGATGGCAAAGCCATGCGCCACGGGGTTGCGGGCCACGTCGCTGCCGCGGATGTTCAAGAGCCACATGATGCTGTCGGGCAGGGTGATGACCGCCGCCGCCTGGCCGGCCTCGCGCAGGCCCTTGGCCAGCCGCGTGCATTTGTCCGCAGCGCTTTCGCCAGCATAGTCCAGCGGGTGGGCTGCCACCGGGTTCATCGGCGGCTCCGGCTGGTCTTCCCAGATCCGGTCCACCAGGTTTTCGCATTGCACCAGGGTGATGCCGCTGCCCTTCAGCTCCTTTTCCAGCGAGGTGATCTGCCCGGCGGCATGCAGCCAAGAATCAAAGCCGACTTTGCCGCCTTGCGGCAGCTGCTCCTTCAGCCAGTCCGCCAGCTGCACCTCGGGCCAGGGCACAGGGGTATATTCCGCGGCGACCTGGCGTTTCACCTGGGTGCGGTAGCGGCCGTCGATGAAGACGCCGGCGATCTCCTGCAGCACCGCGCAAAATCCCGCGGAGCCGGTGAAACCGGTAAGCCAGCTGAGCCGCTCATCATGCGGCGCCACATATTCGCCCTGATGGGCATCGGCACGCGGCACCAGGAAGCCGTCGAGTGCTTCCGCCGCCAGTTCCTTGCGCAGCGCGGCCAGCCGGGGCGGGCCCTGTTCCGGGCGGGCGGTCACATCGAAGGTCTGATACATCGGCGTCTCTCTCCAGCTGAAGGGCGGGGCGGCAGCAGGGGACGTCCCGGTGGCCGCGGCAAAGAAAAGGCGCAGGGCTGAGCAGCCGCGCGCCCCTTCTTGTCCCAAATCGCCCTGCAGCTGGCAAGGGCGGCGGCAGAGGGAATTGCCGGGACCTGACGGAACAAACTTGAAGGCGGAAGACGGGAAAGCTCCCGCCCGGCCTCAGGGCATCCAAGATGCCCCGCGGCCCGTTGGGCCAAGCGCCGGATGCCTGTGGCATCCGGCGCCGGAGAGGGGGGGCAGGGGGGGGGAGGGCCAAAAAGGAGGGGAGAAAATTGAGAGGGAGGGGAAAAGGGAGAGGGGGGTGACACCGAACGCACATAGCTGTACTCCGCCTCACTCGGCCCCTTCATCACGTCGCCCATCTTGCCTTTTGTCTTCATCCTGCCCTTCCCCTGCAGCCTCATCTCCTCTCTCTCCCCCCCCCCCCCCCCCCCCGCCGTGCGCGTCAGCGCGCGGCCATGCCCAAGGCTGAGGACAGCATCTGCAGATGCAGGCCAAAGGCGCGGGAGCGCGCCCTTGGGTTGACGGGGGAAGTCAGCCCGCGCGTTTGATGCCCATGACGCGGGCACGGGCGCGCGGGTCGCTGTCAAACAGCGCCGCCAGCTGTTCGGTCATCGCGCCGGCCAGCTGCTCCACATCGGTGATCGTCACCGCGCGCTCGTAATAGCGGGTCACGTCGTGGCCGATTCCGATCGCCAGCAGCTCCACCTGCTTGCGCTTTTCGACCATCGCAATCACGTCGCGCAGGTGTTTTTCCAGATAGTTCGCCGGGTTCACCGAGAGCGTTGAATCATCCACCGGCGCGCCATCGGAGATCACCATCAGGATCTTGCGGGCCTCGCGCCGTGCCACCATCCGGCGGTGCGCCCATTCCAGCGCCTCGCCGTCGATGTTCTCCTTCAACAGGCCCTCTTTCATCATCAGGCCCAGGTTGGCGCGGGTGCGGCGCATCGGGGCATCGGCCCCTTTGTAGATGATGTGGCGCAGATCGTTCAGGCGGCCGGGCTGCTGCGGGCGGCCCTCGTTCAGCCAGGCCTCGCGCGCCATGCCGCCCTTCCAGGCGCGGGTGGTGAAGCCGAGCACCTCGACCTTCACGTTGCAGCGCTCCAGCGTCCGGGCCAGAACGTCGGCGCAGATCGCCGCGATGGAAATCGGGCGGCCCCGCATGGAGCCGGAGTTGTCGAGCAGCAGCGTCACCACGGTGTCGCGGAACTCGGTGTCCTTTTCGACCTTGAACGACAGCGGCGTGGTCGGGTTGGCAACCACACGCGCCAGACGGCCGGCATCCAGGATGCCTTCCTCGCGGTCGAACTCCCAGGAACGGTTCTGCTGCGCCTGCAGGCGGCGCTGCAGCTTGTTGGCAAGGCGGCTCACCGCGCCCTTCAGCGGCTCCAGCTGCTGGTCGAGATAGGCGCGCAGGCGCTCCAGCTCAGCAGGCTCGGCCAGCTCCTCGGCGTTGATTTCCTCGTCATGGGCATCCAGGAACACCTTGTAATCCGGGTCCGCATCCGAGACCGGCGGCGGCGCGGGCGGCTCCAGCGGCGCCTCGCCATCGGGCATTTCGGTGTCCTCGGCCAGATCGTCCTCGGCCATCTCGTCCATCGAGACCTGGGCCTGGCTTTCGTCCTGCTGCTGCTCCTGGCTCTGCTCGGGGGAGGCGTCGGCCTGCTCCTCCTCGCTATCGTCCTGGCCGGTGCTGTCCGGGTCCTGCTGCTCCTCGGCGTTGTCCTCGGCCTCGTCATTGGCCTCATCGTCCAGCTCATCCGGGTCGTCGCCCAGCTGGTCGCCATAGCCGAGGTCGGAGATTACCTGCCGCGCCAGCTTGGCGAAAGCGGCCTGGTCGGCAATGGTCTCGTCCAGGTTTTCCAGCGTGCCGCCGGCCTGGGATTCGATGAAGCCGCGCCACAGCTCCATGATGTTGGAAGCGCCTTCCGGCAGGTCGCGGCCGGTCGCCAGATGCCGTACCAGGAAGCCGGCGGCGGCGGCCAGCGGCGCCTCGGAGGAGGATTTCATCTGGTCATAGCCGCGCCGGATCGACTCGTTGCGGATCTTGACGTCGATGTTCGACGCGGTACCCGGCATGTGGCGCGCGCCCATCGCCTCGCAGCGGGCGGTTTCCATCGCCTCATAGAGGTCGCGGGCCATTTCGCCCTGCGGCACGTATTTGGCGTGGGTGGCGTCGTCGTGGAACTTGTGGCGCAGCGCCAGCGCGTCGGCGGTGCCGCGGGCCAGCAGCACTTCCTCGCGGGTCATCCGGCGGGAGACTTGCGGCAGCCGCATGGTGTCGCCCGACAGGCCCGAGGGGTCGACCGTGTAGCTGACCGACAGCTCCGGATCGTCGGCCATCACCTTGGTGGCCTCAGTCAGGGCCTTCTTGAACGGATCGGCTGGGTTATCGTTCGGCTTTTTCATGGTCGCACCTTTTCCGCCAGTCAGCATCGCCCTTGCCTGATTGAAAGTCCAGCGAGTGTGCTGCGGATAGGGCAGCGGCTGGCCCGGCGGGGTGGGCGAGAAGCGCCCGCCCGTTTTGCCGGAGGCAAACCTTCGGTTTGACGGGGGGCGTGTCGGGCGCTGCCCGGCCTGCGGCCGGGCGGCATTTTACCAGTTAGCCCAGCGAAACGCTCGCAGCGCTTTCCGGCAGCTCTTCGTCAAAGCAGCGCTGGTAGAACTCGGCTACGGTCTGGCGCTCCAACTCGTCGCATTTGTTCAGGAACGACAGGCGGAAGGCATAGCCCACGTTGCGGAAGATCTCGGCGTTCTGGGCCCAGTTGATCACGGTCCGCGGGCTCATCACGGTCGACAGATCGCCGTTCATGAAGGCGGTGCGCGTCAGGTCGGCAACGGTCACCATCTGGGAGATCTTCTTGCGGCCTTCGGCGGTGTTGTAATGCGGCGCCTTCGACAGAATGATGGCGCTTTCGGCATCGTGGCTCAGATAGTTCAGGGTGGAGACCAGCGACCAGCGGTCCATCTGTGCCTGGTTGATCTGCTGGGTGCCATGGTACAGACCGGTGGTGTCGCCCAGGCCCACGGTGTTGGCGGTGGCAAATAGGCGGAAGAACGGGTTCGGGGTGATGATCTCGTTCTGGTCCAGCAATGTCAGCTTGCCGTCGTGTTCAAGAACACGCTGGATCACAAACATCACGTCGGCGCGGCCCGCGTCATATTCGTCGAACACGATGGCAACCGGGTTGCGCAAGGCCCAGGGCAGGATGCCCTCGTGGAATTCAGTCACCTGCTTGCCGTCGCGCAGCTTGATCGCGTCCTTGCCGATCAGGTCGATCCGGCTGATGTGGCTGTCCAGGTTCACACGGACAGACGGCCAGTTCAGGCGGGCGGCGACCTGTTCGATATGGGTCGATTTGCCGGTGCCGTGATAACCCTGGATCATCACCCGGCGGTTGTGGCTGAAACCTGCCAGGATGGCCAATGTGGTTTCCGGGTCGAACTTGTAGGTGTGGTCCATCGCCGGAACGCGTTCAGAGCCGTCGGCAAAGCCCTTGACCGTCATGTCGGTGTCGATCCCGAACACATCGCGCACCGAAATCGTTTCGGTCGGTTTCGCATCCATATCCACAAATCCGTCGGTCATCGCAGTCGGTCCTTATCCCTCTTCCCTGCTTTCAGGGGCCAATTCGCGGGATTGGTGCCTGATCTGGACCGCGCGCGCAAGGGAAACTCGCGCAGCAATCCAGCTGATATTGCGATTGTGACGGAACTGGACGGACGGAAACGGCGGTGCGGCAAGCACTGCGCCCCCGGCCGGGCAGCAGGGGGCGCGTTTGGCCGGCGCTCGCATAGCTTTGGGGGGGGTAGGCTGCGGCCGGCTCATCTTTGCCTAACCGGTCGCGGCGGGGCGGGTCAAAGAAATAAAAAGTCTATCATTAATTTTCGGCAAAAGACCGCCCATGCCGGGGCATGCCGGGGCGGTTTGATGCCGAGCTGGTTGCGGGCAGTTCCGGAGCCGGCGCGGCAGGCAGCGTCAGGCAGCCATCGCCTGGCTGGAAAAATCCAGCCCGGTCAGCATCGTGATTTCGCTGCGCATCTCTTTGCCCAGGGTTTCGGGCTGGGCATAGGCGAGGCAGATTTTATCGAAGGCGCGAAAGCGGATCGGCATAGAACCGCAGGGCTCGGCGCTTTCGAACAGCGGGCTGGCTTTGGCCTGGCGGATGGTATTGTCCAGCGCAGCCTGCGGCCCTTCCAGAATGAAATGCACAGTATTGCCGCTGCGGATCATGATCCCGGTGGCGCCGCCGTTGCGGAAGGCGGGGCGGTTGCGGTTGATGAACTGGGCAATCTGCTGGTGGCTTGCGGTGGCGGACAGTTCGGCGGCGAGGATGATGCGGTGCATGGGCGGTCTCCTGTGATGGCGGTTGCTGGCTGTGAGCGGTGTTGAAGCTGATAAACTCAATCTACAGGTGAAAGACCTGCGGCGCCTGTCCGCAGAAGGATAGAAACGCCCCTGCGCCGGTGGCAAAAGCGTGCCGGCCTGACCGGAAGGATAGCGGCCTGGCCAAAGGCGCGGGAAATGCCCCGCAGGGCGCACAGCCCGCGGGTCCGGCCACGAAAAAAGCGGCCCCCGGGGGAGCCGCTTCTGAAGTTGGCGGTGTGCAGCCTGCTATTTGAAGCTGCGGCTGTCCTTGATCTGATCCCAGGCCCACATGACCTCTTGCAGCTGTTCCTCCTGGCTGCGGTCGCCGCCGTTCATGTCCGGGTGCAGCACCTTGATCAGCTTCTTGTAGGCCTTGCGGATATCGGCCTTGGACCAATCGTCCTTGGCCTCCAGGATTTCGATAGCGCGGCGTTCGGTGGGCGGCAGGCGGCGGCCGGTCTTGGCGGCGCGGCCCGGGTTTTGCGTTGCATTGGCGCCCAGCACCTGATGCGGGTCCTCGATGCCCAGCCGTGCCCAGGCGCGGGCCTCGGGATCGCCCAGCGGCTTGGTCTCGCGTTCCCACACCTTGTCCTTGGAGCGCTGCGCGTTCAGCTCTGCCTCGGTGGTGCCTTCGAAGAAGTTCCACTGGTTGTTGTACTCGCGCACGTGCTCCTGGCAGAACCAGTAGAAATCATCCAGCACATCGGGCGCCTTGGGGGCGCGGAATTTGCCGGCTTCTTCGCAACCGTCCTTGTCGCAGACGCGCACGGAGGTTTCAGAGGCACCAGTGGCCGCCCGGCGCCCGCGCGGGTTCTTCTTTTTCGCGGAGCGGACGGACATATCAAAGCCAAAAGGATCGGACTTGCTCATGGGGGTGCACCTTCTAGACGCATCTGTTCGACTCGGAGGCAGCAGTTTAGTCTAAGGGCCGCCAGATTGAAGAGGGCGCAGGTAAAATTTTTGAGGATGAGCGGAAAATGAGCGTGAAGACGGAAATGGAGGCGGCCCTGCAGGCGGCCTTTGCGCCGGCGGTGCTGGAGGTGGTGAACGAGAGCCACAAACATGCAGGCCACGCGGGCGATGACGGCTCAGGCGAGAGCCATTTTGCGGTGCGGATCCGCGCCGGTGCGTTTCAGGGGATGAACCGGGTGCAGCAGCACCGGGCGGTGCATAAGGCACTGGGGGATATCGTGCCGCGCATCCACGCGCTGGCGCTGGATATCGGCGTTTAAGCAACTGCCGGCGGGCGGGGCCGCCCACCGGTCAGCGATCTAGTTTTCGCTGCCGTCTTTCAGCCCGGCCCGTGCTTTCAGCGCGGCCGTCATGCCGGAGACCGGGCTCAGTTCCTCAACGCCATCATCCGACTGCATCCTGGCGGCGCCGGGGCCGGGCACAGGCGTGGCGCCTGCGGGCGCTTCGGGATCGCCGGCGGTGGCGGTCAGCGGCGGCTCGCTGTGGCGGAATTCCGGGGCTGGTACCGGCGCCGGTTCCGGCGCGGCTTCCGGGGCCGCTGCGGGCTGCTCTGCGGCAATGGCGCGGCGGAACACCATCACATTGCGCCAGTTGGTGGCCGTTCCTGTGAGGCCCGCGCGCTCCTCGCTCGGGAGCAGTTCCGCGCGCTGAAACTCCCAGCCTTCAGCGGCCATTTCATTCAGCAGGATCTCGATCGAATTGGCAAAGCGCGCCTCGGGCGTCTTCACCCCCTTGGCCTTGGTGCCCTTGGCCGGGGCGGGGACAACCTTGTATTCAAATGCTTGCATGAACGTCTCCTGTCTTGCTGCGCAGGTTTAGCGGAAAGGGGGGAGCGGTCAAGAGCCCGGCACCTGGCTCATGCGCGGCAGGATGCCGTTTTCCTGCAAGGAAAACGGCCCGGAAAACACCTGTTTTCCGGGCCGGAATTTTTTGCAAAATTCCGCACTCTGCGGTGCTCTCAGACCTTTGCCGCTGCTTTCTGCACCAGCGTCAGGCAGACCTCCGTGGCCTTGGCCATGTCCTGCACTGAAATCCACTCCAGCGGCCCGTGCACATTCTGCATTCCGGTGAAGATATTGGGCGTCGGCACCCCGAATTCGGTCAGCCGCGAACCATCTGTGCCGCCGCGGATCGGGGCGGAGATGGGCGCGATCCCATGCGCCTTGCAGGCCGCCAGCGCCAGCTCCACCGGGGTCATGTCGTTTTCCAGCCAATAGCGCATGTTGCGGTATTGCGGCTGGATCTCGCAGGTGATCTCCGCCCGCGGCTCAGACGCCTGCACCGCCTCGCAGACCTTGCGCAGCAGATCGCCCTTGGCGGCCAGCCCGTCCAATTCAAAATCGCGCAGGATCAGCTTGATCTCCATCTCGGATGAGCCGCCGTTCATGCCGGTGATATGGATGAACCCCTCGCGCCCGTCCGTCGTCTCAGGCGTCATGGTGGCCTGCGGCAGGGTCTGCACGATTTTCGCCGCCAGATGCGCGGCATTGACCATCTTCTCCTTGGCCCAGCCGGGGTGGATCGACACGCCCTTGATGGTCACGGTGGCGCCGTCAGCAGAGAAACTCTCATAGACGATCTCACCTGCTTCGCCGCCATCGAGCGTATAGGCGAATCCGGCGCCCAGGTCCTTGGGCAGCTGTTCACCAACGCCGCGGCCGATCTCCTCGTCCGGGGTGAAGGCGAGGCGGATCTTCGGATGCTTTATCTCCGGGTGCGCCAGCAGGTGCCGGGCCAGGGTCATCACGATGGCAACCCCCGCCTTGTCGTCGGCGCCCAGCAGGGTCAGGCCGGAGGCGGTGATCAGGTCATCGCCCTGTTTGGAGGCGAGGTAGGGCGATTTCTGCGGCGACAGCACCAGGTCGGGGTTGTCGGGAAAGGTGATATCACCGCCATCATAGCCCTTGATCACGCGCGGCTTGACGCCGGCTGCGTTAAACTGGGGTGCGGTGTCGACATGGGCGAGAAGGCCGATGGCCGGCCCCGGCGCGGTGGCGGGAATGGTGGCCAGCACCACGCCGTAATCCGTCAGCTGGACGTCCTGCGCGCCGATTTCCTGCAGTTCCGCCACCAGCAGGTTCAGCATGTCGAATTGAATTGCAGTGCTGGGGGTGGCGGCTGAGGTTTCGTCGCTCTGGCTGTCGATGGCGGCGTAGCGGACCAGACGGTCCTCGAGTTCCTGATCGAAAATGCGGGTCATGAAGCCTCCGGGGTTTTCGGCGGAGCAAAGCCGCTGGCGCGGAGAAGGTCAAGGCGGGGGAGATGACGGGGTAGTGAGGCGGTTTTTGTTAGCGCGAAGGGCAGCGCTTGACCGCGGGTGGGGGCGAAGCCCCCGCCCATGGGGGCGGTCGGGGGCTGTCCGGCGTGCCGCGGGACGGAAGATTGGCAATGACACCCCCCCGGTGCACAGGGGGTGTACAGGAGGTGCACGCATATCACCCCCAATTCCGGCACGAAAAAGGGCGCCCCGGTTTTATCCTTGGGGCGCCCTTTCGAATTCCGTTTCCCGCCGGGATCAGCCGCCCAGTTTCTTGGCGACCAGCTCGTTCACCGCCTTGGGGTTGGCCTTGCCGCCGGTGGCTTTCATCACCTGGCCGACAAACCAGCCGGCCAGTTTCGGGTTCACCTTGGCCTTCTCCACCTGCGCCGGGTTGGCGGCGATGATCTCGTCCAGGGCGGTCTCGATGGCGCCAGTATCTGTCACCTGCTTCATGCCGCGTTCTTCGACAATCTGCGCCGGGTCGCCGCCTTCGGTATAGACGATCTCAAACAGGTCCTTGGCGATCTTGCCGGAGATCGCGTCCGAGGAAATCAGGTCGATGATGCCGCCCAGCTGCGCCGGCGAGACCGGGGATTCGGTGATCGCATGGTCTTCTTTCTTCAAGCGGCCGAACAGCTCGTTGATCACCCAGTTGGCAGCCAGCTTGCCGCTGCGGCCCTTGGCGGTTTCCTCAAAGAAGGCCGCCGATTCCACGTCTGCGGTCAGTACCGATGCGTCATAGTCGGAGAGGCCGAAGTCGTTGATGAACCGCGCCTTTTTCTCGTCCGGCAGCTCTGGCAGATTGGCGGCGATACCGTCCACCCAGGCCTGCTCGATTTCCAGCGGCAAGAGGTCGGGATCCGGGAAATAGCGGTAGTCATGCGCTTCTTCCTTGGAGCGCATGGAGCGGGTCTCGCCCTTGTCCGGGTCATACAGGCGGGTTTCCTGCTCGACCTTGCCGCCACCCTCGATGATGGCGATCTGGCGGCGTGCCTCGACCTCGATGGCCTGCTGGATGAAGCGCATGGAGTTCATGTTCTTGATCTCGCAGCGGGTGCCGAGGTGCGAGAAGTCCTGTGTTTCCTGGTACTTCTCATACTGGCCCGGCAGGCAGACCGAGACGTTGACGTCGGCGCGCAGGTTGCCGTTCTGCATGTTGCCGTCGCATGTGCCCAGATACTGCATGATCTGGCGCAGCTTGGCGATATAGGCGGCAGCTTCTTCCGGCCCGCGGATGTCGGGGCGCGAGACGATCTCCATCAGGCAGACGCCGGTGCGGTTCAGGTCCACGAAAGACATGTTGGGGTCCATGTCGTGAATCGACTTGCCCGCGTCCTGCTCCATGTGGATCCGCTCGACCCGCACGTTGCGCGCGGTGCCGTCGCCCAGTTCCACCAGCACTTCGCCTTCGCCCACAATGGGATGATAAAGCTGGGAAATCTGGTAGCCCTGCGGCAGGTCGGGGTAGAAGTAGTTCTTGCGGTCAAAGGCCGACCACAGGTTGATATCGGCCTTCAGGCCGAGGCCGGTGCGCACCGCCTGTTCCACGCAGTATTCGTTGATCACCGGCAGCATACCGGGCATCGCCGCGTCGACCATGGCCACGTTGGAGTTCGGCTCGGCGCCGAACTTGGTGGAGGCGCCGGAGAACAGCTTGGCATTGGAGCTGACCTGGGCATGCACCTCCATGCCGATGACCAGTTCCCAGTCATGCTTGGCGCCCGCGATTACCTTGGGCTTGGGGAGTTCATATGTCAGGTCGAGCATGGTTTTCCGCCGTATCCGAATGTCAGTTGCAGTGACGTGATGCGATGTTTCATCGGCACAATGTCAATTTTAGTTGCACAGCGTTCTAGGCCCGGCGGCGCGGAGGAGCAAGAGGGCAGGTGGCGCAGAGAGCTTTGAGGCGGGTGGAAGACCCTTGAATCGCACGGGCTGAAAGCCCGGGCAGCGCCCGTCCGCCCCCATGGGCGGGCGCTCCGCTTCCGCCCGCGGGCAGGGCACTGCCCTTCGCGATGGTTCGCCTGTGCCTGATTCAACCTCTTGGCGGGGTGCATCAGGAGGGCTAGAACTGGCAGCCCGAGCAGAATATCAGGAGGCCGCCTTGGACACATCCGCCCGTATCAGCCAGACCATTGCCGGTGAGATCAGCGCCAGCGCGAAACAGGTAAGCGCCGCAGTGGCGCTGCTGGATGAAGGTGCCACGGTGCCCTTTGTTGCGCGTTACCGGAAAGAGGCGACCGGGGGCCTGGATGACAGCCAGCTGCGCACCCTGGCAGAACGGCTGGAATATCTGCGCGAGCTGGAGAAGCGGCGGGCGGCGATCCTTGAGTCGGTGAAGTCGCAGGACAAGCTGACCGATGCGCTGGCGGCCTCGATTGCCAAGGCCGAGACCAAGGCGCAGCTGGAGGACATCTATCTGCCCTACAAGCCGAAGCGGCGCACCAAGGCGATGATTGCCCGTGAAAACGGGCTGGAGCCGCTGGCGGAGGCCATTCTGGACAACCGCAGCGCCGATCCGGAGAAACTGGCGGAGGGCTATGTCACCGAGGCCGTTGCCACGGTGAAAGATGCGCTGAACGGCGCGCGGGATATTCTGACCGAACGGTTGACCGAGAATGCGGATCTGCTGGGCCGGCTGCGGGAGTTTCTGCAGCGCGAGGCGGTGGTCACCGCCAAGGTGGTCGAGGGCAAGGAGCAGGAAGGCGCCAAGTTCTCGGATTACTTTGAACACTCCGAACGCTGGGCGGATGTGCCCTCGCACCGGGCGCTGGCGATGCTGCGCGGCTCGAACGAGGGCGTGCTGACGCTGGATGTCGGGCCGGAGCCGGAAGAGGGGGCAGCACGGGCCGAGGCGATGGTCGCGGCAGTGCTGGGTGCTGGGGGCCAAGGACCGGGCGACAAGTGGCTGCGCAAGGTGGCGGGCTGGGCCTGGCGGGTGAAGCTGAGCCTCTCGATGATGCTGGAGCTGACGGGCGATCTGCGGGGACGTGCGCAGGAAGACGCCATTCAGGTGTTTGCGCGCAATTTGAAGGATTTGCTCTTTGCAGCGCCAGCCGGTGCGCGGCCGACTCTCGGGCTGGACCCGGGCATTCGCACCGGCGTCAAGGCGGCGGTGGTTGATGCAACCGGGAAACTGGTGGCCACAGAGACCTTGTACCCGTTCCAGCCGAAGAACGATCTGCGCGGCGCGCAGGTGTCGATTGTGAAGCTGATCGCCGAACATGGCGTGGAGCTGATTGCCATCGGCAACGGCACCGCCAGCCGCGAGACTGAGAAGATGGTGGCGGAGGTGCTGAAGCATCTGCCCGCCAAGGTGAAGGCACCCACCAAGGTGGTGGTGTCTGAGGCCGGCGCCTCGGTCTATTCAGCCTCCGAACTGGCGGCGCGGGAGTTCCCGGATTTGGATGTTTCCCTGCGCGGCGCGGTGTCGATTGCGCGGCGCCTGCAGGATCCGCTGGCGGAACTGGTCAAGATCGAGCCCAAGAGCATCGGCGTGGGCCAGTATCAGCATGATGCGGACCAGCACAAGCTGTCGAAATCGCTGGAGGCGGTGATTGAGGATGTGGTGAACGCGGTGGGTGTGGACCTCAATATGGCCTCGGCGCCGCTCTTGAGTCATGTCTCGGGCCTTGGCCCAGGACTGGCGGAGGCGATTGTGGCGCACCGGGATGTGAACGGAGCGTTCAAATCGCGCCGGGAGCTTCTGAAGGTCGCGCGGCTTGGCCCCAAGGCGTTTGAGCAATGCGCGGGCTTTCTGCGTATCCGCGACGGAAAGGAGCCGCTGGATGCGTCCTCGGTCCACCCCGAGAGCTATGATGTGGCGCGCAGGATCGTGGCCGCTTGCGGGCGCGATATCCGTCAGATTATGGGCGATGAGGCCGCGCTGAAAGGCCTGCGGGCAGAGGAGTTCGTGGGCGGCGATGTTGGCCTGCCCACCGTGCGCGACATTTTCCAGGAATTGGAAAAGCCGGGCCGCGACCCGCGCCCGTCCTTCGTGACTGCCTCCTTCAAGGACGGGGTGGAGGAGATCACCGACCTGAAGCCCGGCATGGTGCTGGAAGGCACGGTCACCAACGTGGCGGCCTTTGGTGCCTTCGTGGACATCGGCGTGCATCAGGACGGCCTGGTGCATGTCAGTCAGCTGGCCGACCGGTTTGTGAAGGACCCGCATGAGGTGGTGAAGACCGGCCAGGTGGTCAAGGTCACGGTGACCGAGGTGGATGTGCCCCGCAAGCGGATCGGGCTGACCATGAAGAAGGACGGCGGCGCGTCTGCCAAGGCGGACCGCAATGCACGCGGGCCATCCAAGGGCGCCGGGCCGCGGCGCGGCGGCAAGCCGGGCGGGCCTCAGGACGGCCGGGGCAAGATGTCCACGGGTCCTAAGGGCGGCCAAGCCCGGGATCAGGGAGCCGGCGCGCTGGGCGCGGCCCTGATGGATGCCTTCAAAAAGAAGTGAGGGAGCGGGACCTTGGTCCCAGTTCGATCACGGCAATGCAGACCAGAACAGGCCGCGTCAGTGGAGGTATTCCGGTGAGCGTTCACCGGGGCGGGTGCGGAACGCGCCCGCCGCTGGCGCGACGGGGGCGGCCACCGGTGATGGCAAAAAATGCATTGATGCGTGAAAGCCGCGGTATTCGCCTCAGGCGGGGCTGAACTCCAACCCTCGATCGGTAAAGGCAACCTTTTGCCCGTCTTCGATTTCATCGCGGAATTGGCCGGCGATTGCGGCCAAGGCGCCGGCATGGCCGCGGGCGGCAAAGCGGCTGAGCGAGGTGATGCGGGCGCTGTTGTCGAACCCCTCTTCGGCATGGGCCCAGACCAGCGGGTGCAGTTCCTTGAGATGGCCGCGGATCAGCCAGTTTGCGGCCTCGGCGATCTTCAGGCGCGGGACGTCGGCCTGCAGGTTTTGCCCCAGCCCCTTGCGCAGGGCGATTGTGCAATAGGCGGCCAGAAGGTTGATGGTTTCCTGCGACGGATTGGCCTCGACGATATCGCGGAGGCCGTCGAGGAAGAAGCGGGTGTCAACCCGGGCGCAGGCCTGGTCGTCGATGGCAATCGCGTCGAAATAGACCCATGCATAGCCGCCGGCGCCCCAGGTTGGGGCCGTGCGGGCAGCGGTGCGGCGGGCCTCAAGCTCCAGCGCGGCATAAGACCCGGACCAGCGCGGCAGCATATGGGTGCCAAGCGCGCGCATGTGGCGGTGGTTTCCGGGGGCAAGGTCAATCAGCGCTCCGAAGGCATCGGCCACCTGCAGCGCGCCGCCGCTTCGGCCGGCGTAAAGCGCGCATTGCGCCGCTTTCAGGAACGGGCTGTCCTGGCAGGCTGCTGCAACCGGATCCAGCAGGGCGGCGGCCCGGTCGAAATGAGCAGCGCAGCGGCGCTGGTTCCTGACAGGCGCCGCAGCGTGGCCGTCCGAGCCGCGCCACGCCCAGCCAATGTCGATATGGGCCATGGCCACCAAAGCGGTGAGATAGGGGTCATGGCGGTTTTCTGCCCGCAGTGCCTCAAATGCCATCAGGCCGCGGATCAGGCTGCGGCTGCCTGCATCCTTGTTTTCGGCCAGGGCGTGCTCGGTTGCATTGACCACATCGGCACGGGCGCCATAGGCAATCAGATCGGCCAGCGGCAGGCCGCAGCGCGCAGTGGTGCCGGCGGTGTCCGCCTCCTGGATCCGGCGGGACAGCTCCTCCCAGCGTTCCTGGCGCGCCAGGAACTGCCCGGTTTCCTGTGCGTGAAGGCAATCGGGATCACCCTGTTCGCTGCGGACCGGGATCGACAGGCTGTCTTCAAGCCGGCGGGTCAGCAGGGCATCTGCAGGTGCAGGGGCGGGGATGGCAGAGGCCGCGGGGGCCGGGCGGGCGGCAGGCCGGAGATGGGCAGACATCTTGCCGGAAATGCGGGTCAGAAATTCCCGCGCCTGTCGAGACGTTGTGAGCATTTGCGCTTCCTGATGAGTGGCAGCTTATCGTTGTTCACAGTCTCGTCAGGCAATGGGGCGCAAAGATGGCGGCACTGAGGAAGTTAACGCACGCTGGCGGTTATTCGCGCGTGGCTGTGTAAAATCTGAGCGGATTTCAACGGACGATTGACGGAGGGCCTTCAAAACGCGGTGAAGTGGTGCCGTTCCGTGCGGATACCGCGTTTCAGAAACTCCGCATCTGTTTCCGCGTGCGGCGGCGTGGCCTCCTGCGGCAGCCGGATGCGCTTGCCATTTTTCAGGATCAGTGTCGCGCGCACCGAAAAGTCCCAGCGGGTGTCGAACCGCACGCGGTCAATTTCGCCGAGCCGCGCCTGCCCGGTCAGCTTGCCGCTGAACCACTCTATCCGGTCTTGGGAGATTTTCAGCCCGGATAGAGGGTTGCGCACCAAATCGGCCAGCGCAGGCAGGACCGGCAGGGCCAGCAGGACCACCAGCCACAGGGCGGCATCCAGCACCAGCCACAGCGCCAGAAGCGCCGCAAGCCAGCCGCCCGTTGCCAGAATGGCAGCGGCGGAGCGGCCCCGGCGGGAGAAGCTGTAGTCCGCCGCCGGGGGCAAGGTTTCAGGTGTTTCAGGCATCCAGGATCCGGGTGACCATTTCAGTGGTGTCGCGGCTGAGACCCTCTGTGCCCGCAATCCGGCTGAGCTGGGCGCGGATCAGCGACTGGCGGTCGCTGCCGTAGCGCTTCCAGGTCTGGAAGGCGGCGCACATGCGGGCAGTGGTCTGCGGGTTCAGCTTGTCCAGCGCGATCAGCTTGTCCGCCAGCAGCTGATAGCCTTCGCCGCTGGCATGGTGGAAGCCCGCGTGGTTGCCCGCCAGCGCCCCCATCACCGCGCGGAAGCGATTGGGGTTCTTCATGTCAAACAGCGTGTGCCGGGTGAGGTCTGCGGCGGTGGCAGCCGTCTTTTCTGGCGCGGCGCAGGCGATTTGCAGCGCAAACCATTTGTCCATCACCAGCCGGTCGTCCTGCCATTGGTCAAAGAACGCTTGGCTTTGCGCCTCGCCCTTCTCAGCCTTCATCAGCGCAGCCAGGGCGGCATATTGCTGGGTCATGTTGTCCGCGGCCTCATACTGGCGCGCGGCCTGTTCGCCGCCATCCAGCCGGGTCAGCAGCGACAGGATGCGGCCATTGAGGGCACGTTTCCCGGCCCCTTCGGCATCGGGGCTATAGGGGCCTTCGACGGTGGTCGCCGCATAAAGCCGCGGCAGGCTGGTTTCCAGCTGCTGCGCCAGGGTCTGGGTAAAAGTCTCGGCCGCGTCATAGATCTTTTGCGGATCGGGGGTGAAGCCCCGGTCATGCAGGGCCTGGGCGATGTCGGCCTGGCTGGGCGGCGACAGCACCAGGGCGCGGAAGGCCGGATCCTGATCGTCGTCGCGCACCAGTTTCTCCAGCGCGTCCAGATAAGCCGCATCGGGTGCAGCGCCATCCAGCACCATCGTCACGCGGGTTTCCTTGGCCAGCGCGTTGCCGGCCTCCCAGCGGTTGAACGGGTCGGTGTCATGGGCCAGCAGGAAAGCGCGTTCGGCATTGGTGGTGTCGCGCTCCAGGATCACCGGGGCGGAGAACTCGCGCAGGATCGACGGTACCGGCTTTGCGCCGAGGCCGTCGAAGGTGAAGCTCTGCTTGGCCTCGGTCAGTTCCAATACTTCCGTTGCGCGCACCTCGTCGCCGTTGGGCGATAACAGGCCCACCGCCATTGGGATCACCCGCGGCGCCTTGTCGGGCTGGCCGGGTGTGGGCGGCGTCGATTGCTCAAACGTCAGGGTATAGGTGCCATCGGCATAATCTTCCGAGACCTTCACCCGCGGGGTGCCCGCCTGACTGTACCACAGTTTGAACTGGCTCAGGTCGCGCCCGGTTGCGTCCTCAAACACCTTCAGCCAGTCCTCGATGGTGCAGGCCTGGCCGTCGTGGCGGTCAAAATAGAGCTTCAGCGCCTTGTAGTAGTTCTCATCCCCCACCAGCCGCTTGAGCATGCCGATCACCTCAGCGCCTTTTTCATAGACGGTGGCGGTGTAGAAGTTGTTGATCTCCTGGAAGGCTTCAGGGCGCGGCGGATGGGCCAGGGGGCCGTTGTCCTCAGGGAACTGGCGGGCGCGGAGCGTAATCACGTCGTCGATCCGTTTGACCGGCTCGGACCGCATGTCGGCGGTGAACTGGGCATCGCGGAAAACCGTCAGCCCTTCCTTGAGGCACAGCTGAAACCAGTCACGGCAGGTGATCCGGTTGCCGGTCCAATTGTGGAAATACTCATGGGCGATAATCGCCTCGATACGTTCGAAATTGGCATCTGTGGAGGTCTCAGGAGACGCCAGAACGCAGGAAGAGTTGAAAATGTTCAACCCCTTGTTCTCCATCGCACCCATGTTGAAGTCGTCCACGGCGACAATGTTGAACAGCTCCAGGTCGTATTCCAGGCCGTAGACGTCTTCGTCCCACTTCATCGACTTCTTCAGCGCCTCCATGCCAAAGGCGCATTTGCCCTCGTCGCCGGGGCGGACCCAGATGTTCAGCTCCACCTCCTTACCGGATCTGGTGGTGAAGCTGCCGGGATGGTTCACAAGATCGCCCGCCACCAGCGCAAACAGATAGGCCGGTTTCGGCCAGGGATCGTGCCATTCAGCCCAGCCTTCGCCCTGGCCCACCGGGTTGCCGTTGGACAGCATCACCGGTTCGTCGCCCTCAATCCGCACGGTGAAGGTGGACATCACGTCGGGGCGGTCGGGGTAATAGGTGATCTTGCGGAAGCCCTCGGCCTCGCATTGGGTGCAATACATGCGGTTTGACATGTAAAGCCCCTCCAGCGCGGTATTGCCGGCCGGGTTGATCTCCACCTCGGCTTCCCAGGTGAAGGGGGCGCTGGGCACATCGCATTTGAGACCGCCATCGACCAGTTCGGGCGTCACAGCCCCGCCGTCGACTTTGGCAGAGATCAGCTGCAGCTCCTCGCCGTGCAGAAAGAAGGTCTTGTCCGCTGCATCCGTCTTGGGTGCAAAGCGGATCTTGCTGAGCACCCGGGTGGTTTCCGGTGTCAGGCGGAAGGTCAGGTGAACGCTTTCGACGTCAAACCCGAAGGGCGTGTAGTCTTTCAGGTAGAAGGTCTGGGGCGTGTCTGTGGCCATTCTCGTTCTCCTCTGCACTGCTTCTGTTCAGGTGTAGCGGACAGGGGCGCGACTGCAAGCGGATTGGCGGGTTCTTGGCAGGTTCAGGAAAAATCCGCAGCACTTTCTTGGAAAACAAGAAAGTGAGTTCGGTTTCAGCGGCAGGGTGTTTTGTTGCCGATCGGAAACTTCTGCCCTAGTTAGGGTGCAGCATACAGTGGTGTACCGCCGGAAGGAGCAAGTCATGAGCCGGGTCGAGAAACAGGGAATTCAGGTCGCGCCGGAGCTGGCGGAGTTCATCGAGAAACAGGCGCTGCCGGGCACCGGGGTGGAGGCTGATGCGTTCTGGAAAGGCCTGGCAGAGCTGGTGAACGGCTTTGGCCCGGAGAACCGTGCGCTGCTGGCCAAACGTGAAGACATCCAGGCCAGGATCGACGCCTGGCACATCGCCAACCGCGATAAGCCGCATGACCACGAAGGCTACAAGGCGTTCCTGACAGAGATCGGTTACCTGCTGCCGGAGGGTGGCGATTTCGAGATCGGGACGCAGAATGTGGACCCCGAAATCGCTTCGGTACCCGGGCCGCAGCTGGTGGTGCCGATCACCAACGCCCGTTACGCGCTGAACGCGGCCAATGCGCGCTGGGGCAGCCTTTATGACGGGTTCTATGGCACTGACGCGATGGGAACCCCGGCGCCTGCGGGCGGCTATGACAAGGGGCGCGGCGCGCGGGTTGTGGCGCGGGCGCGGGTCTTCCTGGACGAGGCCTTTCCGATCAACGGCGCCAGCCACGCGGATGTGCGCCGCTATCACGTGCAGGACGGCCAGCTGCTGATCGACGATTTGCCGCTGGCGCAGCCGGAGAAATTTGCAGGCTACCGCGGCAACCCCAAGGCACCCGAATCCGTGCTGCTGCGCAACAATGGCTTGCATGTGGAACTGGTGTTTGACCGCGCCCACGCGATCGGCGCCCGCGACCAGGCCGGCCTGGCCGATGTGCGGCTGGAAAGCGCGATGTCCGCGATCATGGACTGCGAAGATTCGGTGGCTTGCGTCGATGCCGAGGACAAAGTGCTGGCCTATTCCAACTGGCTGGGCCTGATGAAGGGCGATCTGGAGGCGGTTCTGGACAAGGGCGGCAAGACCATTACCCGCCGACTGAACCCGGATTTCGGCTTTACGGCGCCGGATGGCGCGGCGATGACCTTGAAAGGCCGCGCCTTGCTGTGGGTGCGCAATGTCGGCCATCTGATGACCAACCCTGCTGTTTTGGACAAGGATGGCAATGAGGCCTTCGAAGGCCTGCTGGATGCGCTGATCACCGTGACGGCTGCCATGCATGATCTGAAGCGCGAGGGCGGCAATTCTGCCCATGGCTCTGTCTATGTGGTGAAGCCCAAGATGCACGGTCCGGAGGAAGTCTCCTTTACCGACCGGATTTTCAGCAAGGTCGAGGACATTCTCGGCCTGCCGCGCCACACGGTGAAGATCGGCATCATGGATGAGGAACGCCGCACCTCGGTCAACCTCAAGGAATGCATCCGCGCCGCCAAGAACCGGGTGGCCTTCATCAACACCGGCTTCCTCGACCGCACCGGCGACGAGATCCACACCTCGATGGAGGCAGGGCCGTTCTCCCGCAAGGATTTCATCAAGCGCAAGGGCTGGATCGGCGCCTATGAGAACCTGAATGTGGATATCGGCCTGGAGTGCGGCCTGTCAGGCAAGGCGCAGATCGGCAAGGGCATGTGGGCGATGCCCGACATGATGGCGGCGATGATCGAGCAGAAGATCGAGCATCCGAAATCCGGCGCCAACTGCGCCTGGGTGCCGAGCCCGACCGCTGCGACCCTCCACGTGCTGCACTACCACAAGGTGGATGTGCTGGCGGTGCAGGAGAAACTCAAGGCTGGCGGCCGCCGCGCCCATGTGGACGGCATCCTGGAAATCCCGCTGGCGACCTACCGCAAGTGGACCCCGCGCCAGATCGCCCGTGAGGTGGATAACAACGCCCAAGGCATCCTCGGCTATGTGGTGCGCTGGGTCGATCAGGGGGTGGGCTGCTCCAAGGTGCCGGACATCAACGACGTTGGCCTGATGGAGGACCGCGCCACCTGCCGGATCTCCGCCCAGCACATCGCCAACTGGCTGCACCACGGTGTCGTCTCCGAGGAGGAGGTCATGGGCAGCTTGCGCAAGATGGCCAAGGTGGTGGATGAGCAGAACCGCGGCGACAACAGCTACCGCGCGATGGCGCCGGGATATGACACCATCGCCTTCAACGCGGCCTGCGACCTGGTGTTCAAGGGCCGGGTGCAGCCGTCGGGTTATACCGAGCCGGTGCTGCACGCCCGGCGGCTGGAGCTGAAAGCGCAGGAAGCGGCGGCCTGAGCGCGGCAAACTGACCGGATGAAACAGTTTCCCCGCAAAAAGGGGTAGTCAAAGGGGGCCTTTTGGCCTCCTTTTCCGGTTGGAGACGTCACCCAAGCGAGAAGGACAGGACCCATGGCTGATATTTCACTGGAACAGGCGCGCACCATTATCCGCGTAGCGCTGGAAAAGGGGCGCGAACTGAACCTGAAACCGCTGTCGGCAGTGGTGCTGGATGCCGGCGGCCATGTACAGGCCTTCGAACGCGAAGACGGCGCCGCACCTGGCCGGTTTCCGATTGCGCATGGCAAGGCCTATGGCTCGGTGATGCTGGGCATGGCAGGCAGTGCCCAGATGGCGCGGGCTGAGGCGCAGGCCTATTTCATGGCCGCAGTGAACGGTGTCTATGGCGGCCAGGTGGTGCCGGTGCCGGGCGGTGTGCTGGTGCGCGGTGCGGATGGCGCGGTCATCGGCGCGGTCGGTGTGACGGGCGACACCTCTGACAACGACGCGATTGCCGCCATGGCGGGTATCGAAGCTGCTGGCCTGTCTGGGGAAATCTGACTTTCCCGTGCGCCTGTGAACACTGAGTTGCGCCGTCACTGCGGTTGAACCCGGCCATTGGCAGAGCTAGGTTTTCTGTCAGGGAACGGAGACAAGCAGACCATGGCGCGACCCAAAGTAGGCATTATCGGCAATTCCTATCTGCTGAACGATCAGTATCCCGTGCATGCGGGCGGCACGATGAATTCCGAGGCGATTGCCGAGGTTGCAGGCTGTATGCCGCTGATGATCCCATCGGATCCGCGGTTTGTGACCGTCGAGGAACTGCTTCGCACTTTCGACGGCTTCCTGCTGACCGGCGGGCGCCCCAACGTGCATCCCAACGAATACGGCGAGGCCGAGACCGAGGCGCACGGCGCCTTTGACCGGGCCCGTGACGCCATCACCCTGCCGCTGATCCGCGCCTGTGTGGAGCGCGGCCAGCCTTTCCTGGGCATCTGCCGCGGCTTCCAGGAGGTGAACGTGGCAATGGGCGGCACCCTGCACCCGGAAATCCGCGACCTGCCGGGGCGGATGAACCACCGGATGCCGCCGGACGGCACGCTGGAGGAAAAATTTGCCCTGCGCCACACGGTCAAGTTCAACCCGGGCGGCGTGTTCCACCGTTTGTTCGGGGCGGAAGAGGTGATGACCAACACGCTGCACGGCCAGGGCATCAAACGCCCGGGCGCGCGGGTTGTGATCGACGGCCACGCGCCGGATGGCACGCCGGAGGCGGTCTATATCAAGGATGCGCCGGGCTTTACCCTGTCGGTGCAATGGCACCCCGAGTGGGAAGCCGCAGCGGACCCGGTGTCGCGGCCGCTGTTTGAGGCGTTCGGAGATGCGGTACGGGCCTGGGCGGACGCGGGGTCGCAGGCCGGTTTGCAAAAATCTGCATAAGGTCTCCCATGATGTGCAATGCTGCAGACGGCGCTGCCTTGGAGCAGGGGCCGTTCAAGGTCAGGCGCGGAAAACCTGAGGACGCCGCCGCACTGGCAGATGTGTTCCATGCCGCGGTGCATGGTATTGCCAGCCGCTTTTATTCTCCGGAACAAACCGCCGCCTGGTGCCCGGACGTTCCGCCGGCAGAGCCGTTCCGGCAACGGCTGATGGACGGGCGGGAACTGTGGGTGGCGGCCGGCAGCAGCGATGTCCCGGACGCATTTATCGACTTGGAAAGCGATGGGCTTATCGACATGCTGTTCTGCCATCCGCGGGCGGCAGGGCAGGGTGCAGCAGCGGCGCTCTATGGTCAGCTGGAAGCCGCGGCGCGGCAGCGGGGCCTGGCGCAGCTTTATGTAAACGCCAGCGAAGCGGCACGCGGTTTCTTCGAAAAGCGCGGGTTCACTGTGGATCACAGGCGCGAGGTTGAGCGCCGCGGTGTGATGCTCCACAATTACCGGATGGTGAAAGCGCTCGTCTGAGGATGTGCGGCCCGCCCGGCAAGGCAGGCCGCATTTTGGTTCAGATCAGCAGCTCAAAGTCATGCATCAGCGGCAGCCGCCGGGCGCGTTTGCCGGTGAGGTCGAAAAGCGCATTGGCCAGTGCCGGGGCTGCGGGCGGGGTGCCGGGTTCGCCAACGCCGCCAAGCTGCGCTTGGGTTTCCAGCACCTTCACCTCTGTCCGCGGCATCGTATGCATACGGATTGCGTCGTAGTCCGGAAAATTGCCCTGTTCCGCCGCGCCTTCGGCAAAGGTGATTTCACCGAAACACGCCGCCGACAGCCCATAGACCATGCCGCTGAACATCTGCGCCTTGACGATCTCCGGGTCGATGGCCCGGCCGACGTCGCAGGCAATCCAGGCGTTGGCGATGCGGATGCTGCCGTCTTCGTCCACCACTTCGATAACTTCGGCCACGGGGGTTCCGAAGCTGTAGCACAGCGCCACCCCGCGGCCTGTGCCTTCGGGGGGCTTGCCGGTCCAGCCGGACATTTCCTTGACCGCTTCCAGCACCGCAGCGGCTGGCGCCCATTCACGGCGCGCCATGTCCAGCCGGAATTCCAGCGGATCGGTGCCGGCAGCATGGGCCATCTCGTCAATGAAGCTTTCAACGAAGAAGGCGTTGAAACTGTTGCCGACTGAGCGCCAGAACCCGACAGGGATCTGGATGTCCGACAGGTGGCCGGCCATGCGGAAGTTCGGGATCGCATAAGGCGCATTGAAGAACCCCTCCACATGCACCTTGTCGGGGCCGGCGGCAGGCAGATCCGCCAGCCGTTTCATCGCCTGCGCTACAGGGGAGGCGGCTGCAACCTTGCCGTCCAGCAGCACCGCCTGGCCGCCCTTCACCGCGCCGCGCATCCGCGCCAGCGCGCCGGGGCGGTACATGTCGTGGCGCATGTCCTCCTCGCGGCTCCAGGCCAGCTGCACCGGGGTGCCGGGCATCTGTTTCGCCAGCCGGGTCGCCAGCACCGCATAGTCGAACTCGGCCCGCCGTCCGAAGCCGCCGCCAAGATAGGTGGTGTTGACCTCCACCTGATCCGTTTCCAGCCCGGCCTCTCCGGCGCATTTCATCTGCACGAAGGTCGGCATCTGGTTGCCGCACCAAAGGGTCAGCTTGCCGTCCTGCAGCAGCGCGGTGGCATTCATCGGCTCCATGGTGGCATGGGCCAGGTAAGGCACCTGGTAGTCTGCCGTCAGTTCGGTTGCGCCATCAGGCAGCGCGTCCGCATCGCCGTCATCCCGCAGGACGGAGTTCGGCGCATCGTCAAACGCTTCTGCGATTTTTGCAAAGATCTGATCGGTTTCCGGCGGGTAGGGGGCGTCCTCCCAGTCCACGTCGATGGCGTCCAGCGCCTGCATCGCCAGCCAGGTGTTTGTTGCCACCACGGCCACGCCGGCCCCCATGTCCACGACCTTCTCGACACCGGGCATCCCTTCGGCAGCGGTGGCGTCAAAGCCTTTCATGCCGCCGCCCTGGCGCGGGTTCATGCGGACAGAGGCAAACTTCATCCCCGGCAGCCGCACGTCGATGCCGAACTCGGCGGTGCCAGTGGCCTTTTCTGCCATGTCAATCCGCGGCTGCGGTTTGCCGATCAGCCGCCACTGGCTGCTGGGGCGCAGGTCTGCGTCCACCGGTTCCAGTTTGGCGGCGTCCATCGCCAGATCGGTATAGGGGATCTGCGTCCCGTCCGGAGCAATCACCGCGCCCTTTGCGGTGCTCAGCTTGCTGCGGTCCACACCCAGCCGTTCTGCCGCGGCCTGCTTCAGCGTCTCGCGCGCGGCGGCGCCGGCTTGGCGCATCCGCTTGAACCCGTCCTTCATCGAGGTGGAGCCGCCGGTGCCATGCAGGTTCAGCACCTTGCCGATATGCCCCAGCGCCTCGCCTACGGCGTGTTTGAAGTTGCCGCTGTCATACCCCTTGCCCGGCAGCGCATCGGCGATGAAGGCAGAGTTGTAATAGGCCTGCGCGGCAGGGCCGTGCAAAACCTGGACCTGGTCCAGCTCCACGTCCAGTTCCTCAGCGATCAGCGCGGCCCAGCTGGTTTTCACGCCCTGGCCCATCTCGGCCCGCGGTGCAAACAGGGTGACGCCGTTCTGGTCTATTAGCACGAAAGGATTGAGCGCGGCCTCGCCTTCCGACGGTTTCAGCGGGTTCGGGGCCGGGCGGCTGACGTAATAGGCGCCGAAAGCCACGCCGCCGACAATGGCGGCTGAGCCGATCAGAAAGCTGCGGCGGGCGATTTTTGCAATACTGGCCATGGGTTACGCCTCCTGCATCTTCTGGGCGGCGGCATGGATCGCGGCGCGAATGCGCGGGTAGGTGCCGCAGCGGCAAAGGTTTCCTTGCATAGCCTCGTCAATTTCTGCATCGGAAGGCGCCGGGTTTTCCGCCAGCAGGCTGGCCGCTTGCATGATCTGGCCCGACTGGCAGTAGCCGCATTGGGCCACCTGATGCTCCACCCAGGCCTGCTGGATCGCGGCCATCGCCTCCGGCGTGCCGAGGCCCTCAATCGTGGTGACCTCGCCCCAGACATCCGACAGCGCCACCTGGCAGGAGCGCACCGCCTCGCCATCAATCTGCACAGTGCAGGCGCCGCAGGCGGCCACACCGCAACCGAACTTGGTGCCGGTGAGGCCAACCTCATCCCGCAGAACCCAGAGAAGGGGAACATCATCAGGCAGATCTACCTGATGGGTTTTTCCATTGATGCGCAGGTCTGTTGGCATGGCGGGGCTCCCTTGCTGTGCTTCTGACAAAAGTAACGAGTTTTGTCAGGGTGTCAATTGACATTTTTTACAAACAATGTCAGAAGCGGAAACATGAACATGGCAGGCATTGATCCGAAACAGCAGGCAATCCTCGAGGCCGCCTGGATGGCGTTTTCCACCTATGGGTTCCGCAAGACCTCGATGGATGACATCGCCAAGGGCGCGGGCATGTCGCGGCCCGCACTGTATCTGCATTTCAAGAACAAGGACGCGATTTTTCGGGCCTTGGTGACTGCCTACTATGGCAACGCTGCAGCCGGTGTCCGTGCTGCACTGGCCGGACCGGGGCCGCTGCCGGACCAATTGCAGGCGGCCTTTGCGGCCCAAGGCGGTGAAGCGATTGAACAGATGATGGCCTCGCCGCATGGGATGGAGCTGTTCGAGGTCACCAAACATGTGGCCGGCGCAGAGATCGAAGCAGGAGAGGCGGCGCTCAGCGGAATCTATGCGGACTGGCTGCAGCAGCAGGCCAATGCCGGGCAGGCGGTGCTGAGCGGCGATGCCGCGGTGATAGCCCGGACCCTCTGCGCCTCGTTGAAGGGGATCAAACAGACCGCCGCGGATTACGCGGCCTACCAGGCCGGGGTGCGCCAGCTGGCGGCCTTGGCCGGAGCTGGGCTGACACCGCGGTGATGCGGGCCGGTAGGGCCGGCCCGCTGAACTTTCACAGCTCGGTGCGCAGGTGCCAGAGCTCTGGGAACAGCTCCACCTCCAGCATCCGCTTCAGATAGCTGACGCCGCCGGTGCCGCCGGTGCCGCGCTTGAAGCCGATCACGCGCTCCACCGTGGTCACATGGTTGAAACGCCAGCGGCGGAAGTAATCCTCGAAATCCACCAGCTTCTCGGCCAGTTCATACAGCTCCCAGTGGGTTTCGGTGTCGCGGTAAACCTCTGTCCAGGCGGCCTGCACCGCCTCATGCGGCTGATAGGCCTCGGAAACATCCCGGTTCACCACTTCATCCGGCAGCGCAAAGCTCTGGGCCAGCGCCTTCAGTGCCACATCATAGAGCGACGGCTGTTCCAGTTCCGCCTCCAGCAGCGCCAGAATGTCCGGCCGGTGCGCGTGCGGCCGCAGCATCGCCTTGTTGCGGTTGCCGAGCATGAATTCGATCTGCCGGTACTGGTGCGACTGAAAACCGGAGCTTTGGCCCAGCTCATCCCGGAACGCGGTGTAATCCGAGGGCGTCATGGTGCGCAGCACGTCCCAGGCGGAATTGAGCTGCTCAAAGATCCGCGCCACCCGCGCCAGCATCTTGAACGCCTGCCGTGCCTGGCCGCCCAGCAGCCGCTCGCGGGCGGCGCTCAACTCGTGAATGGCCAGCCGCATCCACAGCTCAGAGGTCTGATGCTGAATGATGAACAGCATTTCGTCATGGGTATTGGTCCATGTCTTCTGCGCATTCAGCAGCATATCGAGCGACAGGTAATCGCCATAGGACATGCGCCCGTCAAAGGACATTTGGGCGCCGTCGTCGGCCGGATCGTAGGGTTTGCTCATCGGATCATTCCTTTTCCTAAGTTCAGTATATGTCAGGGAAAGGAATGCGTCCTCCGGTTCAGGGTGCCGCATTGGGCCAGGCGGCGCCACAGCGCGACCCAGCCCGCCGGGCGGCAGAGCGGCAGATGGTATGCGCGCGCGCCCTGCATCAGGTGACCGCGTGGCGGACCATGTATTCCGGCCGGTCCCACAGGGCGTTGGTCATGACATCGGCAATGATTTCAGCCGCCGCGCGCACGTCACCCTCGTCGATATACAGCGGGGTGAAGCCGAACCGCATGATATCGGGCGCCCGGAAGTCGCCGATCACACCGCGGGCAATCAGCGCCTGCATCGCTGCATAGCCCTCGTCGAACTTGAACGATACCTGGCTGCCGCGGAAGGCGGGATCACGCGGCGAGGCCAGCTCCAGCTGCGGGCAGCTCTCTTCAACCAGCGCGATGAACAGGTTGCAAAGTTCGACGGACCTGGCGCGCACGGCCTCCATTTCCGCCATGTCCCAGATGTCCATTGCCGCCTCCAGCGCGGTCAGCTGGATTACCGGCGGCGTGCCGACGCGCATCCGGTCGATGCCGCTGCCGGGCCGGTAGTCGAGGTCAAAGGCAAAAGGCGCCTCATGCCCCAGCCAGCCCGACAACGCCGGGCGGGCGGTCTCTGCGTGGCGTGGTGACACATAGATGAAGGCCGGCGCGCCGGGGCCGCCATTCAGGTATTTGTAGGTGCAGCCAACCGCAAAATCCGCACGGCACCCGGCCAGATCCACCGGAATGGCACCCGCCGAGTGCGCCAGATCCCAGACCGTCAGCACGCCATGGGCATGGGCCTTTTCGGTCAGCGCCTTCATGTCGTGTTTGCGCCCGGTGCGGTAGTCCACCTCTGTGATCATCAGCACCGCGATCTCATCGGTGATGGCGTCCTCAACCGCCTCCGGGTTCACCACCCGCAGCTCATACTCCGGCCCCAGCGATTTCAGCAGCCCGCCGGCCATATAGAGATCGGTGGGAAAGTTGCCATTGTCCGACAGCACCACCTTGCGGCCCGGGTTCAACTCCAGCGCCGAGGCGACGGCCTGGTAAACCTTGATCGACAGCGTATCGCCCATCACCACATGGCCCGGCTCCGCCCCGATCAGCCGCCCGACCCGGTCCCCCAGCGCCTTGGGCTTGTCCATCCAGCCGGCCTTGTTCCAGCCGGTGATCAGCATCTGGCCCCATTCGTCCTGCATCATGGCCCCGACCCGCTCCCGGGCGGCGCGGGGCAGCGGACCCAATGAGTTGCCATCCAGATAGATCACCCCTTCGGGCAGGTCGAACATCGCCTTGGTTGCGGCAAAATCGGTCATGGAGGCCTCGCGTCTGATCGGTATTTCAAGCTTAAAGATTTTTAGGATTTGCTATCGCACCCAGGCCATTCTGTCCAGAGGCGGGCTGTCTGCATTAACCTTGGCTTGTGTCCGCTTGCGGGTCGGGGATGCCGAACTCGGCGCGCTTCTTTTTGGACAGCTTCGCGGTCACCATCTGATAGGACAGGGTGATCTGCTCTTTAAGCTCCGCATCCGTCAGGCCGTCGCTGTCAAACTGCTGCAGCCATTTCATGCCCCGCGACGCCAAATAGGGCGCCGGGCGGACACCGGGGCGCTCCTGCAGCACCTCATAGGCGATATCGCCCGCCTTAAAGGTGAAGGCATCCTGCCCCTCGGCCCAGCCGCAGACCGCAAACAGCTTGCCGCCCGCCTTCCAGACGTCGGAATTGCCCCATTGCACCACATGCTCGGCCGCTGGAAAGGTGGCGCAGAAGGCGTTGAATTCCTCTCGATTCATCACATCTGCCCCCCGGCTATTTCGATGCACTGGCCATTGACTGAACCCGAGCCGGGACCGCACAGCCATAGGGCCGCCGCCGCCACTTCCTCCGGCTCAATCAGCCGCTTGTGGCGGTTGGCGTTGACCATCACGTCCAGCGCCTCCACTGAGCTTAAGCCCGCGCGCTGGGCGATCGAGGTGATGTTGCGCTCAACAATCGGGGTGTCCACATAGCCGGGGCACAGCGCGTTGAAGGTAAAGGGCGTGCCCAGATAATCCTCGCTCAGCGCGCGCGTCAGCCCGACCAGCCCGTGTTTGCTGGCCGTGTAACAGGCACCGCCTTTCAGCCCCCGCAGCCCGGCAATGGAGGAGACGGTAATCACCCGGCCCCAATCCGTCTGCCGCATTGAGGTAAAGCATTCCCTGATGGTCAGAAAGGCACCATCCAAATTGGTCGCCATCATATTGCGCCAGAACGCCATCGAGGTCTTGTGCAGCGCGGCGCCCTCGGCCACGCCCGCATTGGCCACACAGACCTGTACCGGGCCGCGGGCCTCCACCGCAGCGGCAACCTTGGCCGCCACGTCGTCCTCGTCGCGCACATCCATGACCAGCGGATGCAGCCCGTCTGTTGCGGCCTCCTCCAGCACCTCCAGCCTGCGGCCTGTGATGGTGGCTTGGGCGCCCTGCGCGGCCAACCCCTGCGCAATGGCCAGCCCGATGCCGGTGCCGCCGCCGGTGACCAGCGCGTGTTTGCCTTGCAAGCTCATGGCCTCGCCTCCCTGTTTTGCGGCTCAGCCTAGCCGGGCAGGGGCATCTGGCAACCCCGCCGTGCCGTCACGCCGCACACAGAGGGCGTTTACAGTTATATTCGCATGTGTGAATGTTGTGGCAAATGATCCGGGAGAGATGTGATGAAACCCCTTGCCGCCCTTGCCTTGCTGATGCCCGTCGCCGCCTTTGCCAGTGAGGACATCGCCGACCAATACCCGCAATCCGAGCTTTATTCCAAGCCGGTTGAAGTCATTCCGAATGTCTTTTCCGCCATCGGCGCCACCGCCCCGCCGACCTATGAAAACGCGGGCCATAACAACAACTTGTCCTTTATCGTGACCTCCGAAGGCGTGGTGGTGGTGAACTCAGGTGCCTCCGATGCACTGGCGCAAGCCTTGCATGACGAGATCAAGCAGGTGACCGATCAGCCGGTGGTTCTGGTGATCAACGAAAACGGCCAGGGCCACGCGATGCTTGGCAACGGATACTGGCGCGACCAAGGCGTCGATGTGCTGGCCCATGCCGAGGCGATTGCCGAGACGCAGGAAAACAGCGACATGATCCTGCAACGCATGCGCGGCTATAACAAGGACCGGGCAGGGGAGACCCGTGTTGAGCACGCCAATATGTCTTTTGAAGACCGCTATGACCTGAGCCTCGGCGGGGTGGAAATGCAGGTGCTGCACCTTGGCCCCGCGCATGACCCCGGCGATATTCAGGTCTGGATCCCCGCCTGGGATCTGCTGATTGCGGGCGACATCGCTTTTCACGAACGGATGCTGCCGGTCTTCCCGCACACCTGCACCAAATGCTGGATCGAGACCTGGCAGGACAAGCTGGAACCGCTGGCGCCGGCCTATGTGATCCCCGGCCACGGCCACCCGACCAATTTGCCGCAGGTGCGCCGCTATACGCTCGACTACCTGACCGACCTCAGGTCCAAGGTCGGCGCCCATATCGAGGCGGGCGGAGACCTCGCAAGCGCTTATTACGTTGATCAGGCGCGCTGGAAGGGCCTGGACACATTCGAGGAACTGGCGACCAAGAACGCAGGCCGCGTGTTCGAGGAAATGGAGTGGGAGTAAGGTCCCGCGCCCTCAGTACACATAAATATACTTAGGCTTTCGGGGGATTTTGTGCAGGATCATGCCGCAAGCCGGGACAGATTCGCCGTAAATGCGGCATCGGGGGCAATTTGTCCTTAATTTCCAGTCTTGGCTCAAGAGGTCTGGACGGCCTGGCTGGATGAGGGAAAACTGCCCGCGATGTGCGTGATTTCAGGACATATTTTGCCGGAGAACCGGGCGTGATGCGGTGGCTGGACGTGCCGCCCGCCTGGCTGGCGGGCTGTGTTCTGGTTGCCTGGCTGCAGGCCGGGCACGCCGCATTCGGGCTGTCCTTCGGCGGCGCCTGGGCGGATTTCCTGGGCGGCATCCTGCTGGGCGGCGGCATTCTTCTGGCGCTGCTGGCGATTACTGAGATGCGGCGCCAGAAAACCACCGTGATCCCGCATCAGACGCCCAGCCGCCTGGTGCAATCGGGCATCTTCAGCCGCTCGCGCAACCCGATCTACCTGGGCGATGTGCTGATCCTCGCGGGCCTCATCCTGTGGTTCGATGCAGTGCTGTCGCTGCCTTTGATCCCGGTCTTCCTGTGGCTGCTGGAAAAGCGGTTCGTGATCCCGGAAGAGGACCGGATGCGGCACACGTTCCGGGCCGATTGGGCGCGGTATGAGCAGAAAGTGCGCCGCTGGCTATGACCTGAACGCGGCATTGCGGCATAAAATTGCGGCGGCGCAGCAAAATCCTTGCGCAACAATATTGCGCGATGTAATAGAAATCATTGCGATCCGTACCTGGGCACTGCTGGCACGGGCAAGACGAGGGGGACCAAAAAGGTGAAAATAGGAACACCAAAAGAAACATTTGCAGGTGAGAACCGGGTCGGCATGACGCCGGATTCTGCGCGTCAGCTGCAAAAACTCGGCTACGATTGCGCGATCGAAACCGGGGCAGGCGCAGCGGCAGGCTTTTCCGATGCGGCCTATGAGGCGGCAGGGGTTGAGATCATCAAGACCCCGGCAGCGCTGTGGAAAGCCTCCGACATTGTCGCCAAGGTGCGCCAGCCGGACGCGACCGAGCTGAAGCGGCTGACCAAGGGCAAGACGCTGATCTCTTTCTTCAACCCGGCGGGCAATGAAGAGGGCATGGAGCTGGCCAAATCCAAGGGCGCCAATGTGATCGCCATGGAAATGGTGCCGCGGATCTCCCGCGCCCAGAAGATGGACGCGCTGTCGTCGATGGCAAATATCGCGGGCTACCGCGCCGTGATCGAGGCTGGCAACAACTTTGGCCGCTTCTTCACCGGCCAGATCACCGCGGCGGGCAAGGTGCCCCCGGCCAAGGTGCTGGTGGTCGGCGCCGGTGTGGCAGGCCTGGCCGCCATCGGCACCTCGACCTCGCTTGGCGCGGTGACCTACGCCTTTGACGTGCGCCCGGAAGTGGCCGAGCAGGTCGAGTCGATGGGCGCCGAGTTTGTCTATCTCGATTTCGAGGAAGAGCAGCAGGACGGCGCCGCCACCGGCGGCTATGCCTCTGTTTCCAGCCCGGAATTCCGCGAGGCGCAGCTCGCCAAGTTTCGTGAATTGGCGCCAGAGGTGGACATCGTCATCACCACCGCGCTGATCCCCAACCGCGAGGCACCGGAGCTGTGGACCGAAGACATGGTCGCAGCGATGAAGCCGGGCTCGGTCATCGTGGACCTCGCGGCAGAGAAGGGCGGCAACTGCAAGCTGACCGTTGCGGATGAGAAGATCGTCACAGAAAACGGCGTCACTATCATCGGCTACACCGACTTCCCGTCCCGGATGGCGGCGCAGTCGTCCAGCCTGTACGCCACCAACATCCGCCATATGATGGCCGACCTCACGCCTGAGAAAGACGGCCAGGTCAACCACAACATGGAGGACGACGTGATCCGCGGCGCCACCGTGGCGTTTGAGGGCGAGATCACCTTCCCGCCGCCGCCGCCCAAGGTGCAGGCGATTGCGGCCAAGCCCAAGGAAACCGTGCCGGAACTGACCCCGGAAGAAAAACGGGCGCAGGAAATCGAAGCCTTCAAGGCGCAGACCAAAAGCCAGGTCACCATGCTGGCAGGCGGCGGTGCTCTCTTGCTGCTGGTGGGCCTGTTTGCTCCGGCCAGCTTCATGCAGCATTTCATCGTCTTTGCGCTGTCGTGCTTTGTCGGCTTCCAGGTGATCTGGGGCGTCGCACACTCGCTGCACACGCCCCTGATGGCGGTCACCAATGCGATCTCCTCGATCATCATCCTGGGTGCCTTGATGCAGATCGGCTCCGGCTCCTTCCTGGTGATCCTCCTGGCGGCGCTCAGCGTCTTCATGGCCGGGATCAACATCTTCGGCGGCTTCCTCGTCACCCGGCGCATGCTCGCCATGTTCCAGAAATCTTGAATTGGGGGACGGACTTATGATTGGTTTCACCACCGCCGCCTATGTCGTTGCGGCTGTTCTCTTCATCCTGTCCCTTGGCGGGCTGTCCAACCAGGAAAGCGCCAAGCGCGCGGTCTGGTACGGCATTGCCGGCATGGGGCTGGCGGTTTTTGCCACCCTCATCGGCCCCGGCTCCGGCCTGTGGCTGCTGTCGCTGATCCTGATCGCCGGCGGCGGCATCATCGGCACCTATGTCGCCAAGAAGGTCCAGATGACCGAGATGCCGCAGCTGGTTGCCGCGATGCACTCGCTGGTCGGCCTGGCGGCGGTCTTCGTCGGCTTCATCGCCCATTTCGAGATCGGCAATGTGGCAGCTGCGGCCAGCACCGATGACCTCGGCGCCTTTGCCAAGCTGATCGCCAAGAAGACCCCGGCCGAGATCGCCTTCCTGCGGGTTGAGCTGTTCCTCGGCATCTTCATCGGCGCCATCACCTTCACCGGCTCGGTCATTGCCTTCGGCAAACTGGCGGGCAAGGTCACCTCGGCGGCCACCAAACTGCCGGGCGGGCATATGCTGAACGCAGGCGCGGCGGCGCTCTCGCTCCTCTGCCTGATCTGGTACTTCAACACCGGCGGCTTCTTCCCGCTGATCCTGATGACCCTGGCGGCGCTGTTCATCGGCTACCACCTGATCATGGGCATCGGCGGCGCCGACATGCCGGTGGTGGTCTCGATGCTGAACAGCTACTCGGGCTGGGCCGCGGCCGCCATCGGCTTTAGCCTCGGCAATGACCTGCTGATCGTGGTCGGCGCGCTGGTGGGCTCTTCCGGTGCAATCCTCAGCTACATCATGTGCAAGGCGATGAACCGCTCGTTCATCTCGGTGATCCTGGGCGGCTTCGGCGGCACCACCGGCCCTGCGATGGAAGTGGAAGGCGAGCAGATCGCCATCGACGCTGACGGTGTCTCCACCGCGCTGGAAGAGGCTGACAGCGTCATCATCATCCCCGGCTACGGCATGGCGGTGGCCCAGGCGCAGCAGAACGTGGCGGAACTCACCCGCCGCCTGCGCGCCAAGGGCAAGGATGTGCGCTTTGCCATCCACCCGGTGGCAGGCCGTCTGCCGGGCCACATGAACGTGCTCCTGGCCGAAGCCAAGGTGCCTTACGACATCGTCCTTGAAATGGATGAGATCAACGAGGACTTCCCGGAAACCGATGTGGCCATCGTCATCGGCTCCAACGACATCGTGAACCCGGCCGCCCAGGAAGACCCCAACTCGCCCATCGCCGGCATGCCGGTCTTGGAATGCTGGAAGGCGAAACAGGTGTTCGTGTCCAAACGCGGCCAGGGCACCGGCTATTCCGGCATCGAGAACCCGCTGTTCTTCAAGGACAACACCCGCATGTTCTATGGCGACGCAAAGGCCAGCCTCGATACGCTGCTCACCATGATCAGCTGAGCCGCCAGGCCAACGACAAGGAAAGGCGCTCCACCCGGGGCGCCTTTTTCTTTCGGGCATCTTTCTGGCTGCAAATACTCCGGGGGAGGCCGCAGGCCGGGGGCAGAGCCCCTTTAGGCGGGCTGTATACCGTTGCATTCAGCTAACGCTTTGAAATAAAACGTTTCTGTACATGTATTCTTGACCGGAGTATGGTCCGCGCCATTGCCCCGGAGATCAAGAATGCCACCGATCCAGGATCACCCTCTGCGCTACACGCTCACCAATGAGCTGCACGCGCGCCCTTTTCCTGCCATGTCCTGCCCCAGCACGGTGGTTTACCTCGCCGTCAAACAGCCGCATGAGGCAGAGCACCGGGACCGGATGCAGGATCTGCAGCACCTGACCAGCCTGCTGGACCGCCACGGCGCGCCGCATCCCAAGCCGGGAGCCACCCATCACGCGGCGCAAATCGGCCGCCATATGATCAAGTGGGAGCAGCATACCGAATTTGTCAGCTACACCGTCTACCGGGACGGGGCCAGCGGCCGGGCGTTTGACCCTGCGGATTTTGATGTGTTTCCCGCCGATTGGCTGGCAGAGCTCCCTGGCCAGCGGATCACTTCGGCGCTGATCCGGGTTGTGCCCCGCCGGAAGGCGGCAGCGATGAAGGAGACCCTGCACGACTGGTTTGTGCCGGAAAGCCTGGCCGTTTCGCAGGTGCTGGATGACAGCGCTGTGGTGGCGGGGGATTTCCGCATTGACCCGGCCGGGCACATGCGCTTTGCGGTTCTGGCGAACCCTGAAACCGGCAGCCAGCGGATCGGCCGGATCGTGCAGCGGCTTTGCGAGATCGAGACCTACCGGGCGATGGCAATGCTGGGCTTTTCCCGCGCCCGCGGGCTGACCCCGTCGATCAGCGCGCTCGACACCCATCTCAGCGAGATGATGGTGGAAATGACCGGCGGCAGCGCTCCGGCGGAGCAGACCCTGTCCCAATTGCTGACCGTGTCAGCTGAGCTGGAGTCGATGGCTGCCCGCTCAGCCTTCCGGTTCAGCGCAACGGGGGCCTATGATGCGCTGGTCAGCCAGCGGGTCAGCCTGCTGCGCGAGGACCGGCACGGCGGGTTCCAAACCTTGGAAGAATTCATGCTGCGCCGCTTTGAACCGGCTATGCGGACGGTGAAATCCACCGAAAAGCGGCTGGACAGCCTGGCAAACCGGGCCCGGCGGGCAGGGGAGCTGCTGCGGACCCGGGTGGATGTGGAGCGCTCGGCCCAGAACCAGGCTCTGCTGGCCAGCATGGACCGGCGCTCGGACATTGCCTTGCGGCTGCAGCACACAGTCGAAGGGCTGTCGGTGGTGGCAGTCAGCTATTATGCGGTGTCGCTGGTCTCGGACTTTTTCCTGCCGCTGGCGGAACGCTACGGGATCAGCAAGAAGCTGTTGATCGCGGCGGTCACTCTGCCGGTTGTTGCCCTGGTGTGGCTGGGGATCCAGCGGATCCGGAAGACACTGCACTAGGGGTCCTGACCCTAAGGGCCGCGTCCATCGCCAGCCCGCCAATTGCGATGCAGGCCAGCGCGAACAGGGCCGCCAGGCTCAGCGTTGGAATGCCGGCCAGCCCGGCGCCGACGGTGCAGCCGCCCGCCAGCACACCGCCCGCGCCCATCAGCACAGCCCCTGACAGGTAACGGCCGGTCTGGCGCGGGCTCTCAAAGCTTTGCCACTGAAAGCTGCCGCTGAACACCGCTGCCGCCAGCGCCCCCAACAGCACGCCGCCAATCAGCCCGGTGCCAAACCCGGCAGGGATTGAGCTGGAGGCGATGACAAAGAACAGCGTGTCCGCAGCGGGGGCGGTGAACGACAGGCTTTCCATCGCGATGGGGTCGAATTCGTCAAACAGGATAAAGCCAGTGCCAACCCAGGCCGCAGGCACCAGCAGGCCGATCAGCCCGGCGCCTGCCAGCGGCAGCAGCCGGTTGCCGGACCGCAGGGCAAGAGCCAGCGCTGCCGCAGCGATCATCGCGCTCCACAGCAGCGGGCCACCGGGCAGCGCGGCAAGGGAAATCTGCTCTCCCGCTGGCAGCGTGACCGCCCCAAGCGCGGTGCGCACCGGTGCCAGAACCCCTTTGAGCGTGGCATGGGCGGTGATGGCAAAGACCGCGATGACCAGCAGCGCCCGCAGGTTGCCGCTGCCCGCCAGCACCAGCAGGCGCGAGGCGCAGCCGCGGGTCAGGATCATGCCCGCGCCGAACATCAGCCCGCCCGCGGCGATGGCTACAATGGGCAGGTCCTGAGCCAGCAGCCGGTGCTCGGCAAAGCTGATCCACCCCGCGGCCACGGCCGCCTGGGTGCCCGCGACGGCTGCAGCCAGCGCCATGGCCCACACCCCTGCCGCCTGGCGGCGGTCCTCTCCCGCCAGTGCGCGGCGGAAACAGAAACGGGTCAGCTGCGCCAGCACCCCGAACAGGGCGCCGATGCCAAGCGCAAACAGGACCGAGGCGTCCCGTGCAGTGGTCTCTTCAAAGCCAAATGTTTCGAACATGGCGCTCTCCGGGGTGGGTATTCGGAACGTTTTCCCGAAATGGCGTTTTTTTCGCCAGCAGGCAACGGCCATCGCGGCCTTGCACCGCATGCCAGGGCGGACAACAGTCTGCCCTGGCGGCGGTTCCGGGGAAAACAGTCTTTCGCACTGGTGCTGGCCGAAAACAAACTGGCCGCCTGCGGGGAGGCGGCCAGAAGGTATGTTTTTATTTGAATGTGTGACTGTGTTGCGGTCAGCGGCCCCGGATCCGCGGGTCCAGCGCGTCGCGCAACCCGTCGCCCAGGTAGTTCACGCTCAGCACCGTCAGCGAGATCGCCATACCGGGCCAGAACACCCGCTCAGGGTGCTGCTGCAGGTAATCGGTGGCATCAAACAGCAGCCGTCCCCAGGTCGGGAAATCCGGCGGAAAGCCAAGGCCGAGGAAGGACAAGGACGACTCGGTGATGATCGCGGTGGCAATGCCCAGGGTGGCCGAAACCATGATTGGCGACAGCACGTTGGGCAGGATGTGCCGTGTGATCAGCCCGCGGTTGGTGGTGCCGATAGACCGCGCCGCCATCACGAACTCGCGCTCCTTCAGCGCCAGCACATCGCCGCGCACGATCCGGGCTGTGGGCATCCAGCTGGTCACCCCGATGGAGATCACGATCAGGATGAAGATCCCCTGTTCCGGGCCGAAGGCGGCATTCAGCGGCTCGCGGAACAGCAGCATCATCACCAAGAGCAGCGGCAGCAGCGGCAGTGCCAGGAACAGGTCGGTCAGGCGCATCAGCGGCCCGTCCAGTTTCTTGAAGAAACCGGCCATCACCCCGATGAAGGAGCCCAGGAACAGCGCCAGCAGCATTGCGGTCAGGCCCACCGAGACAGAGGTCGCGCCGCCCGCCATCATCCGGGCCAGCATGTCGCGGCCCAGCTGGTCGGTGCCAAAGGGGTGCGCCCAGCTGGGACCCTGGTTGCGGGCGCGGATGTCGATCTTGGTGGCCTCGATGTCCCACAGGAACGGGCCCAGGTAGACCGCCAGGATGATGAACAGGAACAGCGCCCCGCCCATCAGGGCGCCGCGATGGGATTTGAACTGGTCCCAGACGTCCAGCCACTGGCTGCGCGGCGGCTTCGAAGGGACAGGATTGCTCAGCTCAGTCATAGCGGATCCTCGGGTCAAGAATGCCGTACAGCACGTCGGCGATCAGGTTGAACAGCACGATCAGCACCGCAAAGATGAAGGTCAGCGTCTGCACCATGGGCAGGTCGTTGGCCTGGATTGCACCGATCAGCAATTGGCCGATGCCGTTCACCTTGAACACCTGCTCGGTGATGATGGCGCCGCCAAAGATCGACGGGATCCCCAGCGCAATCACCGTGACCACCGGGATCATCGAGTTCCTGAGCACATGGACCATCACCACCACATATTCGCTCAGCCCCTTGGCGCGGGCGGTGCGGACATAATCCTGGTTCAGGTTGTCCAGCATCGAGGCGCGCATAAAGCGGCTAAGCTGCGCGGTGATCTGCAGTGCCAGCACCATCACCGGCATGATCATCTGCTTCAGCTGGTAGACAAAGGCGTCCCAGCTGTCGACCACATGGGTGGTGTCATAGATCGACGGGAACCAGCCCAGCTGCACCGAGAAGATCACGATGACCAGCACGCCCGAAAAGAACGGCGGCACCGAGAAGCCGACCATCGACACAAAGGTGCCCATCTGGTCGAACCAGCTGTACTGGCGGTAGGCGGAGTAGATGCCGATCGGCAGCGCGATCAGAATGGCGACCACATAGGCGGTGCCGACCACCCACAGGGTCTGCGGAATTCGCTGTACCACGATGTCCATCACCGGCGAGCGGGTCTGCCAGGAGATCACCCGCAGCTGCCCCTCTGAGAAGCTGGTGCCCAGGTAATAGTCGATCAGCACCTGCGGCTCGATCCAGAAGAACTGCACGATCCATTTCCAGAACCGGATATGCACCGGCTCGCCCAGGCCCAGGGCCAGGCGCATTTTCTCTTTGACTTCGGGGGGGACGGTCAGGGGAACCTGTGCCATCGGGTCGCCAGGGGCGAGCTCCAGCAGCAGGAAAATCACGAGACTGATGAACAGCAGTGTCGGAACTGCCAGGATCAGCCGCCGGATTGTAAAGGTCAGCATCTGCTTAGCGCCTTTGCAATTTGTAGTTATTTCGGAACAGGCGGGGAGAAAACCCCGCGTCCAGGCCATGTGAGGAGCCGAAGAACAGCCCCGGCAGATGGCAAGAGGCCCCGGCATGTGCCGGGGCCCCGGTGAAGCAAGCCAGGCTTACTTGATGCGGTGCCAGTCAGCTGCGTTCCACATCTCGCTGTCCCAGACATTCAGGTCGACACCGCCCAGGGTGTTGGAATGCGCCGACAGGCGGCCACGGTGCACCAGCGGGATCATACCGCCTTTTTCGACCATGATATCATTCAGGCGGCGGCCGATCTCGGCGCGGGCTTCCAGGCCTGCGGTCTTGGTCAGCTCGGCATGCAGCGCATCGAACTCCTCGTCGCAGAAGCGGGAGATGTTCTCGCCCTGCCACTGGGAGGCCGGGGCCGGGGCCTTGTCGCACAGGCCGTTGGCCAGGTAGGACTGCGGGTCAGTGCCGTTGAAGGTGTTGGCATACATTTCCACGTCCGCATAGAACTTCTGGAAGGTGTCGGGCGAGCCCGGGTCACCGCCGAAGAACACGGATGCGTTGATGTTGCGCAGTTCGGTCTCGATGCCGATCTGGCTCCACCATTCCTTGATCAGCGCCTGGAAGTCCTGGCGCACCGCGTTGGTCGAGGTCTGGTACAGGATCTTCATCGGCTTGCCGTCCGGGGTTTCCCGCACGCCGTCGCCATTGGTGTCCTTGTAGCCGGCTTCTTCCAGCATCGCCTTGGCGCCTTCGATGTCCTGGGTGGAGCAGTCAAAGGTGTCAGAGGCAAATGCCGCAGGTGCCGGCACCCAGTTGCAGCCGACCTTGCCGGCCTTGCCATAGCCGATTTCCACCAGCAGCGGGCGGTCGATGGCCAGCGACATCGCCTTGTAGACCGCCGGGTCGTTCAGGAACGGGTGGCCGCGCTTCACGGAACGCTCATCCGGGCCCAGTTCCGGGCTCGGGTCGGTCTGGTTCAGCATGATGCGCTCAACCAGCGGGCCGAAGCCTGCAACCGGGGTGCCTTTGCCGCCGGCTTCCATCTGGGCGATCACTTCCGGCGCCAGCTGCAGGTTCCAGGCATAGTCGAACTCGCCGGTTTCCATCACTGCACGGCCTGCCGCAGTTGCGTCACCGCCGCCTTTGAACAGCACCTTGGCGAAGGCGGGCTTGGCCGGGTCGCGGTAGTTCGGGTTCGCGGACATGGTGATCACGTCGTTGGGCTTGAACTCATCCACGGTGAACGGGCCGGTGCCGATCGGGCCAAAGTTGGCCTCGGTGCATTCCGGCGCCTTGGCACCCATGCAGTTCTCGAACTGGGCCTTCTGAATGATCGGGCTTTCACCGCCGACAAACGGGCCATAGGGGAAGGGGGTCGGCTTGTCGAAGGTGACCTTGACGGTCAGATCGTCCAGCGCTTCGACCGAGGTCACGCCCTCGAACTTGGTGACTTGCGCACAGCCGCCTTCGGGATGCATGCAGTAGTCGGCGGTGAACTTAACGTCATGCGCAGTAAAGGCAGACCCGTCGGACCACTTCAGGCCGGGGGCGATCTTCCAGGTGATCGAGGTCAGATCTTCGGACACGCCGCCGTTTTCGACGGTCGGGATTTCCGTTGCCAGATAGGGCAGCATGTTACCGTTCGGATCATAGCGTGCCAGCGGTTCGATCACCAGCGCTGAGGCGTCGATGTCCTTGGTGCCGCCGGACAGGAACGGGTTCAGGATCGACGGCGCCTGCCAGTAGATGATGTTGACCTGGCCGTCGCTGCCGCGCTCGGCAAAGGCCGCAGGCGCCAGCGTGGCCGCGGCAACGGCACCCATCAATAGGGATTTCAATTTCATCACACACTCCTTGTCGGACACGTTTCGTGTCTTTTTGTTGGCCGGGCCGGATCGGGCCCGGAAGGTTTCCGCATTGCTGCGGAAGTGTAGCACTGGGCCTGCAGGCGCAGGGAAAACTTTGGAACTATAATCCCTTAACACGTTGCCGGACACACCGGCATGTGACAGCTTGCAGACAACCACGGGGGTATCGAAACGCTTTTGCTGCGAAATTGCAAATTCCAATTTCGAAACGCCCATGCATTATTTGCATGAGCTTTTTTGTGCGAAGTAGAGTTTACTCCGGAACCTGAGGCCGCCCGGGAACGCGGCCCGGGCAAAATAGAACCAGGGAGCCGTCATGCTGGACAACGCCATTGCGTCCATAAGAAACCTGCGGGTGGAGTTTCAGACCAAGGACGGCCCGGTGGTCGGGGTCGAGGATGTCTCCTTCGACGTCAGCCCGGGCGAAACCGTTTGTATCGTTGGCGAATCCGGCTCCGGCAAGTCGGTCTCCTCGCTGTCGCTGATGCGGCTGGTGGAGTTCGGCGGCGGCGAGATCGCCGGCGGCGAGCTGCTGTTCAACCGCCGCGAAGGCGAGGACACCAACCTGGCCGCTTCCGAGCAGGAGCTGATGAAGCAGATTCGCGGCAACGAGATCGGCATGATCTTCCAGGAGCCGATGACCGCGCTGAACCCGGTGTTCACGGTGGGCCGCCAGCTGACCGAAGGCCTGCGCATTCACAAGAAGATGTCCAAGGCCCAGGCCGAAGAACGCGCGCTGGAACTGTTGCGCCAGGTCCGCATCCCGGAACCGGAGCGCCGCCTGAAACAATACCCCCACGAACTTTCCGGCGGGATGCGCCAGCGGGTGGTGATCGCCATGGCAATGGCCTGCGAGCCGCGGCTTCTGATCGCGGATGAACCCACCACCGCGCTCGACGTGACCATCCAGGCCGAGATCCTGGCGCTGATGGACCGCTTGAAGCGCGAGACCGGCACCGCGGTGATGTTCATCACCCACGACATGGCGGTGGTGGCCCAGATGGCCGACCGCGTCGTTGTCATGTTCCGCGGCAACAAGGTTGAGGAAGGCACCGTCGAGGAGATCTTCGAAAACCCCAAGCACGACTACACCAAGGCGCTGCTGGCCGCGGTTCCCAAGCTGGGTGAGATGCGCGGCAAGCACTTCCCCGAGCCGATGAAACTGATGGGTGTTGAGAACCAGAAGATCGAACCGATCAAGGGCACCGATGAGGTGCTTCTGGACGTGCAGAACCTGACCACCCGCTTCCCGGTCAAGGGCGGGCTCTTGCGCCGCACCATCTCCAACGTGCACGCGGTGGAGGACGTCTCCTTCAAGGTTTTCAAGGGCCAGACCCTGTCGCTGGTCGGCGAATCCGGCTGCGGCAAATCCTCAGCCGGGCGCTCGATCCTGCGGCTGGTGGAGCCGCTGTCGGGCCAGGTGAATTTCGAAGGCCGCAATGTGCTGGAGTTCAGCGCCTCGCAGATGCACAAGGCACGCCAGGACATGCAGATGATCTTCCAGGATCCCTTTGCATCCCTGAACCCGCAGATGCAGCTGATGGACCAGGTCGCAGAACCGCTGCGCAACTACGGCCTGGCCTCCGGCTCTGAACTGCAGGACCGGGTTGCCAGTCTCTTTGACCGTGTCCACCTGCCGCGCAGCTTCATGCGCCGCTACCCGCACGAGATGTCCGGCGGCCAGCGCCAGCGCATCGCCATCGCCCGCGCGCTGGCCCTGAACCCCAAGCTCATTGTCGCGGACGAGGCGGTCTCCGCGCTCGACGTCTCGGTACAGGCGCAGGTGCTGAACCTGATGATGGAGCTGCAGGCGGAACTGGGCCTGTCGTTCCTGTTCATCAGCCACGACATGGCGGTGGTAGAGCGCGTCTCCCATCAGGTCGGCGTCATGTACCTGGGCCGCATTGTCGAAATCGGCCCCCGCGACCGCGTGTTTGAAAACCCGCTGCACGCCTATACCCAGGCGCTGATGAAGGCGGTCCCCATCGCCGACCCGCGCCAGCGCAAGTCGGAGAAGGAACTGAACTTCAAACCGATTCCCTCGCCGATCCACGAAGTGGGCTACCAGCCTGAACCCTCGGAATACCTGGAGCTGGAGCCCGGCCATTTCGTCCTGACAACTGACAGCGGGTATTAAGGCATGGCTGAAAAACTGACGCCGCTGGAGATCATGGAACGCCTGGTCTCTTTCCCGACGGTGAGCCGCGACACCAACCTGCCGCTGGTCGATTGGGTGCAGGAATACCTGTCGTCCCACGGTATCGAAAGCCACCGCTGGGTGGACCCGGACCAGCCGCACAAGGCCGCTGTATTCGCCCATGCCGGCCCTTGGGAAGAGGGCGCCGTGGTGCTGTCAGGCCATACCGATGTGGTGCCGGTAGACGGCCAGCCCTGGGACACAGATCCCTTCACGGTGGTGGAAAGGGACGGCAAATACTTCGGCCGCGGCACCTGCGACATGAAGGGCTTTGACGCACTGGCGGTCTGGGCGCTGGTGGAGGCGCATACCCAAGGTGTCATTCGTCCATTGCAGCTGGCACTGAGCTTTGACGAGGAAACCGGCTGCACCGGCGCCCCGCCGATGATCGAAGCCATGCAGCAAGTTCTGCCCAAAGGCTCCGCGGTGATCGTGGGGGAGCCTTCGATGATGCAAGCAGTGACGGGCCATAAGGGCGGCACCGGCTACGACACCCATCTGGTGGGGTTCGAGGTGCACTCTTCGCTCATGCACACCGGCGTCAGCGCCATCATGCAGGGTGCGAAACTGATCGACTGGGCCAACCAGCAGAACGCCGCGAACATGGCCCAGGAGCCGGGCGAAGTGCAGGCGATGTTCACCCCGCCCTGGACCACCTGCCACGTCGGCATGATCGAGGGCGGCACAGCCCACAACATCACCGCCAAGGACTGCCGATTCCTGATGGATTTCCGGGTGGTGCCGGGCGAGCACGCCAGCGATTGGGAAGCCGCCTATCTGGCCAAGGTGCGCGAGGTTGAGGCAGAGATGCAGATGATCCATCCGGAGGCCCGCATTGATGTGTCCAAGCACTTCGACGTGCCAGGGCTGGTGCCGGAACAAAACGGCGAGGCGGAGGCGCTGGTGCGCCGGGTGACCGGCGACAACGGCTCCCATGTGGTCAGCTACGGCACCGAGGCGGGCCAGTTCCAGCAGGCCGGTTATTCGGCGGTGATCTGCGGTCCCGGCGACATCGCGCAGGCGCATCAGCCCAACGAGTACATCACGGTCGCCCAGTTCGAGGCGGGCCATGACTTCATGCGCAAGCTGGTGGAGAAATTGCGCGGGTACTTCCCGCTGCCTTGAAACGGTGCGTTTCGTGCTCAGATTGATGCTGAGTGTGCGACGGGGGGTGTACAGGAGGTGTACAGGGGGTGCACGCATGTCACCCCCGCTCTGGCGCGTTCCGCCACGTCCCGGCGCGGCAGGATACTTGCGAAGCTAAGTTTTATCGCGGACAGTCTGCCGCAACGGAACCTGAAACAGAAAGGGGAGGGGAAAATGCCGGCCAAGAACCGCTTTGCCGAGATGCACCAGGAGATCACCGCCTGGCGCCATCACCTGCACGAGAACCCCGAACTGATGTACGAGGTGCATGAAACCGCTGCCTTTGTGGTGGAGCGGCTCAAGGAGTTTGGCATCACCGACATCACCACCGGCGTCGGCCAGACCGGCGTGGTGGCGGTGATCGAGGGCAAGACCAATTCCTCCGGCCGCGCCATCGGCCTGCGCGCCGACATGGACGCGCTGCCAATCACCGAGGCCTCCGGCGTGGACTACGCCTCCAAGACGCCCGGCGTGATGCACGCCTGCGGCCATGACGGCCATACCTCGATGCTGCTGGGGGCTGCCAAGTACCTTGCAGAGACACGGAATTTCGACGGCAAGGCGGTGCTGATCTTCCAGCCGGCCGAGGAAGGCGGCGCCGGCGGCAAGGCGATGTGCGACGACGGTCTGATGGACCGCTGGGGCATCCAGGAGGTCTATGGCCTGCACAATATGCCGGGCCTTCCGGTGGGCGAATTTGCCATCCGCCCGGGTCCGCTGATGGCGTCCTCGGACGAGTTCATCATCACCGTCACCGGCAAGGGCGGCCATGCCGCCGCCCCGCATGAGGCGATTGATACCACTCTGGTGGCCTCGCAGATCGTGGTCTCGTTGCATTCGATTGTCTCGCGCAACGTGGACCCGGTCAAACGCGTGGTGCTGACCGTCGGCACCTTCGAGACCGACAGCACCGCGTCGAACGTGATTGCCCATACCGCCAAACTGCAGGGCACGGTGCGTACGCTGGACCCCGAGTACCGCGCCCAGGCCGAGGACTGGGTGTGCCGGGTCGCCGAAAGCACCGCCGCGGCCTTTGGCGCCACGGCGGATGTCGAGTGGGTTCCAGGCTATCCTGTTACAATCAATGATGAAAACGGCACCGCCCATGCGATAGAGGCGGCGAAGGCGGTCTCTGCCAAGGTCGATGCCGAGACCCCGCCGATCATGCCGTCCGAGGATTTCGCCTATATGCTGGAGCAGCGCCCGGGCGCCTATATCTTCCTTGGCAACGGCGGCACCGAGATGTGCCACCACCCGGCCTATGTCTTTGACGACGAAGCGATCCCGCTGGGATGCAGCTGGTTTGCCGAGCTGGTGGAACGAAGAATGCCCGCGGCCTGAGGCTGCGGGGCAAGACAACCAAAGGAGTGAGAAATGCCGGTCAAGAACCGCTTTGCCGAACTGCAGGATGAAATCACCGCCTGGCGCCGTGACATCCACGAAAACCCGGAAATCCTGTTCGAAACCCACCGCACCAGCGCGCTGGTAGCAGAGAAACTGCAGGCGTTCGGCTGCGACGAGGTAGTGACTGGCATCGGCCGCACTGGCGTGGTCGGCGTGATCAAGGGCAAAGCGGACACATCGGGCAAGGTCATTGGCCTGCGCGCCGACATGGATGCGCTGCCGATCCATGAGCAGACCGGGCTGGACTATGCCTCCAAGACCCCCGGCGCGATGCATGCCTGCGGCCATGACGGCCACACGGCAATGCTGCTGGGCGCCGCCAAGTACCTGTCGGAGACCCGCAATTTCGACGGCACCGTGGTGGTGATCTTCCAACCCGCCGAGGAAGGCGGCGGCGGCGCCAAGGTGATGTGCGACGATGGTCTGATGGACCGCTGGGGCGTGCAGGAGGTCTATGGGTTGCACAACTGGCCGGGCCAGCCGCTGGGCTCCTTTGCGATCCGCCCGGGCTCCTTCTTTGCGGCCACCGATCAGTTCGACATAACTTTCGAGGGGCGCGGCGGCCATGCCGCCAAGCCGCATGAGACCGTCGACACCACCGTTCTGGCGGCGCAAGCGGTGCTGGCGCTGCAGACCATCGCCTCGCGCAATGCCGACCCGGTGCACCAGATCGTGGTTTCAGTGACCTCTTTCGAGACGTCGTCCAAGGCGTTCAACGTGATCCCGCAGAAGGTGCAGATCAAGGGCACCGTCCGCACCATGTCCAAAGAAATGCGCGATCTGGCGGAGAAGCGGATCAACGAGGTGTGCACCGGCATCGCCGCGACCTTTGGCGGCACTGCCGGTGTCACCTACCACCGCGGCTACCCGGTGATGGTGAACCACGAGGAGCAAACCGAATTTGCAGCCAAGGTGGCGGAGAGTGTCTCCGGCTCTTGCGATGATGCACCGCTGGTAATGGGCGGCGAGGATTTTGCCTTCATGCTGGAGGAGCGCCCCGGCGCCTATATCCTGATGGGCAATGGCGATACCGCGATGGTGCATCACCCGGAGTACAACTTCAACGACGACGCCATTCCTGCAGGTTGCAGCTGGTGGGCGGAGATCGTCGAGCAGCGGATGCCTGCGGCTTGATGTGAAACAGGGGAGGGGGCTGTCTGCCCCCTCTTGAGCCTGCGGCTCAATTCACCCCCGAGAGTATTTCAGACCAGAAAGAAGCGGGGCCGATGGTCACGCTGGAGCGGGGTTAGTGCTCCAGAAGCTCGCGGTAGATGGTGACGAGTGTTTCAGCTTCTTTCTCCAGTGCGAAGTTGGTCATGGCGTGTTTTCGGGCGGCCTTTGACCAAGCCTGCAGGCGGCCCTCGGTCGCAAGCACCGCGCTGATGGCTTCCACCATCTGGGTGGTTTCGCCTGGGTCGATCAGCAGGCCGGTTTCTCCCGGCGCAATCAGTTCCTCGAAAGCGCCGACGCGGGTGGCTACAGCAGGCACGCCGCAGGACATCGCCTCCAGCGGGGTGAGGCCAAAGCCCTCCCAGCGCTGCGGCGCCACGTAGAGGTCCAGCGCCTGATACCAGCGGGAGACCTCCCAGACAGGGACCTCTGGCGGGAACAGCAGCCGGTCCTTGAGATCCGCGGCTTCCGCCTTGGCGCGCAGGCCCTTTTCGAAGGCCACGTGTTTCTCAGTGGCGCGGCCCATCACAATGCCAACCGCCTTGGGGTGTGCCTTCAGCACTTCCAGCATGGCGTCGACGAAAACGTCGGTGCCCTTTTGCGCGCGGATGCGGCCGTAGCAGCCGATCAGGATGGCGTCCTCCGGCAGATCCAGTTCACGCCGCAGCGCAGCCTTGTCGGCGGGCGGCGCGAACTCTTCCGTGTTGATCCCGTGGTGCACCACTTGCGCGGGTTTCTCCAGATAGGCCGCGCCTTTGGCCGAGGTGGCAATTACCCGGTCCATCTGCGAGATCAGCCATTTGGTATAGCCGGAGTGATGCCGTTGCGACGCGGAGGTGAACAGCAGTTTCAGCCGCTTGCCCAAGAGGTATTTCAGTGCCAGCCCGCCCAGCATTTCCACATTGCGCCGGGCGTGCCAGACGCGGGCGCCGGCGGGGCCGTTGCGGTTCATGAGGATGAGCTGGGAGGTCGTCAGATGGGGCATGTCCCCCGGCAGGCCGCTGCCTGCGGTGGCAATGGCGAGGTGCTGGCGCTGCAAGGGCACCAGCCGGACGATTGTAGAGGTGACGCCGGACAGGCGGCGTTTGAAGTTCGGCGCGATGACTTCGATCTCATTGGCGTCAACCTGTGCCATCAGGGTCTCCTATCAGGCAGCAGCGCCAGCAGCGCGCCCACTGTCTTGTCCAGTTGATCCGACTGCCGCGAGATGAACGCCCCGGCGGCATCGCGGGCGGCCTGAAAGGCCGCCGGCTGTTCCAGCCACTTGGCGGCCTGATCCGCCAGCTCCGCTGCTGAACGCACCTCCGCCGCGGCGCCAAGGGCGGTCAGCTCGGCATAGGTCTCGGCAAAATTGTAATGGCCGGTGCCGGTGATCACCGCGGCGCCTGCCTGCATCGGCTCAAACGGGTTGTGGCCCCCGATCTCGCGCAGGGACCCGCCCAGGAAAACCAGCGGGCAGAGCGCATACCAGGTGCCGACTTCGCCCAGCGTGTCGGCCAGATAGACCTGCGTTTGGGTGCCAGGCAGCACGCCTTTGCTGCGCCTTGCGCAACTGAGCCCGGCGCCCTGTACCAGGGTTTCAACGGCATCCCCGCGTTCCGGGTGGCGGGGAGCGAGCAGCAGGCAGAGATCCGGGTGCTGTTTCAGCAGCGCCTTATGGGCCTCCAGCACGGTTTCCTCTTCGCCCTCGTGGGTGGAGGAGGCGATCCAGACCGGGCGTTCGCCGATGCTGCTGCGCACTTTGGCGAGAGTGTCCCGATCCACCGGCAGCGGGGCGGAAACAGCCTTGAGGTTGCTGCCGGGGCGGATCCGGTCCGGGGCGGCACCCATGGTCTTGAGGCTTGCGGCAGTTTTCTGGTTCTGGGTGACCAGCAGGGTGAATTGATCAAGGATGAAGCGCGCGGTGTCCGGGCGTTTTGTCCAGCCCTTCACCGATTTGTCGGACAGCCGCGCGTTCAGAAGTACCAGCGGGCAGCCGGACTCGCGGGCGCGCACCAGCATCTGCGGCCAGAGTTCGCTTTCGACAAAAACGCCCAGATCGGGCTGCCAATGGGCCAGGAACCGGCTGACGGCGGCGGCGGTGTCCAGGGGCGGAAACTGGTGGCGGCAGCGCGGCGGCATCCGTTTGGCGATCAGTTCGGCGGACGTGGGCGTGCCGGAGGTGATCAGGAACTCAGCTGCGGGATCTTGTTCGCCCATGCGGGCAATCAGGGTCAGCACCGACAGGCTTTCCCCGACAGAGGCGGCGTGGAACCAGACCAGCCGCCCGGCCGGACGGGGCTGGGAGGCGTGGCCCAAACGCTCACGCACCCGTTCCTCCGGCAGGCCGTAGTCGCGCAGCTTGCCCGCGACCTTGCGCCAGGCAAACGGGGCAATCAGCGTGCTGACACCGCAATAAAGGGAGTAGAGCAGCGTCGGGCGCGCAGTCGGGCTGGACATTGTCAGCCGCCGGTGTGGCTCATATGGCGGGTCATCTGGCCGCCGACTCCCCGCCGGGAATAATCAAAATCATGGCCGCGGGGCTTGTCTCCGATGGCGGCACGGATGGCGGCCTCCAGCGCGCCTGCGCCTTCCTCATTTGCACGCAAGGGGGCACGCAGGTCAGCTTTGCCCTCTTGGCCCAGACAGGTGTAAATCTCGCCGGTGCAGGTGACCCGCACACGGTTGCAGCTTTCGCAGAAGTTATGGGACAGCGGCGTGATGAAGCCGATCTTCTGGCCGGTCTCCTCCAGCCGCACATAGCGGGCCGGGCCGCCGGTGCGCTCAGCCAGATCGGTCACGGTATAGTGGCCTTCATATTCCGCCCGCACATCCTCCAGCGACCAGTACTGGCCGATACGCTCCATGGCGCCGATATCCTCGCCCATCGGCATCACTTCGATCCAGGTGAGATCGAGGCCGCGTCCGGCGCACCATTCGGTGATCTTCGGCAGTTCTTCTTCGTTGAAGCCCTTGAGTGCCACAGCGTTGATCTTGACCCTGAGGCCTGCTTTCTGCGCCGCATCAATGCCCTTCAGCACCTGCGGCAGACGGCCCCAGCGGGTCACGTCCGCGAATTTCTGCTCGTCCAGCGTGTCGAGCGAAATATTCACCCGGCGCACCCCGGCGGCGTAAAGGTCATCGGCGTGTTTCACCAGCTGCGAGCCATTGGTGGTCAGCGTCAGCTCTTTCAGGGCGCCGCTTTCCAAGTGGCGGCTCATCGCCTGGAAGAAGCTGATGATGCCGCGGCGCACCAAGGGCTCGCCGCCGGTGATCCTGAGCTTCTCCACGCCAAGCCGGATAAAGGTCGAACACAGCCTGTCCAGCTCCTCCAGCGTCAAGAGATCTTTCTTGGGCAGAAAGGTCATGTTTTCCGACATGCAATAGACACAGCGGAAATCGCAGCGGTCGGTGACCGAGAGGCGCAGATAGGTGATTGCGCGGGCGAAGGGATCAATGAGTGGTGCCGTCATGCCTCCTAGGTAAAGCGGGGCACCGCCCGCGGCAAGAGGGCAAGGCTTTTTACCGCTGGCAAAGCCCATCACCGGGGGCTAGGGTCGCCCCATGCGTATGACAGTCCTTTCCCTTGCTTCAATTTCCCTGCTGGCGGCCTGCAATGGAATCCAGCTTAATTCCTCTATTCTGGGCGGCCAGGGTGCCCCGGCCGCTGCGGCCCCGCATGACCCTGTGCTGCCACCTGCGCCCGGTGTTGATACGGCCGCGGCAGATCCGCTGGCACCGGTCCCGCCGGCTGCGCCTTCGTTCCGCGGATCTGCAACCACAGTTGCGTCTCTGGGCGATCCGTCGCTGCCGGGATTGTGGATGGAAACGCCGCTGGTGGCGGCAGAGCAGCAGGCGCTGATCCGTACCAGCCGCAATACGCAGGTCGTAGTCACGCTTAAGCCCATTCCAGGAGCGGAGTCGGGCGGCAGCCGCCTGTCGATTGGTGCGATGCGGGCGTTAGGCCTGCCGCTGACGGAACTGGCCGAAGTGCAGGTGCTGCCTGCGGGCTGAGCTTTGACCCGTTGGAGGAGGGAGCGCCCGCCCTCTTGGAGCGGGGCGTGCGCTGCCCGGCTGACGCCGGGCGGCTGGTTTGCCCGGCCTAGGCCGTTTTCAGGTATTTCGCGGCTTCCTTGCGGGCAAATGCTTTCATGGCATCCCCATGTTCCGCCAGAAACGCGCGGGTGCGCTCCGCGTCATGCTTGCTGAGGTCGCGCAGCCACCAGGCGATGGCTTTCTGGATGAACCAGTCCCGGTCGGGCACATAAGACGCGGCCCAGCCCAGAATGCGTTCGCGGCTCGCCTGATCCGCCGGTTTCAGATTGTTCATCTTGGCCCAGGGCAGAGTGGCGACCAGTGCCGCCCGGCGCGACCACATGTGGTCCGATTGGGTCCAGGCCTCCACCGTGTCCAGTCTATCAGGCGCCGCCAGCAGCCGTTTTGAGATGGCCGAGCAGGCGTGATCCGCAATGGCCCAGCTGTCAAAATCCGGCACCCAGGACTGCAGAAGGCCCCAGACCGGCACGTCCTTTTTGATCCGCGCCTGGGTCAGCAGCTTGGCGGCGGCAATGCGGGCCTCAAAGATATCCGTGTCCCAAAGGGCGCGGGCCAGATCCACGCGCTGCTCCACATCCAGCGACTGGCGCCAGGACTTGGTCAAATCGTTGGTGGCCGGGTTGGGGACGCCCAGAACTTCGCGGCTTTGTTTGTGATAGGCTGCCATGCCCTCGGCCCGGCCGGGTTCGGCCTGGGCCTTCAATTCATCAAGATAGGGATCCAGCATGTTTGTCCTTGCAGGCCGCTACACCGGCACGCCGGTGGGTTTGCCGTCGATGGTGGCCTGGTTCTTCTCTTCCCAATAGGCGCGGATGTCGCCGTCCGACTTGCCGTCGACCCATTTCTGCATGGTGTCGCGGTCGGATTGGTAATCCATGAAGGGCACCGCATAGCCGCAGGAGGTCTGAACCAGATCCACCGAAACGTCGAAGATCTGCCGGGCACTGCGGTGAGCAGGGAACAGGGCTGCCAGTTCGTCCCAGCCTTCATCGCCTACATGCAGCACCTTGGCGGTGCCGTAGGTGCGCAGGATCTGCGGGCGGGTGGTGAAGGAGCACCACATCAGGGTGATGCGGTTCACCTCCAGCAGATGGCCTGCGGTCTCGTTGCCGCTGCCGGTCAGGTTCATCCAGGCAATCCGGTCCGGCCCCAGCACCCGCAGCGAATCCATGCCCTTGGGGGAGATGTTCACGCGCCCCTCGGGGCCTGCGGAGCCGGTGAAGAACATGTGCTGATCTTCAATGAACTTGCGGTGCGCCTCTTCGATCTGCGGAAATTGCTTGGCCATGTCTCACTCCACCGTCACGGATTTTGCCAGGTTGCGCGGCTGGTCCACGTCGGTACCCTTGGCCACCGCGGTGTGATAGGCCAGGAGCTGCGCCGGAATGGCATAGAGGATCGGGGTCAGCGCCTCCTTAACCTCAGGCATCCGGATCGCGCACCAAACGTCGTCGCCGGCCTCATCAATGCCGCTCTGGTCGGAAATCATCAGCACCTTGCCCTTGCGGGCCAGCACCTCCTGCATGTTGGAAACCGACTTGTCGAACAGCGTGTCCTTGGGCGTCAGCACCACCACCGGCATGTTCTTGTCGATCAGCGCGATGGGGCCGTGCTTCAGCTCGCCGGAGGCATAAGCTTCGGCGTGGATGTAGCTGATTTCCTTCAGCTTCAATGCGCCCTCTAGCGCCAGCGGGAACATCAGCCCGCGGCCCAGGAACAGCACGTCGCGCGCTTCGCTCACCTTTTGGGCAGCAACCCGGATCGCCGCGTTCTGTTCCAGCGCGGAGGACAGCACATTGGGCAGCCCGCGGATCGCGGTGGCGTAGCCGGCCATTTCTTCGGCATCCAAATGCCCGCGGTCGCAGGCGGCCTTGAGCGCCAGTGCCAAGAGGACCGTCAGCTGGCAGGTGAAGGCCTTGGTGGAGGCAACGCCGATCTCCGGCCCGGCGTAAATCGGCAGCGCCAGATCGCTTTCGCGCGCAATCGAGCTTTCGGGGACATTGACCACTGACAGGATCTTGTCTGCCTTTTCATGGCAGTAGCGCAGGGCGGCGAGCGTGTCGGCGGTTTCGCCCGATTGGGAGACGAACAGCGCCAAGGTTTTGCCCGGGATCGGCGGCTCGCGGTAGCGGAACTCTGAGGCGATATCGACCTCGACCGGCAGGCGGGCGATCTGTTCGAACCAGTATTTTGCGGTCAGGCAGGCGTAATAGGCGGTGCCGCAGGCGACCATGGTCAGCCGCTCGACTTGCGAGAAATCAACCTCGCCGGGCAGGTGCACCGCGTCTTCCTCGACCGGCAGATAGTGGCGGATCGCCTCGGCGATCACATGCGGCTGCTCGGCGATTTCCTTAGCCATGAAATGCTTGTGCCCGCCCTTGTCGACCTGGGAGGAGTCGATCTGGATGGTTTTGGTTTCGCGGTTGACCAGCGCGCCATCGGCATTGCGGATCTCGGCGCCTTGGCGGGTGACAACAGCACGGTCGCCTTCCTCCAGGTAGGTGATCCGGTCGGTCAGCGGTGCCAGCGCGATGGCGTCGGAGCCCACGAACATCTCGCCGTTGCCATGGCCGATTGCCAGCGGGGAGCCCTTGCGGGCCGCGACGATCAGGTCTTCCTGACCGTCAAACAGGAACGCCAGCGCAAAGGCGCCCTCCAGCTGATCGAGCGTCTTGAAGGCCGCATCAACGGGGGCGTACCCTTCTTTCAGATACCGCTCTGTCATCAGGGCAACGGTTTCGGTGTCGGTCTCAGTGCGGAACTCCATGCCGCAGTTCAACAGCTCTGCGCGCAGTTCCTTGTAGTTTTCAATAATACCGTTGTGGACAACTGCCACAGCGCCGGCCCGGTGCGGATGCGCGTTGCTGACCGAGGGCGCGCCATGGGTGGCCCAGCGGGTGTGGCCGATGCCGGCCTTTCCGGCCAGCGGCTCATGCACCAAGAGGTCGGAGAGATTCACCAGCTTGCCTACCGCGCGGCGGCGGCGCAGCTCACCCTTGTTCACGGTGGCGATGCCTGCGCTGTCATAGCCGCGGTATTCCAGCCGCTTCAGCGCCTCGACCAGGATCGGGGCAGCCTCGTGATTTCCCAGAACGCCGACAATTCCGCACATCACTTGGCTTCCTTCTGCAGGCGGACCTTCTTAGCGCGCAGCATATCCATCAGCTTGCGCGCGCGGCCCGGTTTGTTGCTCTGTTCGGCGCGGGCAATTGCCAGGTCGCCGTCATCGACATTTTTGGTCACAACCGCGCCGGTTGCGGTCATCGCCTCGTTGCCGACCCGGACCGGCGCCACCAGCATGGTGTTCGACCCGATAAAGGCGCGGGCGCCGATCTCGGTGCGGTGCTTCATCACCCCGTCATAGTTGCAGGTAATGGTGCCAGCGCCAATATTGCTGGCTTCACCGACAGAGGCATCGCCGATATAGCTGAGGTGGTTGACCTTGGCGCCTTCGGCGATTTCGGCGTTCTTGATCTCGACAAAGTTGCCGATGTGGGTGTTCTCAGCCAGTTCCGCGCCGGGTCGCAGGCGGGCGTAAGGCCCCACTTTGGCGCCGCGGCTGACATGGCAGCCCTCCAGATGCGAAAACGCGCGGATCAGCGCGCCGCTTTCCACCGTGACACCGGGGCCGAAAACCACATTGGGCTCGATCACCGTGTCGCGGCCGATGAAGGTGTCAAAGGCCAGATAGACGGTTTCCGGCGCCATCAGTGTCACGCCCAGGTCCAGCAACTCTGCCCGCGCGCGGGACTGGAACAAGGCATCCGCCTGCGCCAGCTCAGCACGGGAGTTGATGCCCAGCGTCTCCGCCTCGTCACAGGACACGGCAGTGACGGATTTGCTTTCACGCCGCGCCAGCTCCACCAGGTCAGTCAGGTAATATTCGCCCGAGGCGTTTTCATTGCCGACCTTGGCGATCAGATCAAACATCACCGATACGTCGCAAGCCATCAGGCCGGAGTTGCAGAAGGTGATGGCACGCTCGGCCTCGGAGGCGTCCTTGAATTCGACAATCCGCTCCAGGCTGTCACCGTCCATCACCAGCCGGCCATAGCGGCCGGGATCGGCGGCCTCAAACCCCAGGATCACCAGGTCTGCGCGCTGGCGGGCCTCCACCATGCGCTCCAGCGTGTCCGCGCTGACAAAGGGCGTATCACCGTAAAGCACCACAACATCGCCAGCAAAGCCGTCCAGAGCAGCCCGCGCCTGGTCCACTGCATGGGCGGTCCCCAACTGCTCCTCCTGCAGAACCACCTCGGCGTTTTCTTCAAGCCTGGCAACAGCTGCCTGCACGGCATCTGCGCCATGGCCTGCCACAATGATAGTGCGTTCGGGGTTAAGCGCGCGGCCCGCGGCCAGCGCATGCTCCAGCATCGGAGCCTGAGCAATCGGGTGCAATACCTTGGGAATATCAGAATTCATCCGTGTGCCTTTTCCGGCTGCCAGGATGACAAGGGCAATACTCATAATCGCTTTTCTCTTTGTCTTTTTAGCGCTCCCGTTTTATCCGCTAACAGGCGGGGCGCAAGGGACAGCGCCATCAAACAAGATTGCGGGCTGCAACATGCGGCGGCGGAAAGTTGCCGGGAAGGGGCGGAAATGCGAACGGTTATCTTCGATCTGGACGGCACGCTGGCCGATACCTCGGGCGATCTTCTGGCCGCGGCCAATGCCTGTTTCCGGCAGATGGGACTGGGCGATGTGCTGTCTCAGAAACAGGATGCAGCTGTGGCATTGCGCGGTGCCCGGATGATGCTAACGCATGGATTAAAGCGTGTGGATCAGTATGACCCGGCAGTGGTCGAGGAGTTCTATCCTGTATTCCTGGAGGTCTACCGCGATGCCATCGATCATCACACCGTGATGTATCCCGGCGCTATGGAGGCGGTCGAGGCGTTGAAGTCCGCAGGTTTCGGGGTTGGCATCTGCACCAACAAGCCGGAGGCGCTGGCAGAGCAGCTGATGCGCAGCCTTGGCGTGCGCGACGCTTTTGCCTCGCTGGTCGGCGCCGACACGCTGCCGGTGCGCAAACCCGACCCGGAGCCGTTGTTCGAAGCCGCGCGCCGCGCCGGCGGCGACCCGGCGCGCACCCTGCTGGTCGGCGACAGCGACACCGACCGCAATACTTCGGCAAATGCCGGGGTGCCGTCAGTGCTGGTGACCTTCGGCCCCTCCGGTGAGGACATGGCAGCGTTGAAACCCGAGGCGCTGCTGCAGTGTTTCGAAGATCTGGTCGAGGTGGCGGAGCGGCTGATTGCGTAAAACCGCAACCCGGTTCCGGGTTTTCCAGCCGGTCAGCTTCCCCCTTGACCGCTGACCGCCCGCGGCTCACAAACGCCGCATGAGCGAGATATTTTCCGGGTCATTCACCCAGCAGGAACCAATCCCCGAAGACGCCATTGAGGCTGCGCTTGCAGTGCTTCGCCACGGGCGGCTGCACCGCTACAACGTGGCGGATGGCGAAGACGGTGAAACCGCGCTGCTGGAGCAGGAGTTCGCAGCGCAGATGGGGGCGAAATACTGCCTGGCTGCAGCCTCTGGCGGCTATGCGCTGGCGACCTCGCTGCGCGCAGTCGGGGTGAAGCCTGGCGACAAGGTGCTGACCAACGCCTTCACCCTGGCGCCGGTGCCGGGGTCGATTGCTTCCGTCGGGGCGGAGCCGGTGTTTGTCGAGGTGACCGAAGACCTGACCATTGATCTGGATGATCTGGCGGCCAAGGCCGATCAGGCCAAGGTGCTGATGCTGTCCCACATGCGCGGGCATCTGTGCGACATGGACCGGCTGATGGAGATTTGCGATGGCGCCGGCATCACCGTGATCGAGGATTGCGCCCACACCATGGGGGCCTCCTGGAACGGGGTGCTGTCGGGCCGCCATGGCGCGGTTGGCTGCTACTCCTGCCAGACCTACAAGCATGTGAACTCGGGCGAGGGCGGGCTGCTCATTACCGACGACGAGGAAATTGCCGCCCGTGCCATCATGATGTCCGGTTCCTACATGCTCTATGGCCGCCATTTGGCGGGGCCTGGGCCGGAAGTGTTTGAGCGGGTGAAGTATGAGACCCCCAACATCTCGGGCCGGATGGACAACTTGCGCGCCGCGATCCTGCGGCCGCAGTTGCGCGACCTGGAAGCGCAGGCAGAGCGCTGGAACGAGCGCTACCGCGCTGTAGAGGAGGGCTTGCGCAGCACGCCGGGCCTCACTGTGGTGGAGCGCCCGGAGCAGGAGGTCTATGTGGGCTCCTCCATCCAGTTCCTCTTGCTGGACTGGTCCGAGGATGCGGTGCAAGAGGCGGTCCGCCGCTGTGCCGCCCGCGGGGTGGAGCTGAAATGGTTCGGCACGCCGGAGCCTGTTGCCTTCACCTCCCGCTATGACAGCTGGCGGTATGCGGACACACCGCGCCTGCCGCAGAGCGACCGGGTTCTGGCGGGCATCATCGACATGCGGGTGCCGCTGACGTTCAGCCTGGAAGACTGTGCGCAGATCGCCCGCATTATCCGGGCCGAGGTCTCCGCCGTCTATCAAGGCGCTTAGGCTCCATCCTTCAGCCAGCCGGAATTCTATGAGAATTCCGGCCTGGAGAACATATGTTTTCCGTCCCGTTTTCCGCACCGGAAAACGGGTTTTCCTTGTTTTGGGCGCTCTGCAGAAATCGACGCTGCGTTGCTGGCAGCTGGAGCGCCATTGACCCGAATCGCGGGCTCCTCTATTGAATTGAACAACTGTTCATATAATCAGCTCTGCCCTGGAGGATCCGCGGAATGTTCAACGCAAGCATGACTTTCGATCTTGGTGAGGACGTGAACGCGCTGCGCGATGTGGTTCACCGCTGGGCGCAAGAACGCGTCAAGCCGATGGCGCAGGAGATCGACCAGAAGAACGAATTCCCGGCAGAGCTGTGGCAGGAGATGGGTGAGCTGGGCCTGCTGGGCATCACCGTGCCGGAAGAGTTCGGCGGCGCGGGCATGTCCTACCTGGCCCATACCGTGGCGGTCGAGGAAATCGCCCGGGCCAGCGCCTCTGTGTCGTTGTCCTACGGCGCGCATTCCAACCTCTGCGTCAACCAGATCAAGCTGAACGGCAACGCCGAGCAGAAGGCGAAATACCTGCCGCGGCTGCTCTCTGGTGAGCATGTCGGTGCGTTGGCAATGTCCGAAGCAGGCGCCGGCTCTGACGTAGTGTCGATGAGCCTGCGCGCGGAAAAGCGCAACGACCACTTCCGCCTGAACGGCAACAAGTACTGGATCACCAACGGCCCCGACGCCGATACCCTGGTGGTCTATGCCAAAACCGATCCGGAAGCGGGCTCCAAGGGCATCACCGCCTTCCTGATCGAGAAGGAAATGAAAGGCTTCTCTACCTCCAAGCATTTCGACAAGCTGGGGATGCGCGGCTCCAACACCGCTGAGCTGGTGTTCGAGGACGTCGAGGTGCCGTTCGAGAACATCCTGGGCGAAGAAGGCAAGGGCGTGCGCGTACTGATGTCTGGCCTGGATTATGAACGTGTAGTGCTGGCAGGTATCGGCACCGGCATCATGGCGTCCTGCATGGACGAGATGATGCCCTACATGGCGGAGCGCAAGCAATTCGGCCAGCCGATCGGGAATTTCCAGCTGATGCAGGCCAAGATCGCCGATATGTACACGGCGATGAACTCGGCGCGGGCCTATGTCTATGAGGTTGCCAAATCCTGCGACAAAGGCACCGTGACCCGTCAGGACGCAGCCGCCTGCTGTCTTTATGCCTCCGAGGTCGCGATGACCCAGGCGCATCAGGCGGTGCAGGCCTTTGGCGGTGCCGGTTACCTGTCCGACAATCCGGTGGGCCGCATTTTCCGCGATGCCAAGCTGATGGAAATCGGCGCCGGCACCAGCGAAATCCGCCGGATGCTGATCGGGCGCGAGCTGATGGGCACCATGTAACAGCAAGAACCCCGCGCATCCCAAGGGGGGCGCGGGATCTGAAAAAGGCCGGGCGGCACGAGGCCAGCCGCCAGGCCAGAACCGGACCCTCGAAGGATCAGAAGCGGTGCACGTAAGCGAAGTTCACGACAACCGGATCAATCTCTGCAGTGCCGATGGCGGCGCCGTTCAGGGTTGCATCGGAGTCGATGTCCATCCAGCGGACGTTGAAACGCAGCGCACCGTTGTCGGAGATCTGGTAGTCGGCACCGGCGTTCACCGCGATACCAAAGCTGTCATCCAGTTTGAGCGTGCCAAGTGCGGTCTCTTCCTCAAAGAAGGTGGTGTAGTTCAGACCCAGGCCGAGGAACGGTTTGATCACGCCCTGGGTGGGGAAGTGGTAGTTGACCGACAGGGTTGGCGGCAGCTGCTTGGCCGAGGCCGCAAAGGCACCGTTCAGTTTGACGTCGTGCTCAAACGGGGAGGCGGCCAGCAGCTCGACACCCCAATTGTCGCGGAAGAAGTATTCGACGGTCAGCGACAGCGCGGTGCCATCGTCAATGTCCGCCGCCGCACCGGCCAGGGTGCCGTTGCCGGATTTCGGGTTCACGTTGGCAATGCCGACGCCAACAGTCCAGTCGCCCTGCTGCTGGGCAAAGGCAGGAGCGGCCAGCGCGGCCAGGGCGGAGGTCAGCGCAAGCGCGGAAACCATGCGTTTCATGGGGTGCGTCCCTTTTCTTGTGTTCACCTGGATGTGATGCGTCTGAAAAGGCGCGAAAACCCTGATCTGAGTCAAAGTGATGCGTTGCTACCCGTTGAAAATGCAGTGAAAAATTGCATACCCGTCATGCGTTTCGGGAATATCTAAATATGTCTGAAGGATGTAACATTTCAGGGCTTCGCGCAGATGGCAGCTGGGATCTGCCAGCGCAGCTCAATATGGCGGCGCAATGCCTGGCACAGCCGGACGATGCGGTGGCGCTGATCGACATGACTGCTCCTGCACGCCGGGACATTACCTATGGCGAGCTGGCAGCGATGGCTGACGGGCTGGCACGCTACCTGCTGACCCGCATCCAGCCCGGTGACCGGGTCGGAGTGCTGCTCAGCCAGTCGCCCTGGTGCGCGGCGGCGCATCTGGCGGTCTGGAAGGCGGGCGGCATTTCGGTGCCGCTGTTCAAGCTGTTCAAACGCGACGCTCTGGCCTCCCGGGCCGGGGATGCCGGCGTGCGCTTTGTCTTCACAGATTCCGAAGGCGCCGGACTGCTGGGCGATCTTGCCGAAGCGGTTATGGTGGAGAGCGCTGGTATTGAAGGCGGCCCGGTGCCTTTTGCCGATACCTCCCCGGATACCCCCGCCGTTCTGATCTACACCTCCGGCACCACCGGCAGCCCCAAGGGCGCACTGCACGGACACCGGGTGCTGACCGGCCACCTGCCGGGTGTTGTCATCAGCCACGACCACCTTGGCCAGCCGGGCGATGTCCTCTGGACCCCGGCGGACTGGGCCTGGATCGGCGGGCTGTTCGACGTGCTGATGCCGGGCCTGGCGCTGGGCGTGCCGGTGGTGGCCGCGCGGCTGGAGAAATTCACCCCCGAAGCCTGTGCCGATCTGATCGAGCAGGCCGGCGTGCGCAACATCTTCTTCCCGCCGACCGCGCTGCGGATGCTGAAGGCAGCGGGGCAGGGGCTCGACGGTCTGCGCTCTGTTGCCAGCGGCGGAGAGCCCCTGGGCGCGGAGATGCTCGCCTGGGGCCGGCGTAAGCTGGGGGTGACCATCAACGAGTTCTACGGCCAGACCGAATGCAACATGGTGGCCTCCTCCTGCGCTGCGGATTTCGAGCCGCGCCCGGGCTGCATCGGCAAGGCGGTGCCGGGGCATGAGCTGGCTGTGATCGACGAAGCGGGCGTGCCCACGGAGGGCGAAGGCGACGTCGCCATCCGCCGTGGCTCCGCCGCGATGCTGCTGGAATACTGGAACCGGCCCGAAGAAACTGCCGCCAAGTTCCGCGGGGACTGGCTGGTGACCGGCGACCGCGGTATCTGGGAGGGCGATTACCTGCGCTTTGTCGGCCGCGAGGATGATGTGATCACCTCGGGCGGCTACCGCATCGGCCCGGCTGAGATCGAGGATTGCCTGCTGACCCATCCGGCGGTGGCGACCGTGGGTGTGGTGGGCAAGCCGGATGAGCTGCGCACCGAGATCGTCAAGGCCTATGTGGTGCTGAAAACGGGAGCCGCGGCCTCCGAGAAAGAACTGCAGGATTACGTGAAGGACCGCCTCGCACATTATTCCTACCCGCGCGAAGTGGAGTTCCTCGATGCCCTTCCGATGACCGTGACCGGAAAGGTGATCCGCAAGGAGCTGAAGGCGCAGGCGGCGGGGGAGGTGAACTGATGAAACAGCCGGTCCTTTCCGTTGTTGCAGCCTGTGCTTGCGCTTTGGGCGCGTCCTTTCCTCTTACTGCGGCAGGTGAGGAGGCCCCCGTTTTTGATACAGCTGGTTTTCTTCGCGCTTGCACTAGCTTTGTCCCCGATGTCGGCGTTGCGGTTCCCATGGACACTCAATGCGTCTCGCAGGCCGTCCGCATGTGTAACATGAGCCAAGAAAACAAGGCTTTACAGTACTGTGTTGACAGCGCCGCGGCGTGGTTGGAGGCGGATGGAGCGCGCATCGTTAGCCAGATGCCCGGCTTCGACAAAAGTGTTCTTGATGGCAACGGGCCTGCAGGTCTGTCCCTGCCCATGCCTGCTTTGGGTGGCGCTCCCGATTGTAGCAAGATTTCGGACCCCAATTTGCCTTCCGAATTAGTGTGCCGCTATTCGGAGGCACTTTCAGAATGGCTCAAACTAAGAGTTCTGATGCGCAGTGAGGATATGACCGGGGAGGCAAGCCAATGACCCAAGGTGTTGCATACCCGGCGTACGCTGCCCCAACCGGAATGAAAGACATTTCCCGTAAAACGGGACCCTGCCTAACCCCTATAACGGGAGAGTGGACATGAAACTCACATCCAAGGCGATGCCCTCCTCGGACGGCTTCAAGCAGAACCGCGCGGCGCATCTGGACGCGCTGGCGCAGATCAGCGAGGCGGCAGAGGCCGCGCGCATGGGCGGCGGCGAGAAGTCCCGGACCCGGCACGAAAGCCGCGGCAAGATGCTGCCGCGCCGCCGGGTGGCGAACCTGCTGGACCCCGGCTCTCCGTTTCTGGAGATCGGGGCCACCGCGGCGCACGCGATGTATGACGGCGCCGCACCCTCGGCGGGCGTGATTGCGGGCATCGGCCGGGTGCACGGGCAGGAGGTCATGGTTGTCTGCAACGACGCCACCGTGAAGGGCGGCACCTATTATCCGATGACGGTGAAGAAGCACCTGCGTGCGCAGGAAATCGCAGAGGAGAACCATCTTCCCTGCATCTATCTGGTGGACTCCGGCGGGGCTAACCTGCCCAACCAGGATGAGGTCTTCCCCGACCGCGACCACTTCGGGCGGATCTTCTACAACCAGGCGCGGATGTCGGCCAAGGGCATCCCGCAGATCGCAGTCGTCATGGGCTCCTGCACCGCGGGCGGCGCCTATGTGCCGGCGATGTCGGATGTCACCATCATCGTGAAGGAGCAGGGCACGATCTTCCTGGCCGGTCCGCCGCTGGTGAAGGCTGCCACGGGCGAGGTTGTCAGCGCCGAGGACCTGGGCGGGGGCGACGTGCACACGCGGCTTTCGGGCGTGGCCGACTACCTGGCCGAGGATGACGCCCACGCGCTGGCGCTGGCGCGGCGTGCGGTGCAGTCGCTGAACATCACAAAACCGCTGACGGTGAACTGGGCCAGCCCGGAAGAGCCGGCTTACGACCCGGAGGAAATCCTCGGCGTGGTACCCGGCGACCTGCGCACGCCCTATGACATCCGCGAAGTGATCGCGCGTCTGGTCGACGGTTCCCGCTTTGACGAATTCAAACCGCGTTTTGGCGAGACCCTGGTGACCGGCTTTGCCCACCTCAAGGGCTGCCCGATCGGCATCATAGCCAATAACGGCGTCTTGTTCTCCGAAGCCGCCCAGAAAGGCGCGCATTTCGTGGAGCTGTGCAGCCAGCGCAAGATCCCGCTGGTGTTCCTGCAGAACATCACCGGCTTCATGGTGGGCCGGAAATACGAAAACGAGGGCATCGCCCGCCACGGCGCCAAGATGGTGACCGCCGTCGCCACCACCAATGTCCCCAAGATCACCATGCTCGTCGGCGGCTCCTTTGGTGCCGGCAACTACGGCATGTCGGGGCGCGCTTACTCGCCGCGCTTCCTGTGGACCTGGCCGAACTCCCGCATCTCGGTGATGGGCGGCGAGCAGGCCGCGGGCGTGCTGGCCACCGTCAAGCGCGACGCCATCGAGCGCCAGGGCGGCAGCTGGAGCACGGAAGAAGAGGCGGAGTTCAAGCGCCCCACCATCGACATGTTCGAGGAGCAGAGCCACCCGCTCTATGCCTCCGCGCGTCTTTGGGACGATGGCATCATCGACCCGCGCAAATCCCGCGACGTGCTGTCGCTCTCGCTGAGCGCCGCGCTGAATGCCCCGATCGAAGACACGCGCTTCGGCCTCTTCCGGATGTGAGGATCTCCCATGTTTGACAAAATCCTGATTGCCAACCGCGGAGAGATTGCCTGCCGCGTGATGGAAACCGCCCGTGCCATGGGGGTGCGGACCGTGGCTGTTTACTCCGACGCCGATGCGGCTTCGAAACATGTGGCGCTGGCGGATGAGGCCGTGCATATCGGCGGCCCGGCCCCGGCGGACAGCTACCTGAAGGGCGATGAGATAATACGGGTGGCGCAGGAAACCGGCGCCCAGGCGATCCACCCGGGCTACGGCTTCCTGTCGGAAAACCCGAAGTTCGTCGAGGCGGTGGAGGCTGCGGGCCTCACCTTTATCGGGCCGTCTGCGGATGCGATCCGCAAGATGGGCCTCAAGGACGCCGCCAAGGCGCTGATGGAAGAGGCCGGCGTGCCGGTGGTGCCGGGCTATCACGGCAGCAATCAGGACCCGGAATTCCTGGCCGCCGAGGCGGGAAAAATCGGCTACCCGGTGCTGATCAAGGCGGTTGCGGGCGGCGGCGGTAAGGGGATGCGGCTGGTTGAGAAGCCGGAAGAGTTCTCCGACGCCCTGAAAAGCGCGCAGGGCGAGGCAACCACCGCCTTTGGCAATCCTGACGTTCTGATTGAGAAATACATCCAGCAGCCCCGCCATATCGAGGTTCAGGTCTTTGGCGACGGCGAGAAGGCCGTGCATCTGTTCGAGCGGGACTGCTCGCTGCAGCGCCGCCACCAGAAGGTGATCGAGGAGGCGCCTGCGCCAGGCATGACTGCGGAAATGCGCGAGGCGATGGGGCAGGCCGGCGTGCGCGCGGCAAAGGCCATCGGCTACAAGGGCGCTGGCACCGTGGAGTTCATCGTCGACGGTTCTGACGGGCTGCGCCCGGACGGGTTCTGGTTCATGGAAATGAACACACGCCTGCAGGTGGAGCATCCGGTCACGGAACTGATCACTGGCGTTGATCTGGTCGAGTGGCAGCTGCGGGTGGCCTCAGGCGAGAGCCTGCCAGCCAAGCAGGAAGACCTCACCATCACTGGCCACGCATTTGAGGCGCGGCTTTATGCGGAGGACGTGCCCAAAGGCTTCCTGCCTGCAACCGGCACGCTGACCCACCTGTCCTTCCCGGATGAGGCCCGCGCCGACAGCGGCGTCAGGGCGGGGGACACCATCAGCCCCTGGTATGATCCGATGATCGCCAAGGTGATCGTGCATGGCTCCACCCGCAAGGTGGCGCTGTCGCGGCTGGCCCGCGCGCTGGAGGAAACGCAAGTTGGCGGCACCGTCACCAACCTGGCCTTCCTCGGCGCATTGGCGGCGCATGAGGGGTTTGCGGGTGGCGACGTCGACACCGGCCTGATCGCCCGCGATCTGGACGCGCTGACCGCGGCGCCGGTGGTGGAGCTGCGCCATAAGGCGGCGGCTGGTATGGTGGCGCTGGATCTGGTGGAGGCTGCACCGGACACTGGCTTCACCCTTTGGGCGCCTTTGCACCGGGCTGTCACCCTGTCCCTTGCGGGCGAGGAGTTCACGGCGGATGTGCAGGTGGACGGGCCTGACCGGCAGCTTTGGACCATTGAAGGCGAAACCGTCGTGGCGGAGCGCAGCCAGGGCCAGTGGCGCATTGATGAGCGCCGGATGCCTGCAGTGTCTCAGTCGGGATCCTTGATTACCGTGCATGATGCCTATGGGCTGGAGTTCACGGCGATTGACCCTCTGGACCGCGATGCGGCGGCAGGCGGCGACAGCAATGTGATCGAGGCACCGATGCCGGGTCTGGTCAAGGCGGTCTTTGCCGAAGCCGGCCAAGAGGTGAAGGAGGGTGACCGGCTCGCCATTCTGGAGGCGATGAAGATGGAGCACTCGCTGCTAGCCGCCCGTGACGGCGTGGTGGCAGAGGTTCTGGCCTCTGCCGGGGACCAGGTCGAGGCGGGTGCTGCGCTGGTGCGGCTGGAGGAGGACGGCAGCTGACCGCGCGCCTGCGGCGGCTGCTGGGATGTAAGTATTTGAGACCAGAAAGAAGCAGGAGGCCCGGACATGGGTGAACGTGCCGAGATTTTCGAAGTCGGCCCACGCGACGGGCTGCAGAATGAAAAACGGGAGATTCCGGTTGCGGAAAAGGTTGCGCTGACGGATTGCCTGAGCCGGGCCGGGTTCAAGCGGATCGAAGTGGCCAGCTTTGTTTCGCCCAAATGGGTGCCGCAGATGGCGGGCAGCGCGGAGGTGCTGGCTGCCATCACCCGGGCACCCGGGGTCCGCTATGCGGCGCTGACCCCTAACATGCGCGGTTACGAGGACGCGGTCGCTGCCAAGGCGGATGAGATCGCGGTCTTTGCGTCTGCCTCCGAAGGGTTTTCCAAAGCCAATATCAACGCCAGTATCGAGGAAAGCATCAACCGCTTCCTGCCCATTCTTGACGCGGCCAAAGAGATCAGCCTGCCGGTCCGCGGCTATGTCTCCTGTGTGACCGACTGCCCCTATGACGGGGCCACGCCGCCAGAAAAGGTGGCCGAGGTGGCCGAACGGCTGCACGCGCTCGGCTGTTACGAGATCTCGCTGGGCGACACCATCGGACGGGGCACCCCGGAAGCGATCAACGCGATGCTGAGGGCTGTCACCGCACGGGTGCCTGCCGCAAAGCTGGCGGGGCATTACCACGACACGGCGGGCCGGGCGCTGGACAATATCGAGGCCTCGCTGGCGCAGGGCGTACGGGTGTTCGATGCGGCCGTGGGCGGGCTTGGCGGCTGCCCCTATGCGCCAGGGGCAGCAGGCAATGTGGCAACGGAGGCGGTGCATAAGCGCTTGACGGAGCTGGGCTATGATACCGGCCTGAATGCGGATGTGCTGGAAGAAGCCGCGGCCCTGGCCCGGGCCATGCGCGGCCTGCAGTAAGATTTCAGCGGAGCTACAAGATGTTTGAGACAATCACCCTGGAGACCGACGCCCGCGGCGTCTGCACCCTGACCTTGAACCGGGCGGAGAAGCACAACGCCATGTCCGGCCAGATGCTGAAGGAGCTGACCCTGGCTGCGAAACGCCTGGCCGAGGACGAGACCGTCCGTGTGGTGGTGCTGACCGGTGCCGGCAAGAGTTTCTGCGCGGGTGGCGACCTTGCCTGGATGCGCGCGCAGATGGATGCAGACGCGGAAACCCGCGCGCGTGAGGCGCGGGTGCTGGCGGAGATGCTGATGGCGCTCAACACCCTGCCCAAACCGCTGATCGGCGCGGTGCAGGGCAACGCCTTTGGCGGCGGTGTCGGAATGGCGTCGGTTTGCGACGTGGCCATAGGTGCAGATCATCTGAAGATGGGGCTGACCGAGACCAAGCTGGGACTGATTCCCGCCACCATCGGCCCCTATGTCATCGCCCGCATGGGTGAAGCCAAGGCGCGCCGCGTGTTCATGTCGGCCCGCCTGTTTGGTGCGGCGGAAGCGGTGGAGCTCGGGTTGCTGGCAAAAGCCGTGCCCGCCGACCAACTGGCCGAGGCGGTCGAGGCGGAGGTTGCGCCCTACCTGAGCTGCGCCCCCGGTGCTGTCGCCGCCGCCAAGAAGCTGGCCCGCGATCTGGGGCCGCGGCTGGACGGCGGCGTGATTGACCATACAATCAAGGCGCTTGTGGAGCGCTGGGAGGGGCCGGAAGCCGGCGAAGGGATTGCCGCGTTCTTTGAAAAGCGCAAACCGGTCTGGCAAGACTGAAAACCGGCATATTTGACTCCTGTTTTAAGCGTGGCTGCAGTTTACCCTGCGGCCGCTTTTCTTATGAATTTGCTAGGGAATTACAGGCATGTTGCGGCAGTGCTTTTTCCTGTCACAAACCCTTGTTGATTAACCTTGCCTTAGTTGACGCTGTGGGGGCGTGGGGGTATGCACAGTCCAAATCAACACGCCAATTGACGCCGCGCGGAAATCCGCCCGGGGAAAGGAGCTGCTCTTGGAAGAGATGTTGAGGGAATACCTGCCGATCCTGGTCTTCCTGGCCGTTGCGGCAGGTTTGGGGATTGTCCTGATCCTGGCAGCCGTGGTGCTGGCGGTCCGCAACCCGGACCCGGAAAAGGTCAGCGCCTATGAATGCGGTTTCAATGCCTTTGACGATGCCCGCATGAAATTCGATGTCCGGTTCTATCTGGTCTCGATTCTCTTCATCATTTTCGACCTGGAAATTGCCTTCCTGTTCCCCTGGGCCGTCGGGTTCAAGGACATCAGCGACCTCGGTTTTTGGTCGATGATGGTATTCCTGGGTGTGCTGACCATCGGCTTTGCCTATGAGTGGAAGAAAGGGGCCCTGGAATGGCAGTGATGACCGGACCCAACTCGGCGGGCGTGGACAAGGAAGTTGTCACCCGGGCCATCAATGCCGAACTGCAGGACAAGGGTTTCCTGCTCACCTCGGCAGAAGATATTATCAACTGGGCCCGCACCGGTTCGCTGCACTGGATGACCTTTGGCCTGGCCTGCTGCGCGGTGGAGATGATGCACACCTCGATGCCGCGCTATGACGCGGAGCGTTTTGGCATCGCGCCGCGCGCCTCCCCGCGCCAGTCGGACGTGATGATCGTGGCGGGTACCCTCACCAACAAGATGGCGCCGGCCCTGCGCAAGGTCTACGACCAGATGCCCGAGCCACGCTATGTGATCTCGATGGGCTCTTGCGCCAATGGCGGCGGCTATTACCACTACAGCTATTCCGTGGTGCGCGGCTGCGACCGGGTTGTGCCGGTCGACGTCTATGTGCCGGGCTGCCCGCCGACGGCTGAGGCGCTGCTCTATGGCCTGATGCAGCTGCAGCGCAAGATCCGCCGCACCGGCACCCTGGTGCGCTAAGGAGGGGCGGAGAAGATATGACTGAAGCACTGCAAGAGCTTGGCGCCCAGATCGAAGCCAAACGCCCCGATTGCGTTGTGGCCTGGGACGTGTCCTTTGACGAACTGAACATCGACGTCACACCCTCGAATATCGCCGGTTTAGTGGAGTTCCTGAAATCGGACCCGAACTGCAAGTTTTCGACCCTGGTGGACATCACCGCGGTGGATTATCCGGAGCGCGGCAAGCGGTTCGACGTGGTCTACCACTTCCTGTCGATGTACCGGAACCAGCGCATCCGCCTGCGCGCCGCCGTGCGCGAGGATGAGATGGTGCCCTCGATCGTGAACGTTCACCCCTCTGCCAACTGGTTCGAGCGGGAAGTCTACGACATGTTCGGCATCCTGTTCTCCGGCCATCCGGACCTGCGCCGTCTGCTGACCGACTACGGCTTCCGCGGCTATCCGCTGCGCAAGGATTTTCCGACCACCGGTTACACCGAAGTCCGTTATGACGAGGCACAAAAGCGCGTGGTCTACGAGCCGGTGAAGCTGGTGCAGGAATACCGCCAGTTTGATTTCATGTCCCCGTGGGAAGGTGCCGAATACATCCTGCCCGGCGACGAGAAGGAGGGGGCGCAATGATGGACGGCTCCAAATTTGACGCCAAGTATGACGACGGCAGCGTCGACGCGCTGAGCGGCGAGCAGAAGATCCGCAACTTCAACATCAACTTCGGCCCGCAGCACCCCGCGGCGCACGGCGTTTTGCGTCTAGTGCTCGAACTCGACGGCGAGATCGTCGAGCGTTGCGACCCGCATATCGGCCTCTTGCACCGTGGCACCGAAAAGTTGATGGAAAGCCGCACCTACCTGCAGAACCTGCCGTATTTCGACCGCCTCGACTATGTGGCGCCGATGAACCAGGAACACGCCTGGTGCCTCGCCATCGAAAAGCTGACCGGCACCGAGGTGCCGCGCCGCGGGCAGCTGATCCGGGTGCTCTACTCGGAAATCGGCCGGGTGCTGAACCACCTCCTCAACGTCACCACGCAGGCAATGGACGTCGGCGCGCTGACCCCGCCGCTGTGGGGCTTTGAAGAGCGCGAAAAGCTGATGATCTTCTACGAGCGGGCCTGCGGCGCACGCCTGCACGCGGCCTACTTCCGCCCCGGCGGCGTGCATCAGGACCTGCCGGACGATCTGCTGGATGATATCGACCTCTGGGCGATGGAATTTCCCAAGGTGCTGGACGATATCGACGGTCTCCTGACCGAAAACCGCATTTTCAAGCAGCGCAACTGCGACATTGGTGTGGTGACGGAGAAGGACATCCAGGAATACGGCTTCTCCGGCGTCATGGTGCGCGGCTCCGGCCTTGCCTGGGACCTGCGCCGCGCGCAGCCCTATGAATGCTATGACGAGTTCGAATTCCAGGTCCCCGTCGGCAAAAACGGCGACTGCTACGACCGCTATCTCTGCCGCATGGAAGAGATGCGCCAGTCGACCTCGATCATCCGTCAGGCGATTGCCAAGCTGCGCGAAGCCACCGGCGACGTGCTGGCCCGCGGCAAGCTGACACCGCCCAAGCGCGGCGACATGAAGACCTCGATGGAAAGCCTGATCCACCATTTCAAGCTCTACACCGAAGGTTTCCACGTCCCGGCAGGCGAGGTTTACGCCGCCGTCGAGGCGCCCAAGGGCGAGTTCGGCGTCTATCTGGTGGCGGACGGGTCCAACAAGCCCTACCGCTCCAAGATCCGCGCGCCGGGCTTCCTGCACCTGCAGGCGATGGACCACGTTGCCAAGGGCCACCAGCTGGCCGACGTCGCCGCCATCATCGGCACCATGGACGTCGTATTTGGAGAGATTGACCGCTAATGCTCCGCCGTTTGCACTCTGAACAACCCGACAGCTTTGCCTTCACCCCGGCCAACCAGGCCTGGGCCGAGGCGCAGATCACTAAATACCCTGAGGGCCGCCAGGCCTCGGCGGTCATTCCGCTTTTGTGGCGGGCGCAGGAGCAGGAGGGCTGGGTCACCAAACCCGCGATCGAGCACATCGCCGATATGCTCGGCATGGCCTATATCCGGGTGCTGGAGGTTTGCTCCTTCTACTTCATGTTCCAGATGCAACCGACCGGTTCCGTTGCCAATATCCAGATCTGCGGCACCACGTCCTGCATGATCTGCGGAGCAGAGGACCTGGTGGCGGTCTGCAAGGAAAAGATCAACGAGAAGCCGCATACCCTGTCGGCGGACGGCAAGTTCACCTGGGAAGAGGTCGAATGCCTGGGCGCCTGCACCAACGCCCCGATGGCGCAGATCGGCAAGGACTACTACGAGGACCTGACCGTTGAGAGCTTCACGAAGCTGCTTGACGATTTGGCGGCGGGCAAGGACGTCACGCCCGGCCCGCAGAACGGCCGTTATGCGGCTGAGCCGAAATCCGGCCTCACCTCTTTGACCGAATTTGACAGCGGCAAGACGCAGTACAACGCATCTGTGCAGCTGGCGGTGGACGTCAAGGACGGCGTCAAGCGCATCCAGGGCGACGAGGTTCCGCTGCTGACCCCTTGGGTTGGCAAGGACGGCGTTGTTGCCGGCCGCGCAGCCGCGGGCGCGCCGCCCAAGGCGCCCGAAGCAGCCAAGCCTGCGGTGAAACAGGCCGCCGAAGCCAAGAAGGACGACGCGCCTGCCGCTGATGAGCAAGAGCCGGAACTGCTGAAGGAAGCCCGCGGCGGCCTACCGGACGACCTGAAGCTCTTGAAGGGGGTAGGCCCCAAGCTGGAAGAAAAGCTGAACGAACTGGGGTTCTTCCACTTTGACCAGATCGCTGAATGGACTGAGGCAGAGGTCGCCTGGGTTGATGCGCGGCTCAAGTTCAAGGGGCGGATCGCCCGCGACGGCTGGATCGAACAGGCCAAACGCCTTGCCGTCGGGGATGAGACCGAATTCGCCAAACGTGCCAAGGAAGAGCACATCTACGACGACAAGGAAGACTGATCGGGAGGCGGCCCCCAGGGGCCGCGCCCGGGTGTAGGGAACAGATGAGCAAGGAACAGGACCAAGCTATAGCAGCAAAGGGCCGGCACATCGCGCTTGTGATTGCCGGGACCATTTCGCTGTGGGTCGTGCTGTCGCTGTTCATCGGCCCCATGCTGGGGCTGCCGGGGCGCTATGCTCTGCTGTTCGACTTCGCCGCGCTGGCGGGCATGATCTATGCCCTGGTCAACATATTTCAACTCTGGCGCATGCGCCGGGACAGCCAAAGGTAGGCAAACATGCTGAAGGATCAGGACCGGATCTTTACCAACCTTTACGGGATGCACGACCGTAACCTGGCGGGCGCCAAGGCGCGCGGCCATTGGGACGGCACGGCGGGCATCATCGAAAAGGGCCGCGACTGGATCATTCAGACGATGAAGGACAGCGGCCTGCGCGGCCGCGGCGGCGCGGGCTTCCCCACGGGTCTGAAATGGTCCTTCATGCCCAAGGAAAGCGACGGCCGCCCGGCGTATCTGGTTATCAACGCAGATGAATCCGAGCCCGGCACCTGCAAAGACCGGGAAATCATGCGCCACGATCCGCACACGCTGATCGAGGGCGCGCTGATCGCCTCCTTCGCGATGAACGCGCATACCTGCTACATCTACCTGCGCGGCGAATACATCCGCGAGCGCGAGGCGCTGCAGGCCGCGATCGACGAATGCTATGACAAGGGCTTGCTTGGCAAGAACGCGGCCGGCTCCGGCTGGGATTTCGACGTCTTCCTGCACCACGGGGCAGGGGCCTATATCTGCGGCGAGGAAACCGCCCTGATCGAAAGCCTGGAGGGCAAGAAGGGCATGCCCCGGATGAAGCCGCCGTTCCCGGCAGGTGCTGGTCTTTACGGCTGCCCGACCACTGTGAACAACGTGGAATCCATCGCGGTGGTGCCCACCATCCTGCGCCGCGGCGCCGACTGGTTCGCGGGCTTTGGCCGCCAGAACAACGCGGGCACCAAGCTGTTTGCGATCTCGGGCCATGTCAACAACCCGTGTGTCGTTGAAGAAGCGATGTCGATCTCCTTTGAGGAACTGATCGAGAAACATTGCGGCGGCATCCGCGGCGGCTGGGACAACCTGCTGGCGGTGATCCCTGGCGGCTCCTCTGTTCCTTGCGTGCGCGGCGAGAACATGCGTGACGCGATCATGGACTTCGACTACCTGCGCGGCGAGCTTGGCTCCGGCCTTGGCACCGCGGCGGTGATCGTGATGGACAAGCAAACCGACATCATCAAGGCGATCTGGCGGCTGTCCAAGTTCTACAAACACGAAAGCTGCGGCCAGTGCACCCCGTGCCGCGAAGGCACCGGCTGGATGATGCGCGTCATGGACCGCCTGGTGAAGGGCGAGGCCGAGCTGGAAGAGATCGATATGCTGTGGGACGTGACCAAGCAGGTCGAAGGCCACACCATCTGCGCCCTTGGCGACGCGGCGGCCTGGCCGATCCAAGGCCTGATCAAGAACTTCCGCGAGGAAATCGAAGACCGCATCAAGGCTCAGAAATCGGGCCGCATGGGCGCGATGGCGGCGGAGTAACCAATGGAAGCCTTCGCCGCATACTCCCATGCCCTGGCCGCGCTGGTGATCTTTACCCTGATCATCCTGGCGCTGTCGCCGTTTTCGGCGCTGGCCAAGCAAAAGGCGGGTCTTGCTCCCGGGGCCACGCCGGATGAGGATTATGCGGAAAAGGCTTACCGGCTGAACCGGGCCTATCTGAATGGATGCGAAACGCTGCCGGCATTCCTGACCGTGACACTGGCGGCAATTCTCGCGGGCGCTGCGCCGTTCTGGGTGAATTTGCTGGCCTCGCTGGTGCTATTGTCGCGGGTGATCATGATCCTCGTCCATCTGCGCGGCAGTGGCAAACCGCATGGGGGCTTGCGCTCCATCTTCTACGTGATCGGCTGGTCCTGTATGGGCGGCCTGGCAATTTTTACTTTGGCGGCAGTATTTTGAGCATTCTGAAAACATACCGGCTGGCCTTGCCTGCAGCCCTTCTGGCAGCCGCAGCGCTGGTGTCGGCCTGCGGGTCCTCCACCAGTAACCGGCCTCTTTACGACGGCGTTCAATTCAAGGCCAAGGCCAAGCCGGTTGACAAGAAAGTCAACCGGGCCCTGTTCCAGATCGAAATCAAGGGTGCCGAGCGCTCTGTCAAAGGCGCGCGGGAGGCTGCGGCCCATGCCGGCACGACCTACTGCGTGGTGAATTACGGTTCTTCCAAAATCGACTGGGTGAACGACCCTAACGACGATGCGGCACAGGTGACGCTGGCTGACGGCAAGGCCCTGTTCCAGGGAACCTGCAACCCGTGAGCGGAATTCCGGCATATCAGGGCCTGACGGCCCGGCTGCTATTGAATAGCAGCCGCGCAAGCCTGCGCATGGGGGCTTCGAAACTGAAGGAGTCCCATCCCATGCGTGCCCTGATAGCCGTTGCCCTGTCCACTGTTGTAGCCCTGCCTGCCGCAGCGCTGGCGAAACCGTCGCTGCGCGATGTGCAGGAAATTGAAGACCCGTTGTTTGCCGTCGCCATGGCCAAGGAAGTCGCCGATTATTGCGACGATATTTCCCCGCGGTATCTGAAAGGCCTGGGCGAGTTGCGCCGGCTCAAATCGCGGGCCAACGCGCTGGGGTACACGGACGCGGAAATCCGCGATTACATCGAATCTGATGCCGAAAAAGCCCGGATGCGCGCCAAGGGAGAGAAGCTCCTGGCGCAGAACGGCGTCGACTACGGCGAACCCGAAACATTCTGCGCCTATGGCCGTGCAGAGATTGAGAAAAACAGCGCGATCGGCGTGTTACTGAGGGCGAAATAGACCATGTCTGACCTCCGCAAGATCAACATTGACGGAACCGAGATCGAGGTGGAAGGGGCAATGACCCTGATCCAGGCCTGTGAGGAGGCTGGTGTCGAGATCCCGCGCTTCTGCTACCATGAGCGTCTGTCGATTGCCGGCAACTGCCGCATGTGCCTGGTTGAGGTTGTCGGCGGCCCGCCGAAACCCGCTGCCTCCTGCGCGATGCAGGTGCGCGACCTGCGCCCCGGCCCTGAAGGCCAGGCGCCGCAGGTGAAAACCAACTCGCCGATGGTCAAGAAGGCCCGCGAAGGCGTGATGGAATTCATGCTGATCAACCACCCGCTGGATTGCCCGATCTGCGACCAGGGCGGCGAATGCGACCTGCAGGACCAGGCGATGGCCTATGGCCTGTCGGGCAGCCGCTTCAAGGAAGCCAAGCGCGCGGTGGACGATCTGGACCTCGGCCCGCTGGTTGCCACCACCATGACCCGCTGCATCTCCTGCACCCGCTGCGTGCGCTTCACCACCGAGGTCGCGGGCATCACCCAGATGGGCCAGACCGGGCGCGGCGAGGATGCGGAGATCACCTCCTACCTGAACCAGACGCTGCAATCGAACCTGCAGGGCAACATCATCGACCTGTGCCCGGTGGGCGCGCTGACGTCGAAGCCCTACGCGTTTACTGCCCGTCCGTGGGAGCTGACCAAGACCGAAACCATCGACGTGATGGACGCGCTTGGCTCGAACATCCGCGTGGATACCAAGGGCCGCGAAGTGATGCGCATCCTGCCGCGCAACCACGACGGCGTGAACGAAGAGTGGATCAGCGACAAGACCCGCTTTGTCTGGGACGGGTTGCGCCGCCAGCGCCTTGACCGCCCTTATGTTCGCGTTGACGGCAAGCTGAAGCCCGCCAGCTGGTCGGAGGCGCTGTCTGCCGCAGCCGGCGCCATGAAAGGCAAAAAAATTGCTGGCCTGATCGGCGATCTGGCGTCCGTTGAGGCAGCCTTTGCGCTGAAGCAGCTGGTCGAGGGGCTGGGCGGCAAGGTTGAATGCCGCACTGATAACGCCCGTCTGCCTATCGGCAACCGCGCCGGTTATGCAGGCACCGCCACTGTCGAAGACCTTGATGACGCGGAAATGATCCTGCTGATCGGCACCAACCCGCGTGACGAGGCACCGGTGCTGAATGCCCGCATCCGCAAAGCCTGGGCCAAGGGTGCCGAAGTGGCACTGATCGGCCCGGCGGCGGATCTGACTTATGAGTACTACCACGCAGGCACCGGCCGCGACGCGCTCAGCGATATGATCGACAAGGGCGTTTCGGAGGAGACCCGCGACAACAAAAAAACCGTGATCATTGTGGGGCAGGGCGCCCTGCGCGAGGCCGACGGCCTGGCGGTCCTGGCAGCGGCCCAGAAGATGGCGGAACTGTCCGGTTCCAAGCTGATGGTGCTGCACACCGCGGCCTCCCGCGTGGGCGCGATGGACATCGGTGCGGTGTCTGAGGGCGGCATGGAAGCGGCTATTGACGGGGCAGAGGTGATCTACAACCTCGGCGCCGATGAAGTGGAAATCGACGCGGGCGCATTCGTGATCTATCAGGGCTCCCACGGCGACCGCGGCGCGCACCGCGCCGACGTGATCCTGCCAGGTGCCGCCTACACGGAAGAAAACGGCCTGTTCGTGAACACCGAAGGCCGTCCGCAGCTGGCGATGCGTGCGAGCTTTGCACCGGGTGAGGCCAAGGAAAACTGGGCCATCCTGCGCGCGCTCAGCGCCGAAGCAGATGCCAAGCTGGGCTATGACTCGCTGGCACAGCTGCGCCAGGCGCTGGTTGCAGAGGTTCCGCATCTGGCGCAGATCGACGAAGTGGCCGAAAAGGACGGCGCGCCGCTGGAGCAGGACAAACTCGGCAACGCCGATTTCCTGCCCGCGATCAAGGACTTCTACCTGACCAATCCGATTGCCCGCGCATCGCAACTGATGGCGGAACTGTCGGCAGGTGTGAAAGCCCGCGGAAACGAAGCAATGGCCGCCGAATGATCCGTTTCGCCCTCATATCGCCCTTCCTGCTGGCAGCCTGCGCAATGGCACCCGGCAGCGAAGGAGAGCGGCCCGCCCCGGTTTACGAAGGGGTGGAAACCAGCCTGCTGGAGGGCGATCTGGTGCAATTTCACGTCTCCATGCGCGGAGTGTTCGCGCAGGAAGACCTTGACGACTATGCGGAATGCGCCGCCGCGCAATACGCGCTGATCCGGGATTACGGGTTTGCGCGCCATGTGCGCACGACAACGAAACAGGCAGGGGGCAGCCGGGCCGCGGACGCGGTCTATCTGATTTCGCCCTCTCTGCCGCGCGGGCTGCGCACCATTGACGCCGAAGTCGTGGTCGCGGATTGCGCGGCGAACGGAATACCCACGGTGTGAGGACCTATGGCTGATTTCTTTAACACTCCAGGCGGCATCGCTGTTCTGATCCTGGCGCAAGTGCTTGCAGTTGTTGCCTTTGTGATGATCTCGCTCCTGTTCCTCGTCTACGGGGACCGCAAGATCTGGGCCGCGGTCCAGATGCGCCGGGGCCCGAATGTGGTGGGCGTCTACGGCCTGCTGCAATCGGTGGCCGACGCGTTGAAATATGTGGTCAAGGAAGTGGTGATCCCGGCCGGCGCCGACCGCACCGTCTTTATCCTGGCACCGATGACCTCCTTCGTGCTGGCGATGATTGCCTGGGCGGTGATCCCCTTCAACGACGGCTGGGTCCTCAGCGACATCAACGTCGCCATCCTCTATGTCTTCGCGGTGTCCTCGCTGGAGGTCTACGGCGTCATCATGGGCGGCTGGGCGTCGAACTCGAAATACCCGTTCCTGGGCTCGCTGCGGTCTGCGGCGCAGATGATCTCCTACGAGGTCTCCATCGGCCTCATCATCATTGGCGTGATCATCTCCACCGGCAGCATGAACTTCGGCGACATCGTGCGCGCGCAGGACGGCGATCTGGGCCTGCTGAACTGGTACTGGATCCCGCATTTTCCGATGGTCTTCCTGTTCTTCATCTCGGCGCTGGCGGAAACCAACCGCCCGCCGTTCGACCTGCCGGAAGCGGAATCGGAACTGGTTGCGGGCTACCAGGTGGAATACTCTGCGACCCCGTTCTTGCTGTTCATGGCCGGTGAATACATCGCCATCTTCCTGATGTGCGCGCTGACCACGCTGCTGTTCTTCGGCGGCTGGCTATCCCCGATCCCGGGCCTGCCCGATGGCGTGCTGTGGATGGTTGCCAAGATGGCGTTCTTCTTCTTCCTCTTCGCAATGGTAAAGGCGATCACCCCGCGCTACCGCTACGACCAGCTGATGCGACTGGGCTGGAAAGTGTTCCTGCCGTTCTCGCTGGCCTGGGTGGTCTTCGTGTCCTTTGCTGCAAAATTTGACTGGTTCTGGGGCATCTTCGCCCGCTGGACCGTGGGAGGCTAACTGATGGCGAACATCGACTACACCCGCGCCGCCAAATACTTCCTGCTGCAGGATTTCTGGGTCGGCTTCAAACTGGGGCTGAAGTACTTCTTCGCCCCCAAGGCCACCCTGAACTACCCGCACGAAAAGGGCCCGCTGTCGCCCCGCTTCCGCGGCGAGCACGCGCTGCGCCGCTACCCGAACGGCGAGGAGCGCTGCATCGCATGTAAACTGTGCGAGGCGGTCTGCCCGGCACAGGCGATCACCATCGACGCGGAACCGCGCGAGGACGGCAGCCGCCGCACCACGCGCTATGACATCGACATGACCAAATGCATCTACTGCGGTTTCTGCCAGGAAGCCTGCCCGGTGGATGCGATTGTCGAAGGCCCGAACTTCGAGTTCGCCACTGAGACCCGCGAGGAGCTTTTCTATGACAAGGAGAAGCTGCTCTCGAACGGGGAACGCTGGGAAGCAGAGATTGCCCGAAACCTGGAAATCGACGCGCCGTACCGATGACAGATCCCAAGAACCCTTTCGAGGCCATGATGGCCCAGATGCAGACCCAGGCGCAGGAGATGGCCAAGGCCTTCAATCCAGCGCTGGAAAACTTCTCGCCGACCGAGGCTTTCAAGGAGTTCGAGGCGCTGTGGCCCACCATGCCCAAAGAGGTCATGGAAATGATGTTCGGCAACACCGTCAACAAGGACGGGCTGGATGCCAAGACCCGGCTGCTGCTGACACTGGCCGGTCTGACAATGCAGGGCGCGCAGGCTGACAGTGCCGTGCGCCAGACCGTGCGCCACGCCCTCGCGGCCGGCGCCAAGAAACAAGAGATCGTGGAAACGATCGGACAGATGTCGGTGTTTGCCGGCATTCCGGCCATGAACCGGGCGCTGGATCTGGCGCAGGCGGTCATGGACGAAAAAAGGGACGATGAGACATGAGCGTTTTTGCCTTCTACCTCTTCGCCATCAGCGCCATTACCGGCGGGCTGTTCACCGTGATCAGCCGCCAGCCGGTGCATTCGGTGCTGTGGCTGATCCTGGCCTTCCTTTCCTCGGCCGGGCTGTTTGTGCTGCTGGGGGCGGAGTTCGTCGCCATGCTGCTGGTCATCGTCTACGTGGGCGCGGTCGCGGTGCTGTTCCTGTTTGTGGTGATGATGCTGGACGTGGACTTTGCCGAGCTGAAGGCGGAGATGGCGCGCTACATGCCGTTGGCGCTGCTCATTGGCCTGGTGATCCTGATGCAGTTCGTGATGGCCTTCGGCGTCTGGGAAACCGCGCACAAGGCGCCTGAGCTGCTGGCCAATCCGGTGCCTGCCGACCGCCACAACACCGAGGCGCTCGGCCTCATCATCTATGATCAATATTTCCTTCTGTTCCAGCTGGCGGGCCTGATCCTGCTGGTGGCGATGATCGGCGCAATCGTGCTGACCCTGCGCCACCGCACCGACGTCAAGCGCCAGGACGTGGTTGCCCAGATGATGCGCGATCCGGCAGCGGCGATGGAGCTCAAGGACGTGAAACCGGGGCAGGGGCTGTGATCCAATGATCGGACTTGAACATTATCTGACCGTCGCGGCGACGTTGTTCGTCATCGGCATCTTCGGGCTCTTCCTGAACCGCAAGAACGTGATCATCCTCCTGATGAGCATCGAACTGATGCTCTTGGCGGTGAACATCAACCTGGTCGCATTCTCCAGCTTCCTGGGCGATCTGGTGGGGCAGGTATTCACCCTGTTCGTGCTGACCGTGGCCGCAGCTGAGGCGGCCATCGGCCTGGCGATCCTGGTCTGTTTCTTCCGCAACCGCGGCACCATCGCCGTCGAAGACGTCAACGTGATGAAGGGCTAAAGAAACATGGAAACCATCCTCCTCTTCGCCCCGCTGGTTGGCGCGATTATCTGCGGCTTCGGCCACAAGATGATCGGCGAGAAAGCCGCCACCGTGACCGCCACGGCGCTGTTGTTCCTGGCGGCGCTGCTCAGCTGGATCACCTTCCTGTCGTTTGACGGGGTGACCCAGAACATCGAGATCTTCCGCTGGATCGAAAGCGGCTCGCTGTCGACCTCCTGGGCGATCCGCCTGGACCGGCTGACCGCGATCATGCTGATCGTGATCACCACGGTGTCCTCGCTGGTGCACCTCTATTCCTTCGGCTACATGGACCATGATCCGCAGTGGAAAGAGGGCGAAAGCTACAAGCCGCGCTTCTTTGCCTATCTGTCGTTCTTCACCTTCGCGATGCTGATGCTGGTGACCTCCGACAACCTGGTGCAGATGTTCTTTGGCTGGGAAGGCGTCGGTGTCGCCTCCTACCTGCTGATCGGCTTCTACTACCGCAAACCTTCGGCGAATGCAGCGGCGATGAAGGCCTTCATCGTCAACCGCGTCGGCGATTTCGGCTTTGCGCTGGGGATCTTCGGGCTGTTCTTCCTGACCGACAGTATCAACCTGTCTGACATCTTTGCGTCGGCCCCGACGCTGGCGGAAACCCAGGTGTCCTTCCTGTGGACCGAATGGAACGCGGCGAACCTGCTGGCCTTCCTGCTGTTTGTCGGCGCGATGGGCAAATCGGCACAGCTGATCCTGCACACCTGGCTGCCGGACGCGATGGAGGGTCCGACCCCGGTGTCGGCGCTGATCCACGCGGCGACCATGGTGACCGCGGGCGTGTTCCTGGTCTGCCGCATGTCGCCGCTGATCGAGTTCGCGCCTGAGGCCGCGGCCTTCATCACTGCCCTTGGCGCCTGTACCGCGTTCTTCGCGGCCACTGTTGGCCTGGTGCAGAATGACATCAAGCGCGTGATTGCTTACTCGACCTGTTCGCAGCTGGGCTACATGTTCGTGGCGGCTGGCGTCGGCATGTACTCGGCGGCGATGTTCCACCTGTTCACTCACGCTTTCTTCAAGGCGATGCTGTTCCTTGGCGCCGGTTCGGTGATCCACGCGATGCATCACGAGCAGGACATGCGGAACTACGGCGCGCTGCGTAAGAAGATCCCCTATACCTTCTGGGCGATGATGATCGGCACCCTGGCAATCACAGGTGTCGGCATTCCGCTCAGCGGCTGGGTTGGCTTTGCCGGCTTTGTCTCCAAGGACGCGATCATCGAAAGCGCTTATGCGGGCGGCTCGATGTTCGGCTTCTGGGCGCTGGTGATCGCGGCCTTCATGACCTCCTTCTATTCCTGGCGCCTGATCTTCATGACCTTCTATGGCGAGGCACGCGGCGACAAGCACACACACGACCACGCGCATGAAAGCCCCTGGACCATGCTGGTGCCGCTGGGCGTACTGGCTCTGGGCGCGATCTTCTCGGGCATGCTGTGGTACAGCAGCTTCTTCGGCCACGCCGATCAGGTCGGCAAGTTCTACGGCATCCCGGTGGCTGAAGCCGCAGCGGAAGCGCATGGCGAAGACACAAGCCACGGAGACGAAGCCTCGCACGGCGAAGAAGCCGCCCATGGTGGCGAAGGCGAGCACCACTATGTGTTTGCCGGCAAGCCGGGCGAGGGCGCGCTTTACATCGCGCCGGACAACCACATTCTGGAGGATGCCCACGCGGCGCCGAAATGGGTGAAACTGTCCCCGTTCATGGCAATGATTGGCGGCCTGGTGCTGGCGCTGTGGTTCTATATCTGGAACCCGTCGCTGCCCGCCCACCTGGCCAAGCAGCAGCGCCCGCTGTACCTGTTCCTGCTGAACAAGTGGTACTTTGACGAGATCTACAACGTGATCTTCGTTAAACCGGCCGTTGCACTCGGCCGCTTCTTCTGGAAACGCGGCGATGGGAACACCATCGACGGTTTCCTGAACGGTCTGGCCATGGGCGTTGTGCCCTTCTTCACCCGTCTCGCTGGACGCGCACAGTCCGGTTACATCTTCACTTATGCCTTCTGGATGGTGCTGGGCATTGCAGCCCTGGTCACCTGGATGTCGATCGGCGGAGGAGCGCACTGATGGACAATCTCCTTTCTATTGTCACCTTCATCCCGGCGCTCGCGGCGGCCATTCTGGCCCTGTTCCTGCGCGGCGAGGATAAGGCGGCGCAGCGCAACGCCAAGTTTGTTGCGCTCTTTGCCACCACCATCACCTTCCTGGTGAGCCTGGGCATCTATTCCCAGTTCGACCCGGCCAACACCGGCTTCCAGTTCGTCGAGGACCGGGAGTGGATCTTTGGCCTGAAATACAAGATGGGCGTTGACGGCATCTCGGTTCTGTTTGTGATGCTGACCACCTTCATCATGCCGCTGACCATCCTGGCCAGCTGGTCGGTCACTGACCGGGTCAAGGAATACATGATCGCCTTCCTGCTCCTGGAGACCCTGATGCTGGGTGTCTTCATGGCGCTGGACTTGGTGCTGTTCTACCTGTTCTTCGAGGCGGGCCTCATCCCGATGTTCCTGATCATCGGCATCTGGGGCGGCAAGGAGCGGATCTACGCCTCCTTCAAGTTTTTCCTCTACACCTTCTTCGGCTCGGTGCTGATGCTGGTGGCGATGGTCTTCATGTATGTGGATGCCGGCACCACCGATATTGAGACCCTCTTGACCCACAGCTTCTCGGCGGCGTCGTTTGACGTGCTGGGTGTTCACATCGTGGGCGGTGCGCAGACACTGATGTTCCTGGCCTTCTTTGCCTCCTTCGCGGTGAAGATGCCGATGTGGCCGGTGCACACCTGGCTGCCGGACGCGCACGTGCAGGCGCCAACTGCAGGCTCCGTGGTGCTGGCGGCGATCCTCTTGAAGATGGGTGGCTACGGCTTCCTGCGCTTCTCCCTGCCGATGTTTCCGGTGGGCGCGGATGTGATGACCGATGTGGTCCTGTGGATGTCGGCCATCGCCGTGGTCTACACCTCGCTGGTGGCGATGGTGCAGGAGGACATGAAGAAGCTGATCGCCTATTCCTCGGTTGCGCACATGGGTTTTGTCACCATGGGCATCTTTGCCGCCAACCAGCAGGGCATCGACGGCGCCATCTTCCAGATGCTGTCACACGGCTTCATCTCCGCCGCGCTCTTCCTTTGCGTGGGCGTGATCTATGACCGCATGCACACCCGCGACATCGACGCCTACGGCGGTTTGGTGATCCGGATGCCCGCCTATGCGCTGGTCTTCATGTTCTTCACCATGGGCAATGTAGGCCTGCCGGGCACCTCCGGTTTTGTCGGCGAATTCCTGACCCTGATGGGCGCCTTCCAGAAAAACACCTGGGTGACCGCAGTGGCGGCAACCGGCGTGATCTTCTCGGCCGGCTATGCGCTGTGGCTGTACCGCCGCGTGGTGTTCGGCGACCTGATCAAGGGCAGCCTGATGGGCATCAGGGACATGTCTGCGCGTGAGCGCTTTGTCTTTGCGCCGCTGGTCGTCATGACCCTGCTGCTGGGTGTCTACCCGTCGCTGGTCACCGACATCATCAGCCCCTCGACTGAGGCGCTGATTGCAAACTTCAACCAGTCTCTGGCTGCTGCGGACACTGCGCCCGCCGCGACCCAGATTGCGTCGCACTAAGGGAGCATCAGGCAGATGATCCAAGCTGATCTTACCGTAATCCTGCCAGAGATCGTTCTGGCGCTTTACGCCATGGCGGCGCTGATTGGCGCCGTCTACACCGGCAAGGACAAGCTGGCGGTGCCGCTGGTCTGGAGCACGGCAGCGCTGCTGGCGCTGGTCGCCTTCTGGATCGCTTCCAGCCCGGCCGGCACTCAGACGGCGTTCAATGGCATGTTCATCGACGACGGCTTCTCCCGCTTTGCCAAGGTGGCATTGCTGCTGGGTGCCTCGGCTGTGCTACTGATCGGCCAGGACTACATGGCGCGCCGCGGCATCCTGCGGTTTGAATACCCGGTCCTAGTGGCGCTGGCCGCTGTCGGCATGATGATGATGGTTTCCGCTGGCGACCTGATGTCACTCTACATGGGGCTGGAGCTGCAGTCGCTGTCGCTTTATGTCGTCGCCGCGATGCGCCGCGACAGCGTCAAGTCGACCGAGGCGGGCCTCAAATACTTTGTGCTGGGCGCGCTGTCCTCCGGCCTGCTGCTTTACGGTGCGTCGCTGGTCTACGGCTTTGCGGGCACCACACAGTTCGCGGGCATCATCCAGGTGGCGGAGCAGGGCCATATGTCTATCGGCATGCTGTTCGGCCTGGTCTTCATGATCTCGGGCATGGCGTTCAAGGTCTCGGCGGTTCCGTTCCACATGTGGACCCCGGACGTCTATGAGGGCTCGCCGACGCCTGTGACCGCCTTCTTTGCCACCGCACCCAAGGTTGCGGCCATGGGCCTGTTTGCCCGTGTGCTGTTTGACGCCTTCGGCGGCGCAATCGCTGACTGGCAGCAGATCATCGTGGTGCTGTCGGTGCTGTCGATGTTCCTGGGCGCCATCGCGGCAATCGGCCAGCGCGACATCAAACGGCTGATGGCGTTCTCCTCCATCGCCCACATGGGCTATGCGATGATCGGCCTGGCGGCTGGCACCGAGCAGGGCATCACCGCGATGCTGGTGTACCTGGCGATCTACGTCACCATGAACATCGGCACCTTCTCCTTCATCCTGATGCTGGAGAAGGACGGCAAGCCCGTGACCGACATCCTGGCCCTGAACCAGTTCGCCGCGCGCGAGCCGGGCAAGGCGCTGGCGGTGCTGATCCTGATGTTCTCGCTGGCTGGCGTGCCGCCGATGCTGGGCTTCTTTGCCAAGTTCGGGGTGTGGCAGGCGGGTGTCGATGCTGGCCTGATGACGCTGGTCATTGCCTCTGCCGTAGCCTCGGTCATCGGTGCGTTTTATTACCTGCGGATTGTCTTCTACATGTACTTCGGCACCGGCGAGGACGATGTGGAGGCCAAGGGCTCGCCGGTTCTGGGCGTGGCTCTGATGGCCTCTGCGGCGCTGATGCTGGTGGGCGTGGTCTACCAGTTCGGCATCGACGGCGCTGCCGCCGCTGCCGCGGCAACCCTTGTAAATTGATCTGCTTTTCAGGCAGGCTGGACAGGCCCGGTCTTGTGACCGGGCCTTTCGCACTTTTTAAGGAATGCAGATGAGCTGGCCAGCAGGATATGGGAAACGGGTGCTCGCCGAGGTGGACAGCACACTGAGCGAAGCCGCCCGCATTGCCGGGGAACTGTCGGGTCCCGAGTGGATCCTGGCGCTGCGCCAGACCCAGGGGCGCGGCCGCCGCGGGCGTGATTGGAAAGACCCCAAGGGCAACTTCGCCGCCACCCTGGTGATGCGCCCCGAAGGCGCGCCGGACCAGGCGGCACTGCGCAGTTTTGTGGCTGCACTGGCCGTTTATGATGCTTGTGTCGCGGTCACCGGCCGCAGCGAGGGCCTGTCGCTGAAATGGCCTAACGACGTGCTGCTGAAGGGCGGCAAGCTGGCTGGCATCCTTTTGGAAAGCGCAGGCAACGGGCAGGGCGTCAATCACCTGTTTGTCGGCGTCGGCGTTAACCTGGTGGAAACGCCGATGAAGGAATGGCTGGAGCCCGGCGCGGTCTGGCCGGTGTCTCTGTTGTCGGAAACCGGTGTACAGGTCACGCCGGAGGAATTCCTGGAAGCAGTGGCAGAGGCTTTTGCGCGCTACGAGCAGCAGTTCGCAACCTACGGGTTCGAGCCGATCCGCACCGAATGGCTGTCGCGTGCCGCCAAGCTGGGCGAGGTGATCACCGCCCGTACCGCCAGTTCCGAGACCGAAGGCACCTTTGAAACGGTGGACGCCAGCGGCAACCTTGTCCTAAACACCGCCAAGGGCCGCGTCAGCATTCCCGCGGCCGACATCTATTTCTAGGAAGGGGCAGCAATGCTTCTGGCAGTTGATTGCGGCAATACCAATACGGTCTTCTCGATCTATGACGGCGAGAAGTTCATCGGCATGTGGCGCACCGCCACTGAATGGCAGCGCACCGCCGATCAGTATTACGTCTGGCTCAACACGCTGATGCGGCTGCAGGGGATCGAAGCGGATATCACCGATATGATCATCTCCTCCACCGTGCCGCGGGTGGTGTTCAACCTGCGTGTGCTGGCGGACCGCTATTTCAACACGCGGCCTTTGGTGGTTGGCAAACCCGAATGCCTGCTGCCCGTCGCGGTGAGGGTGGACGAAGGCACCGCCGTCGGCCCCGACCGGCTGGTCAACACGGTTTCGGGGTTTGACACCTATGGCGGCAATCTGATCGTGGTGGATTTTGGCACCGCCACAACATTCGACGTGGTGGCAGAGGACGGTGCCTATGTCGGCGGGGTGATCGCGCCCGGCGTGAACCTCAGCTTGGAAGCCCTGCATCAGGCCGCTGCCGCGCTGCCCCATGTGGACATTTCCAAGCCGCAGAACGTGATCGGCACCAATACCGTCGCCTGTATGCAATCCGGCGTGTTCTGGGGCTATGTCGGCCTCGTGCGCGAGATTTGCGACCGCATCAAGGCGGAACGCGCGGTGCCGATGAAAGTAATCTCAACCGGCGGGCTGGCGCCATTGTTCCAGCAATCTGCCGATCTGTTTGACGCATATGAGGATGATCTCACCATGCATGGGCTGCAGATCATCCATAAATACAACAAGGAAAACGGTACTGACGCATGAGCAGTGATAGATTGATCTACCTGCCCCTGGGCGGGGCGGGTGAAATTGGCATGAACGCCTATGTCTACGGCTATGGCCCGCAGGGCAAGGAACGGCTGGTCCTGGTGGATCTGGGCGTGACCTTCCCGGACATGGACACCACCCCGGGTGTAGACCTGATCATGCCCGACATCACCTGGCTGAAGGAGCGCGCCGACCGGTTGGAAGGCATCTTCATCACCCACGGGCATGAGGACCACATCGGCGCCATTGCCCACCTTTACGCGTATCTGAACGTGCCGGTCTACGCCCGCGCCTTCACCGCCAACCTGGCGCGCCGCAAGATGGAGGAGGCCGGCCACAATCCGGCCAATGTGCACACCGTCGCAGCCTGGCCGGAAACAACCAAGCTCGGGCCCTTCACCATCGGTGTTGCCCCGATGAGCCACTCGATCCCCGAAAGCGGCGCGCTGGTGATCGACAGCCCGGCTGGCCGCGTTGTGCACACCGGCGACTTCAAGCTGGACGCAAACCCCCTGGTCGGTGAACCCTTCGACCCGGAAATGTGGGCGGAGATCGCAAAGGACGGAATTCAGGCGCTGGTCTGCGATTCCACCAATGTGTTCTCGCAGCATCCGGGCCGCTCGGAATCCGAGCTGCCGGAGGAGATCACCAAGCTGTTCTCCGAGGCCAAGGGCCTGGTCGCTGCCACCACATTTGCCTCCAACGTCGCACGGGTGAAAACCCTGGCAGAGGCCGGTGTGAAGGCCGGCCGCTCCGTGGTCCTTTTGGGCCGCGCCATGCGCCGGATGATCGAGGCGGCAGTGGAAACTGGCGTGCTGGTGGACTTCCCCAAGGTGATCAGCCCGGAAGACGCCAATAATGTGCCGCGCGACAACCTGATGCTGATCACCACCGGCAGCCAGGGCGAGCGCCGCGCCGCCACCGCGCAGCTGGCGCGCGGCAAGTACCGCGGTCTGGAGCTGAAGGAGGGCGATCTGTTCCTGTTCTCCTCCAAGACCATCCCGGGTAACGAAAAGGGCGTCATCCGCATCATCAACCAGTTTTCCGAAATGGGCGTTGATGTGGTCGATGACAGCTCCGGCCTCTACCATGTCTCTGGCCACGCTAACGGCCCGGACCTGGAGGTTGTTCACAACCTGCTGAAGCCCAAGATGCTGATTCCGATGCACGGTGAGCACCGCCACCTGCGCCAGCACGCCCGCCTGGGCGAGGAAAAGGGCATCGCCAGCGCAGTTGTGGTGAACGGCATGATGATGGACCTGACCGGCGACGCGCCCAAGGTGACCGAATGGATTGAGACCGGCCGCACCTATCTGGACGGCTCAGTCAAATACGGCGCGCTGGACGGCATCGTGCGCGACCGCATCCGCATGGCGCTGAACGGCCATGTGCTGGTGACGGTGATCCTGGACGAGGAAGACGAGCCGCTGGGTGAGCCTTGGTGCGATCTTAAAGGCCTGGCCGAGACCGGGACCTCCAATGCCGCGCTGGTCGAGGTGCTGGAGGAGGACCTGAATCAGTTCCTGATGCGGGCAGGCGCGAAAACCTTGCGCGACGATGACAAGCTGGAACAGGAACTGCGCCGCATCACCCGCCAGACCGCGCAGGCCGAAATCGGCAAGAAGCCCGAAGTGACGGTGGTGGTCAGCCGTATGCGCTGATCCTGCCGCGGGGAAAGGGCAGGGCGGTTCTCCCGCCCGGCCCAAGCCGCCTCAGAGATGCGGCAGGCCCCATTGTGCCTTGCGCCATGGTGCCTGACGGACCCGCGGTACGGGCACGGCCCCCCCTGTCTGAAAATTGAAAACGCCGCGGCCCGTTCGGGCGCGCGGCGTTTTCAATTCAATGGCGGCTCCACCAGGCGCGGTGGATGTTTCAGCCGTGCAGCGGGCGGGCGCAGCTGGGGCAGGAAACCACTTTGCGCGGGGCGCTGAACAGGGCGCGGAACAGGCGGCGCATGACATTGGCAAAGGCTTCCGCGCGCAGCTCATGGGCGCGGGCCTCAATGGCCTGGAATTGGGAGATGCTCAGGGTCTTGGTGTCGGTGGTGTTCATGGCGTGGCCCATCTTCAATGGCGCGTTTCAGTGTTGAAGATGCATTACGCCGCTTTTCGCAGAATTACGCCGGCCAAGATCGAAGACCCGATATGCTGCAGCTGCAAAGGTCGCCATGCTGCAGGTGCAAGGGCTGGCAACGGCCTGGCCGCTGTGGCAATGAAAAAGGCCGCCCCGGCGGGAGCGGCCTTGTATGCTAAGTTCTGCAGGATCAGCTTGCGCGGCGTTCGGCGAAGCTGAGCGCGATGAAGCTGGGCAGATGATCGCCCATGCCGACCACAACCTTGTCGTCGCGCTTGCCGTATTTCCCGCGGCCGCCGGAGGAGCGCTCGCGCTCCGGCTTTTGCGCCGGCTTTTCGTCCCGGCGGCTGCTGCGGGGCTCGTCCTTGCGCGGCTCGCGGGCTTCGACTTCCGGCTTGGCCGAACGGGTCGGCTTTTCTTTCTTGGGCTCCGGCTTGACCGGGTTTTCCAGCCGCGGAATTTCCTTCTGGATCAGGCCTTCCACTGCGGCCAGCGCCTTGTCGTCGCGCGGGATGCAGATGGTGATTGCCTTGCCTTCGCGGCCTGCTCGGCCGGTGCGGCCGATACGGTGGACGTAGTCCTCGGCGTGGCCAGGCACGTCGAAGTTGAACACATGGCTGACGCTGGGGACGTCCAGGCCGCGCGCAGCAACGTCGGAGGCCACCAGGATGCGCAAGGATCCCTCGCGGAAGGCATCCAGCGTTTTGGTGCGCTGGCTCTGGTCCAGATCACCATGGATTGCTGCCGCGTCATAGCCGTATTTCTTGAGCGATTTCGCGCAAATATCCACATCCGTCTTGCGGTTGCAGAAGATGATGCCGTTGGTCAGCTTGTCGCCCTCAGCGTCGATCAGCGCCCGCAGAACCTTGCGCTTTTCGCTGCCCTCGCGGTCGCGGCGCGAGGCCTTGAACTGCACCACGGCCTGCTCGATGGTCTCCGACGCGGTGGCCTGGCGGGCCACTTCGATGCGGGCCGGACCCGACAGGAAGGTGTTGGTGATCCGCTCGATCTCAGGCGCCATGGTGGCAGAGAAGAACAGGGTCTGGCGGGTGAACGGCGTCAGCGAGAAGATGCGTTCGATATCCGGGATGAAACCCATGTCGAGCATCCGGTCGGCCTCGTCCACCACCATGATCTGCACGCCGGTGAGCAACAGCTTGCCGCGCTCGAAATGGTCCAGAAGGCGGCCGGGCGTTGCGATCAGAACGTCGACGCCCTTGTCGATCAGCGCGTCCTGCTCCTTAAACGAGACGCCGCCGATCAGCAGCGCCTTGGTGAGCTTCACGTGCTTGGCATAGGTGTCGAAGTTTTCCGCTACCTGGGCGGCCAGCTCGCGGGTGGGGCACAGCACCAGGCTGCGCGGCATCCGGGCGCGGGCACGGCCGCGCGCCAGAAGCGTGATCATCGGCAGCGTGAACGACGCGGTCTTGCCGGTGCCTGTCTGGGCGATTCCCAAGACGTCACGCCCTTCCAGCGCGGGCGGAATAGCCCCTGCCTGAATCGGGGTGGGGCTTTCATAGCCGGCTTCATCAACTGCTTTGAGGACCTTGGGATTAAGGTTCAGATCGGTGAATTTTGTCATATGCATCCGTCATTGCGGACACTGACCTGGCCCGCGCGTGTATGTTGCAGCCGGTTCCGCAAAGGTCATGCGGCGTGGCAGCTTCCGGCTCGAGGCGGGGCATAGCAAAATACCTTGCGAAGGTCAATTAACGCCGGATTTTGCAGGATTTTCGTTGCTAGGATCGGCAAAATGGAAACAATTCAGCCGAAACCGGGGAAGTGTTTTCTCCGTTTCTCCTCCAGGCCGAGGGGGCGAATCCTCAAAAGCCCCTCCTGCTGCAAATTCCGGTAGACATCCGGATCCCTGGCGCTCACCTCATCAAAGAAGGCGCGCAGGCCCTGGGGGCCATGCTCCTCTTCGATCATGGAGATCAGCTCATGGGCGCTGAGCCCGCCTGCAAGCCTGGCAAAGCCCGGGGCCAGGCCGGGCCGGTAGGAGCCGCGTTCAAGGCGGAACCTGTAAACCGATTGCCAGTGATCCCAGCTGAAGGCGTGGCAATGGCACAGGTCCGCTTGCTTCAGCTCGCAGGCGGCTGAGACTTTCTGGCCGTTCTGGTACATGTTGTGGATGCGCAGCTGAACGTTTTCCTGGCCTGTGCGGGCGAAAATCTTGCCTGCGGTATGGCTCAGGAAGCCGCCTTTGAGGAAAACCCCATAGGCCGGATAGATATTGCGCACCGCTGCTTCGCGTTCGCTGGTGTCGGGCAGCATCGCCTTGAATTCCCCGTCCCGTCCGGCCAGGGCCTCAACCGGGCGGATCCGGGCGCTCAGGGTTTCCTGGGGCAGTTCCGCCAGCAATCGGGGCAGGGGCGCAAGCGGCCAAAGAAACTCATCGACGTCGATATGGGCAATCCAGTCCGTCTGGATCCGTTCATAGGCGTGGGTCGCGTTTTGCGTCTGCCGGACCTGATGCTTGACCGGGCGCTTCAATTTGCGCCGCTTCCAATAGGTTGCGTCACAGACCGTGACCCGCACCTTGGGGTGCGGTTTCAGATGCGCATAGGCGTCCGGGTTCGGCTCATCCAGATAGATGTGCAGCCGGTGCGCGCCCAGGTCCAGATGGTAGGCGGCAAAATTCAAGATGTCCTTGGCGTCAGCCTTGATTGTGCTGACGATGCCCCAAGCCGGATCTGATTTTGCCGTTTCCAACGGGCTGGACCTTCCTTGGGTGTTTGAGCTTTTGCGTTCTGGCAAAGATTGATCGGTGATCGCAGATGAGCCTGGACAGCAGCTGCGCGCCCAATGGTTCAATCACAGGATCGGAATTTGCAAGTTTGTTCAGCCGTGAAAGAATTGAAAAGTCCAAATCCCCATACTCGAAGGAGTAAGGAGACAGATCAAATGCCAAAGGATAGCGGTCCTCCATCGCATTAAAGCGGAAGGCAACCGAATTCGGGCATCCAGACAGGCGCCGTTCACTGTCGTGAAGTTTGATCAGGTCAAAGACCAGCGCAAAGGCTTGCCCTGCCAGCCGTTGCTCAACTGTCTCGCCAGCATCGGAAAAACTGGTCGCGGCAGAGATCAGCCATCTGGTCTCCAGCTGCGAAGCAAGGAAGCGGCCTTCTTCCCGCCACATCCGCAGAAACAGCCGCCGGTATCTTGGCGGGCAGCCGCGGCGCCGGAGCAGGGCGCACACCAGCGCGTGCAGGGCAAGCAGCTCTGATTTGCCGCCGAACTCGGCGCAGAGTTCCTTGTATTTCTTGCGGGCATCGTTGGTATGCCCCGGTTTCGGAGGCATTTCCGGGCCGGGCAGCTGGCGGGCTTTCACCTTTTGCAGGTTCAGCCTGATGTCGGGGATCACTTTTTTCGCGTGGCGGTAAGGATTTTCCCGGCGATCGAAATAAGCATCAATCTGCGCCAGCCCGCCGGGGACAATTGGCTCTCCCGGCACGACCGGGTCGAACCGTCCGAACAGGAGTTTCTGTCTAAGACTTTGAACGGCAGAATTTCGAATAAGACGGCGCAACGGCCGCAAAAGGCTTGGCATCAAACGTCACCTGGTCAAACAAAAGTAAAGCAAATTCAACTTCACCCTTAAAATCACCGGGGAAGCTGGAACGGCCCGGCAGAACTGCCGCCGGGCCGGATCGTCAGACCATCATTTCCTTGGTCGCGGTCAAGTTCAAGCCCGGATAATCCCGCACCACACGGTCGATGTCCCACTGCAGGCGGGTCAGATAGACGATGTCGCCGTCGTGGTCATGGGCGATGTGCTGCTTGTTGGCATTGATGAACTTGTCCACCGCCGGCTTGTCGCCGCTGACCCAGCGTGCGCTGGTGAACTGGCTGGCCTCAAACCGCACCGGCAGGCCGTATTCCATCTCGATCCGGCTGGCCAGAACCTCGAACTGCAGCTGGCCGACCACACCGACAATGAAGCCGGAGCCGATCGAGGGTTTGAACACCTTGGCGGCACCTTCCTCGGCAAACTGCATCAGCGCCTTTTCCAGGTGCTTGGCCTTCATCGGGTCGCCTGCGCGCACGCCCTGCAGCAGTTCCGGCGCAAAGGACGGGATGCCGGTCACGCGGATCGCCTCGCCCTCGGTCAGCGTATCGCCGATGCGCAGCTGGCCGTGGTTGGGGATGCCGATGATATCCCCGGCCCAGGCTTCCTCTGCCAGCTCCCGGTCGGAGGCCAGGAACAGCACCGGGTTCGAGACCGCCATCGGCTTCTTGGTGCGCACATGGGTCAGCTTCATGCCGCGCTTGAAATGGCCCGAGGCCATGCGCACAAAAGCCACCCGGTCGCGGTGCTTGGGGTCCATGTTGGCCTGCACCTTGAAAACGAAACCGGCGACCTTCTTTTCCTCCGGGCTGACCTGGCGCGGCTCTGCCGACTGGGGCTGCGGCTCGGGGCCGTATGCGCCGATACCGTCCATCAGTTCCTTGACGCCGAAGGAGTTGATCGCCGAGCCGAACCAGATCGGGGTCATGTGGCCCTCAAGCACCGACTGAGGGTCCAGGGCGGGCAGCAGCTCGCGCGCCATCTCGACCTCTTCCAAGAGCTTCTCCAGCAGGTGTTCCGGCACGTGTTCGGCCAGCTTGGGGTCGTCCAAGCCGTTGATTTCAATGCTTTCCGCCACTTTGTTGCGGTCGGCGCGGTCCATCAGTTCCAGCCGGTCGCGCAGCATGTCGTAGCAGCCGATGAAATCGCGGCCCACCCCGATGGGCCAGCTGGCGGGCGTCACGTCAATCGCCAGCATCTCCTGAATTTCGTCAATGATTTCAAAGGTGTCGCGGCTCTCACGGTCCATCTTGTTACAGAAGGTCAAGATCGGCAGATCGCGCAACCGGCAGACCTCGAACAGCTTCTGGGTCTGGCTTTCGACACCTTTGGCGCCGTCGATCACCATCACCGCCGCATCCACCGCCGTCAGCGTGCGGTAGGTGTCCTCGGAGAAATCCGAGTGGCCCGGCGTGTCCACCAGATTAAACCGGAAGCCGCTGAAATCAAACGACATTGCCGAGGCCGAGACAGAGATCCCGCGGTCCTTTTCCATCTGCATGAAGTCCGACCGCGTGCGCCGCGCCTCGCCCTTGGCGCGCACCTGTCCGGCCATCTGAATCGCGCCGCCGTACAGCAGGAACTTTTCAGTCAGCGTGGTCTTGCCGGCGTCCGGGTGCGAGATGATCGCAAAGGTCCGGCGGCGGGCAATTTCGGGCGGCAGTTCGGGGCGGTTGGTGACGGTATCGAGCATGAGCGCGCGTATAGCAGGAATGCCGCAAGAGGCAAGAAAAACGCATGGTGACATGCGTGCACCCCCCGTACACCTCCCGTACACCCCCCCCCCCGTACTCCCCCTGTGCACCCAGGCCCGGGCGCGGCCCTCTGCGGAGGTGTTGCGCGGGCAGCGTACGCACCGCTGGCGCGGAATTAACCGGATTGGGGCAGGCTGGGGATCAGCGCGGGAGTGCCGCCCCGCCCCGCAACCGCCGCAACCGCCGCCGCCAAGGGAGAGGGCAATGCCCAGCAAGCGATATTATGACAATGAAATGCAGCTGGAGCTGGATGGGCTGCAGGAGAACCTGCGCCGCGACTGGCTGGACAAGAGTATTCCGCGCGAATGGGACGGCATGGACAGCTGGGAGCGGCTGGAGAAGCCCAAGACCCGGGTGACGATCCGGCTGGACGCGGACATGGTGAAATGGTTCCGCAAGCTGGGCCCGAACTACAGCCGCCGCATCAACTCGGTGCTGCGGACCTATTGGATGGCGCTGATGGCCGGCTATATCCAGGCCCATGACAAGGACAACACCATCCTGCGCCTCAGCCTCGCCGCGCGCTATCTGGCGGAGGGGAAGAACATGGACGGGACGGAGAAGGAGTGAGGGGAGGGGCCGGATGCGGACATGGGAAAACGGGGCCGCAAGCTGGTCCGGACCATCGCCGCCGCGCCAACGCGGTCCTGTGGATCTACTGGCTGGCGCTGCTGGCGGGGCATATCCAGGCCCATGATAAAGACGACACAATTGCCCGCATCGCCTTGCGCGCCCGGGAGATGCAGCAGGACTTGCGGGAGCGCGGGGTGGGGGAGTGAGGGAGCAGTGGCAACCGGTCTATTGCGGATCCTTCGATGCGCTTCGTTCTTGAAAATACAAGTTGCGTTTTGCAAGTGCTGTCAAGAGGTTGGGAAGGTGCAAGGTGAATAGCAAAGCTACAGATGCTGTGCCCGTAAACACTGCTGCGATTGCGCGCGTAATGTCAGCGCTTGGTGCCTTTTTGAAAGCAACAAGAAACACCAACCCAAGGATGACTGCGAGAAGTGCTGTCCAGGTAAGAAGTTTTTGACGAGCCAGTGTTCTATGATTGTCTGAAGCAAGCTTGTCAGCGATACGTTTTGCGACGATTGGATCGCTGGAAGCTTTTGAAGCAGTGCTGGGGGAAGGTGCTGCCAAAGATGAAACGGCAATTGATAGGCCAAAAATAATACTGAGAGCAGCAATCGTCGCGTTGGCAGCATGTTCGATTGCTTCAGGGTAAGAATACGCAAAGTGCCCAGCCGCTAATGCTAAGGCAGTAACGGTCAGCGAGACAACAAAGTTGGCAATTGTGCCCAGCTTCATTGTAAGTGGCCATTGCGCTTAAGGTGGTCAAAATACTCAAGCATTTGCGCCAGTGCATCCTCTACTTGATAACTTGAGCCACCGTCTTTGAGGACGTCAATTGATTTGGTGAGTTTCAGCTTCCCTTCAGGCCATACTGTGTCGTCATCCAGTACAATGGTGTAGCTATCAACCTGCTCGTCCTCCAAGGTCTTCTCCGCTGAGGTGCTCAGCCACTGGTTTTTATGCTGAATGTCGTAACCGATAGTGGTTTTCCTTGCCTTTCTTGGGTGAATGCTAAGTTGGGCGACCATATCTTCTCGTTCAAAATCCGAAACTTGGGCATTCCGTCCAAAAATGTGTCCTAGCAGGCTATCTGTTTTTGTTTCCAAGCTACCTAAAAGGTTTCCTGCGTCAAATTGAATGGACTTGACGCCACGTTGACGGATTTCTTCAATAGTTAAGCTGTTCGGGGTTTCAACAAATGCTATAGTGCCTGGCGGAACTTTGACCCCACACTTTTCTGCAAATCTACTGATGGTGTCGATCAGCGTTGCTTGCCTTTTTCCCAAGCCACAGGCGATCAAATAGTTGCCCTCTGCAAGGAGGGCGACTTGGTGGTCTAGGAAATCGCTATCCTCGGGGGCGGACACTGGTTTTGTTGAGTAAGCTTCCGATGATGAAGTGTCCTTGATCGTACTCTTCTTTGCACCCTCTTCATATAGACCAAATTGAGCTGCCACGGCCTCGTTTGTACGCGGAAAAGATGGGAACTTGACGGCGATTCTGCCCCAGAAGCCCCGGTCAATCGTATAGTCGCCTGGCTTAAGTCCCTCTCTGATCATGGAAAGAAGCTCAGCAATGTTCCAGCCTAGCGTTTCGTCAATAACCGCGCGATGAACGGATAGTGTGACGCTCTTCTTACTTCTTGCCACTTCAATCTCCAGCAAATGTTCAAGTGCAGGAAAACTGGTACAAAAAAATCCTGAATGCAATCTATAGATGATGCATGGCGCTCTTCAATCTGCCAGGGGGAGCGGCAAACTGCCCTACCGCAGCGACGCCCGCTTCAGCAGCCCCACGGCATCCGGCCGGTCCAGCAGCGACCGGCTCACGTCCAGCCCGTGGGCGCCGGTTTTGTGCGATGCGGGCAGGGGGCCTTGCGGGCCGCCTGGGCGGGCGGTCCAGAAATCCTCGGGCAGCACGGGGCGTGTGACCGGATCGAGGAAAGTGCTCTCAGCTGCGATGCCTTCGGCGTAGATGATGTGGTGGCGGTCGAACAGGATCTGGAAGTAATCGGCAAAGCCGCCGTCCAGCACCACCACGGTGTCGCCGTTCACCAGGTCGCGGGCGCGGACCAGGATCTCGGGGGCGCCGGCGCCGATCTCATCCTTGCGCTGATAGACCATCAGACGGTGGCCGGGGCTGACGATCAGGTCATTGGAATTGTTCAGCGCGCCCTTGCGGATCAGGATCGGGGCCAGGTCGCCAACGGCGCGCAGGGTCGACTGGCCGACCCAGCGCACCTCCTGGATGCCGTCGTCGCGGGTCAGGACGCGGTCGCCCGGGCGCATGTCCTCAATCAAACGCTGGGCGCCGGTGGAGAGCGTGATGCGGGTGCCGCGGGTGAAGGAGACGCAGGCCGATTGCGCCAGCTTGCGCCGGGCGGGCTCGCGCTCAGCCTTGACCAATGTGTAGGGCATCTGCGGCTGCAGGGGCGCCAGCGGCACCAGAAACACGGCGGCGATATAGCCCTCGGTGTCGGCCTCGACCATCACCAGGATTTCGGTGTTGGGGCCGCTGTCGGGCATCAGGGTCAGCAGGCAGTCCAGATGCAGCGCGGCGCCGGCGGTGCCGAGCGCGGTGTCATGGGCGATGCTGAAGCTGCCGTCATGATGGGCGGCGATGCCCAGGCGGCGCGGCGGCTCAGCCACGGCCAGCATGTAGATGTCATCCAGCACCAGGTCTTCGAGCACCCCCAGCGGGTCGCCCATATTGGCGCCGTATTCGACGCGGAACTGCTCGGCCCGGAAGGCCTGAACGGAGGCATGGCTGGCGGTCAATGTCTGGTCCATAGCTGGCGGCGGTCGATTCCATATGTGGGCCAGCGGGGCGGCCCGTCCAATAGAATTGCCGTGAGAATGTGGCGGAAAGGCGGTCGGAAGGCGCTGTTTTTCCGGCGGCTTAACGTTTCGGGCCGGGGGCGGGGGGCTGGCTATCCGGGGCTGGCCGGTGCAAGCTCCGCGCGGACGACAAGATTCCCGAGGGAGGACGACGATGGATCTGGGTATTTCGGGCAAGCGCGCGCTGGTCTGTGCCAGCAGCAAGGGGCTGGGTCTTGGCTGTGCCGAGGCGCTGGCGGAGGCCGGGGTGAACCTGGTGATGAATGCGCGCGGAGCGGAGGCACTGGAGGCGTCTGCGCAGGCGATCCGCGACGCCTATGGTGTCGATGTTGTGACGGTGGCTGCGGATGTGACCAATGAGGAGGGCCAGCAAAAGGTGCTGGATGCGGCTGAGGGCGTGGACATCCTGGTCAACAATGCAGGCGGGCCGCCGCCGGGCATGTGGACCGACTGGGACCGCGCCGATTTCATCAAGGCGCTGGATGCCAACATGCTGACCCCGATTGCGCTGATCAAGGCGCTGGTGCCGGGCATGATGGAGCGCGGCTGGGGCCGGGTGGTCAACATCACCTCGCAATCGGTGAAGGCGCCGATCCCGGTGCTGGGCCTGTCGAACTCGGCGCGTGCGGGCCTCACCGGTTATGTGGCGGGCACCGCGCGGCAGGTGGCGGGCAAGGGCGTGACCATCAACAACATCCTGCCGGGCATTCATGCCACCGACCGGGCCGTCTCGCTGGACACCGGGGTGAGCCAGGCGCAGGGGATCTCGATGGAAGAGGCCAAGGCGCAGCGCTGTGCCAGTATTCCTGCGGGCCGTTACGGCACCCGGGCTGAGTTTGGCGCGACCTGTGCTTTCCTCTGCTCGCAGCACGCAGGCTTTATTGTCGGCCAGAACATCCTGCTGGATGGCGGCGGCGTCAATTCGACGATGTAAGGGGGGCGGCATGGCTTCGGGATTTTCCCTGAAAGATCAGTTGTTCAACCGCGATAAGGTCCGCTATCTGGCGGGCCTTTTTGCTGCGGCTGAGGCTGGATTTGATGCTTCGGAATTTGAAGAACAGGTGATGGCGGAGCTGCCGGCGCTGGAGCTGAAGCAGCGGATCACGCTGATTGCGCAAGTGCTGGCGCGTCATCTGCCGGAGGCTTTGCCGGACGCGGCCCCGGTGCTGCTGAGGGCGCTGCCGCCGCCGCTGGATCCGGGCAGGACGGATGATGATTTCGGTGATTTCATCTTTGCGCCGCTGGGCGAGTATGTCGCCGCGCGGGGCGTTGAGGCGCATTGCGATCTGGCGCTGGACCTGCTGGAGGAGATCACCCAGCGGTTTTCGATGGAATGGGCCATCCGCCCGTTTCTGAACCGCTGGCCGGACGAGGTGCTGGCGCGGATGCAGGACTGGGCCGGGCATTCGAGCTATCACGTGCGCCGCCTGGTCAGCGAGGGCACACGGCCAAGGCTGCCCTGGGGCGAGGCGGTGGGGCTGTCGCTGGATCAACCGCTGCCGCTTTTGGACCGGCTGCACGGTGATGGCACCCGCTATGTCACCCGTTCGGTCGCCAACCATCTGAACGACATTGCCAAGAAGGACCCGGATCTGGTGATGGACCGGCTGGACGGCTGGCACGCCGCCGGGAAACAGCAGCGCAAGGAGCTGGATTGGATAACCTCCCACGCTTTGCGCGGGCTGGTGAAGGCGGGGCATCCGCGGGCGATGGCGATGCTGGGCTATGACCCGGAGCTGGCGCTGGAGGCGCGGATCGAGGTGCCGAAGGCGGTGCGGATCGGCGACGCGCTGGAGCTGTTTTGCAGCCTGGAAGGGGCAGCCGGTGCGCCGGTGCTGGTGGATTATATCCTGCATTTCCAGCGCCCTGGCGGCAAGACTTCGGCCAAGGTGTTCAAGCTGAAACAGGCGAAGATCACCGGCGGCAAGCTGGAGCTGGGCAAGAAGCACAAGCTGAAGGGGGATGCGACCACCTTTAAGCTGGTGCCGGGACCGCACCGGATCGAGCTGATGGTGAACGGCAAGGTGCGGGCCGAGGCGGCGTTTGAGCTGCTGGCTGAGGGGTAGTTCCCAAGCAGTGCAATCTTGCCGGCGCGGAGCAATGAGCTGAGGGCAGCGCCCGACCCTGGGCGGGTGCGAAGCGCCCTCCCGTGGGGAGGGTCGGGCGCTGCCCGGCGTTCCGCCGGGCGGGAGGCCATAGTGTTTCGATGGTTCCCCCACACTCCTTCACAGTTGCGTCAGACCGCCTGCTGCCCCGATTGCCGCACCACCTGCACGCCGCTATCCCATTGGTCCGGAACCACAGGAAAGGCGGCTCTCATGAAACATGAAAACGTGCAGAACTATTACGGCGAGGTGCTGCAGGGCAGCGGCGACCTCCAGACCAACGCCTGCTGCACGCCGGACGACATGCCGGATCATGTGAAGGCGGTGCTGTCGAAAATCCATGACGAGGTGCTGACCCGTTATTACGGCTGCGGCCTGATTGCGCCGGAAGCGCTGGAGGGCGCGCGCATTCTTGATTTGGGCTGCGGTGCGGGGCGCGATGTCTATGCGCTGTCGGCGCTGGTGGGTGAGCATGGCAGGGTCGTGGGGGTCGACATGACTCCGGCGCAGCTGGAAGTGGCGCGGCGCCATCAGGATTATCACGCGGAGGCGTTTGGCTATGCCAAGTCCAACGTGGAATTCCACCACGGCTATATCGAAACGCTGGAGGAGTTGGACCTGGAGCCGGGGTCATTCGACATCATCGTTTCCAACTGCGTGATCAACCTGGCCACCGACAAGGGCGCGGTGCTGCGCGGGGCGCATCATCTGCTGAAAGAGGGCGGGGAGATGTATTTCTCCGACGTCTATGCCGATCGGCGGGTGCCGCAGATGATGGCGGAGGATGAGGTGCTGTACGGCGAATGCCTGTCCGGGGCGCTTTATTGGAACGACTTTTTGTCGATTGCCAAAGAGTTCGGTTTCAAGGACCCGCGGATGGTGACCTCGCGGCTTTTGACCATCGAGAACCCGGTGCTGGAGAAACGTGTGCAGCCGCTGAAGTTCCTGTCGGCCACCTACCGGCTGTTCAAGCTGCCCGCTTTGGAGCCGGCCTGCGAGGATTACGGCCAGGCGGTGATCTACAAGGGCACCATCGAACACGCGCCGCATGTGTTTGCGCTGGATGACCATCATATCATCGAGGCGGGCAAGGTGTTTCCGGTCTGCGGCAACACCTGGATGATGCTGCAGGACAGCCGCCTGGCGCCGCATTTCGAGTTCATCGGCAACTTCGAAACCCACTATGGCATCTTTGCAGGCTGCGGCGGCAATTCTCCCTTCAACGGGCTGGAGCAGGACGGCGCGGCTGCGGGCTGCTGCTGAGGCTGGATTAATGTCCCGCCCGGCCGAGAGGCCGGGCAACGCCCGGGCCTCCTCACGGGAGGGCGCTATCGCTTCCGCCCGCGGACAGGCGCTGCCCAGCCGAGGTTCCCGAGCTGTGCCCTGCAATTCAGACCGCTTGCGGCCCCGCCGCAGGGTTGCTATCCCGGCGTGAACCTAAGCGTTTTCATCGGAAACAGCCCCGAGGCCTCATGAATACTGCCCCAGCCGACATGCTCAGCACCATGGCCCCGCCGCGGTTGGAGATCCGCAACATCAAGCGGTTCTTCGAGGGCCGTGCGGTGGTGGATGATGTCTCCTTGCAGATCCAGGCGGGGCAGGTGACCTGCCTGCTGGGCCCCTCGGGCTGCGGCAAGTCCACCACGCTGCGGATGATTGCCGGGGTGGAGATGCAGGATTCGGGCGAGATCTATGTTGATGGCAAGCTGATCTGCGACACCGTGTTCCGGGTGCCGCCGGAGCGGCGGGAGATCGGGCTGATGTTCCAGGACTTTGCCCTGTTTCCGCATTTGAGCGTGGCGGACAACGTCGGCTTTGGTCTGAAGGGCAGCAGGGACGAGAAACGCGCGCGGGTCGAGGAGCTGCTGAACCGGGTGTCGCTGAAGCGGTTCATCGACGGCTATCCGCATCAGCTGTCGGGCGGCGAGCAGCAGCGGGTGGCGCTGGCGCGTGCGATTGCGCCCAGGCCGCGCATCATGCTGATGGATGAGCCGTTTTCGGGCCTGGATAACCGGCTGCGCGACGGCATCCGCGACGAGACGCTGAGCCTTCTGAAAGAGGAAGACACGGCTGTTCTGCTGGTCACGCATGAGCCGGAAGAGGCGATGCGGATGGCCGATGAGATTGCGCTGATGCGCGGCGGCAGGATCGTGCAGCAGGGGGCGCCCTACAACGTCTATACCCACCCGGTGGACAAGGCGGCGGTTTCCTTCTTCAGCGATGTGAACGTGCTGAAGGCCGAGGTGAACGGCGCCTTGGCGCGGACCGCCTTTGGCGAGTTCCTGGCGCCGGGGAATGCGGACGGCACTGCGGTGGAGATCGTGTTCCGCCCGCAGCATCTGCGCATCGACTTTGACCGCGGCGGCCAGGGGCCGCTGCCGACCCCCAGCGACGGCGTGCCGGCCCGCGCGACTGTTGAGCGCGCGCGCTTTCTGGGCAGCGAGAGCCTGGTGGAATTCCGGATGGATTTTGACGGTTCGGTGCTGAAGGCGACGGTGCCCAATGTGTTCCTGCCGGAAAAGGGCCGGGTGATGTGGCTGACAGTGCGCCGCAACCGCTGTTTTGTCTTTCCTGCCTAGGCGTTAGCGGGCATTCTGCACCCAAGTGAACAGGAGGTGCAGATGCAGGGCAGCTATCAGATCAGGCCGCTGGCAAGCGCGGAAATCCAGACTGCGGCGGACTGGGCCGCGCGCGAGGGCTGGAACCCGGGCCATCAGGATGCCGCCTGCTTTGCCTCTGTTGACAGCCAAGGGTTCTGGGGCGGGTTCCTGGACGGGCAGATGATCGCCTGTATCTCGGTGGTGAACTACGGCAGCAGCTTTGCCTTCCTCGGCTTTTACATCGTGGCGCCGGAGCATCGGGGGCAGGGCTATGGCTATGCGCTGTGGCAAAACGCGCTGGAGCATGCGGGGGGGCGTGTGGTGGGGCTGGACGGTGTGGCGGACCAGCAGGAGAATTACCGCCGCTCGGGCTTTGAGCTGGCGTACCGCAACATCCGATTTGGCGGGGTGCCGTCCGGCGGCCCGGCGGGGGCAGCGGATTTCGAAATTCAGGTTCTGACAGCCCCCACGGCGGAGATGGAAGCGCTGGACGCCCGCGTTTTTCCCGCACCGCGCCGGGCGTTCTGGCAGCAGTGGCTGGGGGCAGAGGGGCATCACTCCTTTGCGGCGTACCGGGACGGAGGCCTGGCAGGGTTTGCCACCCTGCGTCCCTGCGGCAACGGGTATAAAATCGGGCCGCTGGTTGCGCTGTCCTGTCCGGCGGCACAGGCAGTGCTGGCGCGGCTGCTGCAGGAAGTTCCAGAAGGGCAGGAGGTTTTCCTGGATGTGTCAGAACCCCATGCGGAGGCAGTGGAACTGGCGCGGTCCCTGGGGCTGGAGCCGGTGTTTGAGACCGCCCGGATGTACCGCGGGCCGGCGCCGCAGCTGGAGCTGGAGCTGATTTACGGCGTGACCAGTTTCGAGCTGGGGTAGGGGCGCTGCCCCCGCCGCCGCTGGCGGCTCCCCCGGGGTATTTGCAACCAGAAAGAAGCGGTTTCAGGAGCCGTTAGGATCATAGTCCTGCAGGCGCCTGCCGGGTTCGTCCACGAACAATTCGGGCAGGGCTTGCGCGTCTTCGATCAGGTCCACCCGGAACACCCGGAAATCCCCGCGCGTTTCGCACCAGGCCGTGAGGGTCCAGACGCGGCCCCAGTATTCCATGTGCAAGGGGCGGATCCTGCGTTCCGTCAGGGTGCCGTCGATGCGGCGGTAGCTGAGCTGCAGTTTCTGCCGGGCTTTGATGGCGGCCCGCAGCGTGGGCATATGGGCAAGCGCGCGGGCGGCGTCCGAGAACGTGTAGACCGCAAATTTCCAGGCGTCGGCCTCGGCAATGGTCTGCTCTGGCAGCACCGCGTCCACCTTGGCGGCCAGCGACAGGGCGGCGGCCTTCAGATCCGGATCAGCAGCTTCGGCGACGATGGCCATGCCGAGGTTCAGCGCCTCCAGCTCCTCTGGCGTCAGGGTCAGCGGCGGCAGGCTGATCTGTTCGCGCACCATGTAGCCGACGCCGCGCTCGCCCTCCACCGGCACGCCGGAGGCCGCCAGCGTGTCCATGTCGCGGTAAATGGTGCGGGTGGAGACCTCCAGCCGCTCGGCAATGTCCTGGGCGCGGTGCAGCTTGCCGTCGCGCAGGATCTGGATGATTTCGAAAAGGCGGTCGGTGCGGCGCATGGGCCTAGCCTTTGCGCGGGGGAGCGGGGAGGTCAAGGGCTGCGCCTGGCCCTGCTGACCTGAGGGCGCAGCCCGGGGGTGTTACGGCGCCATCTGCCACAGCACCTCTTCATGGCGCATGGCTGCGCTGTCCGGCGCCAGCGCCGCAACAACTTCGGGGGCAAAGTCCTGCTGCATGAAGGTCTGCGCCACTTTCTTGGCCGTTGCCATGTCCTTCCACACCACATAGTCAGTCCATTTGCCGTCTTCGCCCTGGCTCAGCTGGCGGGTGACAAAACCGTCCTGGGCGCGCACGAAGGCTTCGGTGCGCTGCATCAGGGCGGTGAAATCCGCGGGACTCACGCCGTCGGCCAGTTTGAAGGTCACGATTTCGGCGACATGTTTGCTCATCACGTTTCTCCTTTGTTCATGTGATGGGCTGAATTTACCGACCTCCAACTGACATAAACCTGTCAGTTGGATGCGGGCGGGCGGCAAAAACTTCGAAATCCCCCGCTGGCAGGCGCTTTCTGCGCGCGGAGTTGCTTTCGCTCAAAGCCGCGCCCGCGCTAAACCCGTAGCGAACAATGCCACCGGTGCTGCCAATCCGCGCCGGATTACTAAGGAGAGACTCTCATGCTCAACAATATCGGCCTGCCTGGCCTGCTGCTCATCGCCGTTGTGGTTCTGGTCCTGTTCGGCCGCGGCAAGATTTCCTCGCTGATGGGCGAGGTCGGCAAGGGCATCACCTCGTTCAAGAAAGGCATCAACGAAGGCACCAAGGAGCTGGAAGAAGACGCCTCTGCCGAGGCCAAGGACGTCACCCCCGAGACCGAAAAAGACAAGGCCTAAGCCCGGATGTTCGATCTTGGGTGGACCGAGCTGCTGGTCATCGGCGTTGTTGCGCTGATCGTCGTCGGCCCCAAGGACCTGCCGGTGCTGTTCCGCAATGTCGGGCGGTTCGTGGGCAAGGCCAGGGGCATGGCGCGCGAGTTCAGCCGGGCGATGCATGACGCGGCGGATGAGGCCGGGGTGAATGAGGTCGCCAAGGGGCTGAAGGCCGCCAGCAACCCTGTCGGCACCGCCATGGACGGGGTCAAACAGGCGGCGCAGGAGATGGCGACGTCGATCGACCCGACCAAATTCGATCCCGAAAGCGAGACCGGCAAGCTGGCGGCGCAGCGCGCGGCGGATGCCAAGAAGATCCAGGCGTCAACCGCCCGTGCCGCCGCAGAGCGCAAAGCGCGCGAGGCCGAAGAGGCACTGGCCAAGGCCGAGGAATATGAGGCCGCGCTGGCACCTGATGCGGCAAAGACGGAAGATGAGGCCAAGTCATGAGCAAGACGGAAGAGATCGACGACTCAACCGCGCCGCTGATTGAGCATCTGGCCGAGCTGCGGTCGCGGCTCATTCATTCGGTGGTGGCCTTTATCGTCGGCATGGTGATCTGTTTCACCGTGGCGACGCCGGTGTTCAACTTCCTCACCGCGCCCCTGTGCGAGGTGCTGGCCGAAGGCGGCCAGGACTGTGCGCTGATCTTCATCAGCCCGCAGGAAGGCTTCTTTGTCGCGATCAAGATCTCCTTCCTGGGCGGCTTTATCCTGGCGTTTCCCTATATCGGGTTCCAGATGTGGCGGTTTGTGGCGCCGGGGCTGTATAAGAGCGAGAAGGGGGCGTTTCTGCCGTTCCTGGTGGCCTCGCCCTTCATGTTTCTTTTGGGCGCCAGCTTTGCCTTCTATGTGGTCACCCCGCTGGCCTATGACTTCTTCCTGGGCTTCCAGCAGTTCGGGGCCGGCGGCGAGGCGGTCACCGGCGAAGAGGTGAACCAGGGCCTGAGCGTGGTGTTCCAGGGTTCAGCGCAGGAGTATCTGAACCTCACCATCAAGTTCATCGTGGCCTTTGGCCTGTGCTTTCAGCTGCCGGTGCTGCTGACGCTGATGGGCAAGGCCGGGCTGGTTAGCGCCGAGGGTCTGGGGTCGGTCCGCAAATACGCGGTGGTGGCGATCCTGGTGCTGGCGGCACTTGTGACCCCGCCGGATGTGATCACCCAGATTATCCTGTTTGTGGTAGTTTACGGGCTCTATGAAATCTCGATCTTCCTGGTCCGCAGGGTCGAAGCCAAGCGCGAGGCGAAGCTGCGTGCTGAGGGTTACTATGATGATGAAGACGAGATGGAGGCCCATCCCGACGATCCGCTGATGGCCGAGTTCGACGCTGAGGACGGCAAGGGCAAATAGGCCGGAGAGGGTTTGGAAAAGAAAAGCGCGCCCGGGAGGGCGCGTTTTTTTCTCAAAGAATGGGCTTCGGCCGACATCATTTGGTATTTTTTAAAAAATCTCAGGGAGTGGAAATGAGTGAAAAAAGTTCTGGCTCATATACATTGACCATTGATGAAAGCGAAGAAGTCCCATGCTCGTGGACGGGAGTTCTGACTTTCCCTGATGATAACTCAGAAAGTGTCAAGTTTCAGCTCTACAGCTACAACGAATTGTACTCTACGAAACCATTCCGAATGATAGGCGACCATTCAAAGTACGTGGTTCACGGCTGGCTTAACTCATGCCGTCCAGTTACTTTACTTGAGCCTTTCTCAAACTCAACTGGTGGGGGGCAGTTGGCGCAAGGGTATCGAGTTTCGGCGCGCCAATCTGGTTCGGTAAGCGACTTGATTGAAAATGAGCATATCGACGGTGACGACAAAGAAGCAATATTTAAGATTGGGTTTTGGTCTGAAACTCTTACCTTGATTGGTGAACAGCAGTCAAAAAATGAAGGGGCAACGAAGCCACAAGGCTACCCCTTTGAAACATCAATGCTTGAGTCTTCGAGGACTTTGCAGGGCTTGGGAAATTTGGAGTTCAAAATTTCCTACCGGACTGACGAGTTTTCTAGGGAAATTGTAGCCAGGGCTCACACTCGGCTAGTTTGCCCAAGTGGAATTGACGTTTGGGTCGCAAGAAGATGGGCGCGGTTTCATTTGGCATTTGTTGATTTTTTAGGGGGATGTGCCGCAGGGGAGTTCAAAGTTTCAGTGCGTGCAAAGCGGGAAATAGACTCCCCTATGAGAATGGGAGTACATGCAAGGAAGAAATCCGACTATTTGCATGACATATGCATAAAAGTGGGTGAGCCAATAGATGTAATTCCGGAACTGATGGAGCGCGCTTGGAAGAATGAAGACATCAAGAGGCGAATTTTCGTGGTGACAACATTATTGTCAGCCAACTTGGGTGTTATTGAAAGGTTTTCGAGAACAATAGGGTATATTGAAAAGTGGTTGCGCCAAAGGTACTCTGAGAAGGACCATAAAGCGAAGAGACAAAAGTACACGAATGGTATTCGTTCTTACAATGATTTTATGAAAAATGCACCAGAAAGCGTGCAGGATTTTGCTGAGGAGTTTGCATCTCCTAGGTATCCAAAAGAGTTAAGTTTGAAGGATCTGTTAGTGTTAGCCTTCGAAGAATGTGGCCCTCTTGGCCTTGATCGTGACGAAACGCACGCAAAGCAGATTGCAAGGCTTAGGAATCAAATCTCGCATGGAGATGAGCAGTCCGAGGCTGCATGGGTGCGAAGCCTATTGATTTCATCAGATGTTGGATTGGCTATCATCGAGCTTCTGACAGCCAAAGATCTTGGTTTGAACCCGCCGATGGAGTTCAAGCCGCGGATAGATCGTCTAGGGTATCAGGAAGGAATTTATAAATCCCAGCGTAGTGGATTGTGAGCTTGATGGTTTCCAAGCTCGGCCCAGCCCCCTTGCCGGCCTCTCCCGAACATGCTTTGAAATCCGTCAGCTAACCGACGGAGGCACCCTATGGACCAGATCGCATTGACCCGCATTGCCGAGGCGCTGGAGCGGATGTCTCCGGCGCCTTTGGAGACGCCCGATTTCGATGCGGCCTCTGCCTTTGTCTGGCATGTGGGGCCGGAGCGGCTGGAGCCGGTGGAGAGCGTCAACCGGGTTGATCTGGAGCTGCTGGTGGGCATCAACCGCGCGCGCGATACGCTGCTGGAGAACACCCGCCGTTTTGCGCAGGGCTTTGCCGCCAACAACGCGCTGTTGTGGGGCGCGCGGGGGATGGGGAAGTCGAGCCTGGTGAAGGCCGTGCATGGCGCGCTGGTTGGGGATCACCCGCAGCTGAAACTGGTGGAGCTGCAGCGCGAGGATCTGCCTTCGGTGGCGCGGCTGCTGGGGCACCTGCGCGGCTCGGCGCACCGCTTCATCCTGTTCTGCGACGACCTGTCGTTCAGCCATGATGACCAGCACTACAAGAGCCTAAAGGCGGTGCTGGACGGCGGGATCGAGGGGCGGCCGGAGAATGTGGTGTTCTATGCCACCTCCAACCGCCGCCACCTGATGCCGCGGGACATGATCGAGAACGAACGCTCCAGCGCCATTAACCCGTCGGAAGCGGTGGAGGAGAAAGTGTCTCTGTCCGACCGGTTCGGGCTGTGGCTGGGCTTCCACCCCTGCGATCAGGATGAGTATCTGGCGATGATCGAGGGCTATTGCGCGGCTTACGGCGTCGAGGTGGCGGCGGAGGATCTGCGCGCCGAAGCGGTTGAGTGGCAGGCGACACGCGGCGCGCGCTCAGGCCGGGTGGCCTGGCAGTTCTTCACCGATCTGGCCGGGCGGCACGGGGTGGCGTTGCGCTGAAATAGCAGCGCCGCCTGGCCGGGCTGCAGGTGGTGGCAGGGGGGGGCGCTGCCCCCGCCGCCTGCGGCGGCTCCCCCGGAGTGTTTCTGACCAGAAAGAAGCCCGAAGCACGGCACTGGGCAGCCGGGCCTGCAATGAAGCCCGGGGACGGGCGGCGGCTGCGGCCAGGGTTCAGCCTGCCAGCTGCCTGCTGCCGCCGTCAGTTCAAGTAGCTCAGCGGGTCGATGCTTTCGAAGCCGTCGCGCACTTCGAAATGCACATAGGCGTCGTCGCCCTCGCGCAGGGAGGCGATGCGCTGGCCGCGCACCACGCTTTCGCCCTTTTTCACGGTGATATTGCCGACGTTCTGATAGACGGTCAGCAATTTCTGGCTGTGGCGGATCACCACGATCGGCACATTGTTGGAATCCTTGGTGATCGCGGCCACGGTGCCCGCCTCGGCGGCATTGACCGGCGCGCCGGGCGCCGCGGCGATGTCGATGCCGTCGTTGCGCCCCTTGGCGTAGGTTTTGATGATCTTGCCTTGCACCGGATAGGCCATTGCCGCGCTGCTGGCGCGGGTTGGTTCCGGCAGCTCCGGCTTGGGCAGGGTCTCAGCCGCGGGCTTGACGGCTGCAGGTTCCACCTTCTCCTCCGGAAGCGGCTGGCTGGCGCTGGGCGGCACCGGCGTTGCGGTGCCTTCGCCCGGTTCCGTCACCTCTGCCGCAACGGCGGCCGGAGCCAGCTCTGCCGCCGGTTCCTCTTTCAGCGGGATCAGCAGGAACTGGCCTTCACGCACCGCAAAATCGCTGCCCAGCCCGTTCCATTCCGCCAGCGATTTCACCGGCACCTGGTAGAGCCTAGAGATGGTATAGGCGGTCTCGCCGCGCTTCACCTTGTGGCGCACCGGCTCCGGTCCGTCCTGCACCACCGCAGGTTTCGGCTTGGGCGCAGGCTGGATCGCGGTTGTGGTGACAGAGCCGGGATTCGGAGAGGTCAGCGGCGCGGTGTCGATGGCCTGGCCCGCCAGGGTGGCAATATCGACCGAACCCGGCGTGGCGGTGCCGGAACCCGGCAGGCTGTCAGGCGCCCGCCGCGGCAGCGCAAGAACTTCGCCCTGGCGCATCTTGTCGCCGGTCTCCATCCCGTTGAAGCGGGCGACCTCTTGCGGCGGCAGGCCGATGCGGGCGGCAACATCCGACACGGTATCGCCGCGCTGTGCCACGGCCACCTGGTAGGACGGGTAAGTGATCAGCCCGCGGCTGTCGGGGGAGGGGCGGCTGGATGTGGCCGACTGGGCCGCGCCGGCGGTGTTGAAGGCGCCCAGCTGGCCGCGCAGGTCATAATCCAGCGGGCCCTGGCAGGCGGCCAGCACCCCGGCCAGCGGCAGCAGGGCCAGCAGCCGGGCCCGGGGCAGGCTGAAGCGGGTCAGCCCGCGGGATGCGGTCCGGGCGGGGGGGATCCGGGTCATCTTGCTCTCCTCAAAACACAGTTCCCCTTTTTCGCGGGGATTCTCTCGCGTCAATCACTATAGCCGATGCCGCCGGGGCGGCGGCTGAAATCCGCCGGTAACTTAGTCCCGGCTGGCGCGGATTTCAAATGCCAGCGGCAGGTTCGCAGGCAAGCGGCCCTAGCTGTCCTTGCCCAGCCCCTCCAGCAGCGGCACGAAACGCACCGGGCGCAGTTCGTCATAGTCGAGCCCGTGCTCTGTCTTGCGGACCCGGATCAGGGTTTGCACATGGTCGGACTGGCCCACCGGCAGCACCATGATGCCGCCCACCTTGAGCTGCGCCAGGAGCGGTCCGGGCGGGTCTTCGGCGGCCGCCGTCACGATGATGCGGTCAAAGGGGGCCTGCTCGGTCAGCCCGTGGCTGCCGTCGCCCACCAGCGAGGTCACATTGGCCAGCTGCAGCTGCTCAAACACCGCCCGCGCCTCGCGCACCAGGCGGGCGTGGCGGTCGATGGTATAGACCCGGCGCGCCAGTTTCGACAGGATCGCAGCCTGGTAGCCGGAGCCGGTGCCGATCTCCAGCACCGTGTCGCGCGGGTTGACCTGCAGCGCCTGGGTCATCATGCCCACCACCGAGGGCTGGGAAATGGTCTGTCCGCAGGCAATCGGCAGCGGCACGTCCTCATAGGCGCGTTCCGCGAAGATGCCGCGCACGAACAGCCCGCGGTCGATCTCTTCGACCGCTTCCAGCACCTTTTGGTCCGTGACCCCGCGCGAGCGCACGGAGTAGACGAACTGCATCTTGGTTTCCGGATCGGGTCCGCTCATACGCCGGAGCTTTCAATCGCCTTCAATGCCTCCATCGCGTCCCGCGCGGTCAGATCGGCGCGCATCGGGGTGACGGAGATATAGCCATCCAGGTTGACCGCCGCGTCGGAGCCGGGGGCGGTTTCCACATGCTGGTTGCCGCCGCGGATCCACAGGTAGCGGCGCCCGGTGGGCGACAGCTGCTCCTCAGCCGAGAAATGGCTGCCGCGGCGGAAACCCTGCGGCGCAACCCGCGCACCCTTCACATCCGCGGCCGGCACCGGCGGGAAGTTGATGTTGTAAAACAGCCGGTAGTCCTGGCCGTCCTGCGGCTGCGCCGCCAGGATCTTTTTAACCAGGGCAGCGCCATGCACGGCGGAGGCCTCGAACGGATTATCTGTCTCGCGGTTGGCGGGGCCGTAATACTGCGATAGCGCCATTGCCGGGATGCCCTGCAGCGCCGCCTCCATCGCGCCGCCGAGGGTGCCGGAATAGAGCGCGTTTTCGGCAGAGTTGTTACCGCGGTTCACCCCTGACAGCACCAGATCCGGTTTTTGATCATGCATCGCCACATGGATGCCCGCCAGCACGCAGTCGGCAGGGGAGCCTTCGGCGGCAAAGCGGCGCGCGCCCAGCTGGCTGAGCATGGTGGGGCGGGTGTAGCTGATGCAATGGCCGACGCCGGATTGCTCAAACGCGGGCGCCACAGTCCAGACCTCGCCGTCCGGGCCTGCGACCTCATGGGCGATGGTCTCCAGAACCTTCAGCCCTTCGGCGCTGATGCCGTCGTCATTGGTGATCAGAATGCGCATGAAAAGCCTGCCTGCCGTGGTCAACCGGGTTTTCGATTGAATAGGACCTGTACCGGAATGGGGCAAGGGTTTCGCAGCCAGAAGCAGCATCCGCGGCAAAGCGGGGCAGGGAGGCAACAGGCAGGGCGGCCCGGGTAAGGGGGCCCGGGTAAGGGGGGCAGTCTCCCGCGCCTATGGCCTGCATCAAAGATGCCGTCCATAGCCTTGGGCCGGGGGGCGCGCGGGGGGGGGGGGCGGGAACGTGTTTTGGGGGTTGATCTGACAAGATCAGCGGAAGCAAGAATGCGGCCTCATCCTCGATCTGGGGCCACGCCCCCCGGGCCCCTCCCCGGTGGAAACAGGCACGCAAGGA